>JAZKEM010000258.1:0-18283 GCA_040387055.1 Pseudomonadota bacterium | reverse complement strand
TACGCTTTGCCGGCGAGATTGATGGTGCGCACAGCGCACCCTACCCACGAAAATTCATTGCTCCGGTGCTTCTTCTTCTGCACGCCGCGGCGGTAGCGGCGATAGATAACCTGTGAGCAACAACAGCGCGCCAACACTTAAGAACGCAACAATGCGCGCAAGCGTGCCACTACCTGAGGTGTCGATTACGAAAAGTTTGATCACAACGACCGCCATCAGTGCTGCGCCAACCATCCAGACCTCGCGCTGACTGCGGCGCGCTGACCAGATCATGGCGATGAAGCCGAGCAGACCCCAGAAGATTGAGAGTGCTGCTTGAACGATGATGGAGTTTGAGATGCCATCAAACGTCAGCGGCGTGCCCATGCTGTAGTGCAGTGCGCGGATCAATGCGGCATTGAGCCATACAAAAACCAGCCCTGCGAAAACTGCGCGTGGCCACAGTGATTCACCCATTTGGCGGCGGAACTTTGCTTCTGGTGAAAGCTGTTTCCACCACAGGGCGATGCAAAGCAAGATCAAGACACTGGCAATATCCAGCGGATTGAGCAGCGGCATGTAAATCAAATTGCCAGAGTTGCCATCGCTGTTGAGATTGGTGCCCGCCAACCAGAATGCTGCCCATAGTGCGAGTGGCGGTGCTACGAGTTCTTGATAAACCTTGGCATGTGACTTCAAAGGCCAACCGGGCCAGTCACTCGCGCGTGCGCAGAGGAATAGCAGCAGGGCAGGAGTCAGGCCCCAAGGCAGCACGCTCCACACGCCGTACATTTGCAAGTCCAGCTGCCAATGCAATTCCCAAGCACTCACAACAGCCAATAACCAAAACGCAGCAGCGTGTTGCCACGGCAGTAGACGTTGTGTTGTTGCATCTTCGTCAGCGTCGCTGAAATATATCAGTAAATAATGAATTACAAACAGCACAGGCCAAGCGATCGCAGCGCCTTGAATAAATGGATGCTCTGGGCCGCTGAGGATGCCAATGCACGCGGCAGCAGGCAGTAAGGCAACGGTGAGTTGTCGCGCGAAAGGCCAACGCAAGCGCGAGCCATAAAGCCACAGCAGTTGCACCGTAATCGTGAGCAAGATCAGATTGGCGCCGCGTTCATATTGCGGTAGCGTGCGAACGATCTCTGAGAAACCACCGTAAAACCACCACGCCAGTCCCCACAATGTTGCGATGACTGACCAGCCCGCTTCCCACGATCTTGCCGTTTCACGATTGCGCTGCAGCCAGTAGCCACTGAGCACACCTGCAATTGCCAGCATTGCGCAGCCGATGGTTAGGCGGTTGAACACGGCAGGTCCTAAGACTTCGTAATTAATATCCAGCAAGAATGCAGCGCCGCCAAGTGCTTGCAGTAATACACCAAACGCGCGCGCCATCCAGCGTTGCTGACGCATGCCAATCCACAACAGGCCTGCGCCTTCTACCGCCCAGCTTGCAGCGGTGGTTTGATGATCGAAGGCCAATGGAATTGCCAAGCTTCCAAAGATCACGCCGAGCGCAGCAAAGGCTTCGGATAGCAGGCTAAAATTTTCACGGCGTGTCAGATGCAGTGCGCCTGCAAGCAGGAAATAGAACAGGCCAAAACCTAGCGCACTCCACGCGAGTCCATATTGATAGGAGTCGATCATGCTGCCGTGAATTGCAAAGGTGGCTAGTGGCAGGCCAAACACCAGTGAGCCAGAGACATAACTTTTGAGATCGGGTTTCTGACGCAGAGCGAACAGAATGGTGATGCTGATGTAGAGCAGGAAGAACAGCAACAAAAAGCCATCAGCACTCAGCAGCTTTTCTGGCGAGTACGAAGTGGCGCGGAATGCGCCAACAATGCCGAAGGTGAAAATGAATCCAACCAGGTTCAATACGCGCCATGCACGGAACCATGCAATCGCGAACACACCGAGATTGAGGATGGTGTAATAGCTGAACAAGGCAATGTGATTGCTACTGCCAGTAGAGAGCAGAACTGGTGCCATGAAACCGCCTGCCGTGCCGAACACCGCCAGCGCCAGTGCGTTCTGTGCAACAGCGAGTACGGCGGCGACAACGGCAATTAACACTAATAGCGCTAACGCGGCGCTTGGCAGCAGTAGATCGTAGAGACGCGTTGCTGCAAATATCGTCAGATAGAGTCCCGCAATACCACCGCCTTGCAGTGTTTGCGCATAGACCGCACGCGTATTGCGCAGGCCCCAGCCGACTGCGAGTAAAACGAGTGCGCCGATTGCGAGCGCAACCATGCGCAAGCCAATCGGAAAGTAGCTGTGCTCGGCTGCGTATTTAGCGAGAAACGCGCCGCCGAAAAACAGGATGACGATGCCGACGCGTGCCAAAGGATTGCCGCCACGAATCCAATCCACGGCGCTCGATAGCAACGAAGGTGATTCCGGTGCGAGAACAGGAGCCGCAGCTGGCGTGCGTGGAATGGGCGGTGGCTGTGCGGTTGGACGGCTGATCGGCTCTTGCGGTTGCTCAGCGGCAACGCTCCACGAAGGTGGCGGCACAACTTGTAGTGGTTCGACTTTTTCTGTGGGCGCTTCTGGCGCTTTGGTCTTTGCGGAAGTTGCCGTATTTATCTCGCGCTGTATGCGTAGATCTTCACGCAATGCCTGCAAATCTGTATCCAGCTTGAGCACGCGCCCAAGCAAATAGCCGAGCATGGCACCGACGGCTGTTCCACCGGCGTGATGCATAAACGAAGCGCCAACGAGTGCACCAACCAGTGCGAGCGTCCAGATCATGTTCAAAATCTCCGTTGACGCAAAAAAACTTAATGGATGTTAACTAATGCGATTTTCTTCGCGAAGTTTCTGCAGGTGACTCATGATGTTGACCAGTGCCAGCGGCGCTAGACGTGGATCAAGGCCGACATAGATAGTTGGCAACATCTCTTGCGGTGTTTTGCCTTCCACATGCAGCGCAGCGATTTGCTCTTCGCGTGCTTGGCGATGCTTGAGTGTTTCTTTGATGCGATACGTCGTGCCGAGCGCAATGCCGTGCGAAGGAATGATGACGTCAGGATTCCAGTCGATCACGCGTTGTAGCGAGTCAAAGTACTTACGCATATTGCCTTCGGGGCCGCCGACGACGACGGTGCCGACACCTTGAATCAAATCACTGACGAGGCACCACAGTTTTGAATCAGGCATCAGCGCGAGCTGTCCTTCATCATGGCCCGGTACGGCGTAGACGTTGATGTTCTCGCCCTGCCACTGCGTCAGCACATCGCCTTCGCGATAGATTTTTGTTTTGATACCTTCAAAGCATGCAGGTTTACGCTTTGCAATACGCGCGTGCGTGTCTTCGCTCATGCCTAGCGGAACGCCGAGACGACGTGCGATAGCATCAGCGTGCTCGCGATGATCGGGGTGATGATGCGTGAGGAAAATCTCATCGACCTTCAGCGTATCGATCAGTGCATTCAGACGTGCAAGTTCTTCCAGTGTGCCGGGCGAGGGATCAACCAATACTTTGCGCGAGCCCTCGTCACCCAACAGAAATGCATTGGTGCGATCCGCTGGCGGAATCGTATTCGATTGCACAGCGAACATGTGGATGCCGGCCATCGGCTCCATCCACGGAATTTCCAAGGCGGGATTGAAGCGGAATTCAAAACCACGAATGGTGCCGGTGTCGCTCGGTTGTTCTGCAACGTGAGTAACAGCAATACGCGTTGGTGGGGCGGCAAGTAAACGGCCGCTGTCCATTTTTTCGCGCAGCGTTTGCGCAGGCATCCACGCCCATTCGGCGGTTTCACCGAGATGAGCTTCGATCTCTGGGCGCTTGCTCAGTTCAATGCGATAGAAGTGCGTACGGAAACGTACCGGCACAATCGATGGCGTGGTGGCTTCGCCAACTTCGTGAAAACTGATGACTTCACCGCGATCCATTGCGGCGAATAGATCAAATTCTAATTCTTCACGCAGCTCACGATCGAGCGCGCGCATTTTTTTGGGGTCGTGACCTTGCAGCAGCGGGTAGGGCAGTGGCTCTTCGCTATCTGTCTTATCGACTTTGCCGCCGGGGAAAGCCCAGTAGCCTGGAAACGACGGCATATGCACTTGGCGGCGGGTAATGAACAGATCCGGGCCGTGCAAAAGGATGGCGGTAACAGCGTCGATGATTCGAGACATTTATATGGTGTCACCAGCGTTCGCCGTGGCGGCTCAGCAGGTGTTATTTAGTGTATGACTAATGAATAATTGTAATATAAAATATAACAATTTCTTAGGGAAAAATGCCTTGCGTCAATGCGGCATCAACGCACCCCAGACATCTTTCCGATAACTGACCTTAGCACGGCGGCAACGGTAATCGGCCTTCGCCAAACTGGCGTGAGCCACAGGCGGTATCATCGCGGTTAAAGCAAATGCCAGATGGTGCTTCAACCATTTGGGCGTACTAATAAAAGAGGAGCGTTCCGCAAAATCATGAGCACCTTAGCTGCCGAAATCGGAACGTTGTTAGTGGCTCGTGGTGAATTTGTCGCCACCGCTGAATCTTGCACAGGCGGGCTTATCGCCAAACTGATGACCGACGTTGCTGGCAGCTCTGGTTGGTTTGAGCGCGGCGTCATCACTTATTCCAATCTTGCCAAGCAAGAATTGCTGGATGTGCCAGAAGATGTCATCGCTACTGAAGGCGCGGTCAGTGATGGCACTGCAATCTGCATGGTGGAAGGCTTGCTGATGTCGAGTCCTGCAGACTGGGGCATTGCCGTTACTGGCGTTGCTGGCCCCACTGGTGGGACCAAAACTAAGCCGGTTGGCACCGTGTGGATCAGTTGGCTGCACCGCGGCAGTGATCCACTCGTACGTTGTTATCACTTCAGCGGCGATCGCGAACAAGTTCGTGAACAAACCGCGCACACCGCGTTAACAGAACTACTCAAATTCCTGCGGAATGACTGAATCCAAGTTTCCACATAACCGGCTCTTCTTTGCGCTTGTGCCGGATGACGAGACGCGTGCGTCTTGCTCAGAAGCTGCGCGTGATCTGAAAACGCGTATGCAACCCGATGGCTATCTGCTCAAGCCAGAGCGCTATCACATCACCTTGCCCTACCTCGGCGACTACGTTTCGCCCGAGCAAGAAGCGGCCGCAAAACAGGTGGCTCATCTAGTGAGCTTGCCGCCGTTTACTCTCACTCTCGATCAGGCCAACAGTTTCAAGAACCGCGAAGTGCCCTGGTATCTCGCGCCGCTGGAAACTCCGCCTGAGTTGACCTTGCTACACGATCACTTGCGCGATGCGCTGCGTAATTCGGGTGTCTTGGTTGAGCGAATGAGATTCGCGCCACATCTCACCGTGGTGCGAAATGCCACTGTGCAGATTCCGCCAACGCGGATTAAGCCAGTGGTGTGGCAGGTCAAGGAATTCGTACTGATCCGCAGCGTTTTGCACGATCAGCCGGCCGAGTATCAGATTTTGGGACGCTGGCCTTTGAATGGTGTTTGGAAGCCGAAACAGCCGCCGCCGCAAATGCCGCTGTTCTGAGCCGAATGCCGGAGTAGCGGTTTGCAGTGACAGGTGTATGTTTATACACTAGTCCCGCCGGCGCCCCTCATAAGAGGCCTCGCCGTAGCCCTAATAACAATAGTTTCATTATTTTCGAGGTGTACACGATGGACGACAACCGCAAAAAAGCACTGGAAGCAGCGCTCTCTCAGATTGAAAAGCAGTTTGGCAAAGGTACCGTAATGCGTATGGGCACCGACGAGCGTCCCGAGATCGAAGCGATCTCAACGGGTTCGATCACGCTCGATACCGCGCTCGGCATCGGAGGCGTACCTCGCGGCCGCGTCGTTGAAATCTACGGCCCGGAATCATCCGGTAAAACCACGCTCACTCTGCACATCGTTGCAGAAGCACAGAAGCTCGGCGGCGTTTGCGCGTTCATCGACGCAGAACACGCACTCGACACCACCTACGCTGAAAAGCTTGGAGTGAATGTCGCTGACCTGCTGATCTCGCAGCCAGACACCGGCGAACAAGCACTGGAAATCGTCGACATGCTCGTGCGCTCCAACAGCCTCGACGTCATCGTTATCGACTCCGTTGCTGCACTCGTTCCTAAGTCAGAAATCGAAGGCGAGATGGGCGATGCCTCGGTTGGCGTGCAGGCACGCTTGATGTCACAGGCGCTGCGCAAACTCACCGGCAGCATCAACCGCTCCAAGACCACCGTCATCTTCATTAACCAACTTCGTATGAAGATCGGCGTGATGATGCCGGGCCAGAGCCCAGAAACCACCACCGGTGGTAACGCGCTTAAGTTCTACGCATCGATGCGTCTCGACATCCGCCGCATCGGCGCGATCAAGAAGGGCGACGAAGTGGTCGGCAACGAAACGCGTGTGAAGGTTGTTAAAAACAAACTCGCACCTCCGTTCAAACAGGTCATCTTCGAAATCATGTACGGCGAAGGCATCTCGCGCGAAGGCGAATTGATTGACCTCGGCGTCGAACACAAACTCGTCGAAAAATCCGGCGCATGGTTCGCATACAAGGGCGACAAGATTGGTCAGGGCAAGGACAACTCCAAGAACTTCTTGAAGGATAATCCTGAAATCGCCGCTGAGATTGAAGCCGCACTGCGTGCCAAGCTGATGCCTGAGAAGGCAGCAAAGGTTGAAGAAAAGTAAGAAGCCACCCGAGCCATCCAGTGCCCGCGATTCTGCAATGCGGGCACTGGGTCGGCGTGAGCACAGCGCGGAGCAACTCCGTCGAAAATTAGAATCTCGTGGATACGACGAGAGCACAGCGGCAGAAGCCGTTGGTGAACTCTCAGAGCGAGGGTGGCAATCCGACTCACGCTATGCAGAAATGCTAATCCGCAGCCGCGTTAGCCAAGGCTATGGACGCATGTATATCGAAGGCGATCTGCGCGTTGCTGGTGTTCCAGACGCCGAAGCATCCGCAGCACTAGAAGCAGCCGACTGTGACTGGGCTCAAGCTGCAATTGATCTTCACGCTAGAAAATTTGGCGCAGCGCCAAAGACAATGGATGAGCGCAATAAGCAGTATCGCTATCTGGCTGGGCGTGGGTTTACTTCTGATCAAATTCGTAAGGCGATGAAGGGCGCGGTGCCTGACGAAGATTAAAGTTTCTCGTTAAATCTACGCTGCTAAACGTGAAACTGGAGTGAGTGATGGCAATTGCAAAAGTGCGTCGAGCTTTTCGCAATCAGTTTCGCGGCGCGCTGTATCAAACATCAGACCTGCTTCTTCGTAGCTGCGACTCAACCAGACTAGCCATTGTTTGAGACGACCGGGCGCATAACCCGGTGCGAGCTTGATGCGTTCTTGTCGCCAGAAATCCTGCACCAGCGGAAATAATTCTGACCAAGTCATTGGCACCACTTCTTCGCCATTTTTTTCTGCGGCGATTTGTAGTGCCAGATCAGGCTTGGCAACAAGACCTCGGCCTAGCATGAAGTTTTCTGCGCCACTGATTTCGCGGCAGCGACGCCAGTCTTCCAGCGTCCAGATTTCGCCATTGGCAAATACAGGGACTGAGACGACTTCTTGCACGCGTGGAATCCAATCCCAGTGCGCAGGTGGACGATAGCCATCAACCTTGGTGCGAGCGTGAACCACGATTTGTGATGCGCCGCCGCTGGCGAGTGCGCGTGCACAGTCGAGTGCAACATCCGGCGTCTCAAAGCCCAAACGCATTTTTGCAGTAACAGGAATTTCGGCGGGCACAGCACGGCGTACTTCGCGGACGATGGCGTGCAATAGCTCTGGCTCTTTTAGCAGTACTGCGCCACCGCGTGATTTATTGACAGTTTTGGCCGGGCAGCCAAAGTTCAGGTCAATGACTGGCGCTCCGAGCGTGCAGGCGAGGGCGGCATTGTCGGCAAGACATACTGGGTCTGAACCCAGCAATTGCACTCGCATGGGTGTGCCGGCTCGGGTTTTAGCGCCGTGATCGAGTTCTGGAGCAAGTCTGCGAAAGTAATGTTCGGGCAGCAGGCGATCATTAACTCTAATGAATTCAGTAACACACCAGTCGATGCCGCCGACGCGTGTGAGCACGTCACGCAGGATCTCATCGACCAGACCCTCCATTGGTGCCAAAGCGAGTTGCATGCAGCAGGTTCCTGAATTCAGAAGGTCATTTTAGTCTTTTCGCTGCACTGCGGCATAAATACTGCGCCCATGCAGGCAAATACATGCCTATACTCAGAATTCACCACGGATGGTAAAAAGAACCTAATAGTCATCCGTACCTGTTAGCGAGGAAGGATATCGCTTGCAGTATCAGTGCGAGGAGAGCCACAACAGTGAGTAGTGAACGAACCAGCCAGCGTTCGCCCCAAGAGGCGTATGGCCACAAGCTGTTCGCGCCGACCATGCGAAGCGAGGCAATTGCGCGCGTGTCGATCATGCAGCGCATTTTTGATAATGAATCCGCCCGTGTTGTGGTTTTGCAGGGGCCTGCCGGGCATGGCAAATCAACGACCATGCAGCAAATTAAAAGTCAGTGTGAAGAGCGCGGCTATCTCACGGGCTGGTTAACGCTCGATGAAGCTGATAACGATCAACGTCGTCTAGCCATTCATCTACAAGCTTTGTTGAATTCGATTACTGCAAGCGTCAAAGAAGTTACGGTTGCGGAGGCTGAGTCTGGCTATCCAGAAAAGCGGCGCGAAAAAACAGATTGGATGATTGATCAGTTGATCAAGCTGGATCGTCCTGTCGCACTTTTCTTTGATGATTTTCAGGTTCTCAACAACAAGTCAGTCATGATTTGTTTCCGTGATTTAGTGGAACGCGTGCCTGCAAATGCGCGGTTCTTTATCGGCTCACGTTCGGTGCCTGATCTGGGTTTGGCGCGCTTGGTCGTCAATCAAAAAGCATTGATCCTGCGTGCGGATGATCTACGTTTTTCTCCTTCAGAAGTTGAGCAGTTCTTTGCGGGATCACAAGATCTCTTGGTGAACGAAACCGAGCGAGGCGCAATTTACCGTCGTACCGAAGGTTGGCCTGCTGCATTGCAGTTGTTCAAACTCACGCTTAACAATCCAGCAGTGCGAAAGTCACTAGGTGACTTGGGCACTTACCGCCCACGCGAGTTGGCGGAATATCTCGCAGACAATGTGCTGACCTTGCAGAAGCCGAAGGTGCAGGAATTCCTGCTGCGGACTTCCTTGCTGCAAAGACTATCAGGGCCACTCTGTGATGCGGTGACTGGCTGGCATAACTCGCGAGAAATTCTGCAAGAGCTAGAGCGTTCAGGATTGTTCCTGCGCAGTCTCGATAGTGATTTGCACTGGTTCAAGTATCACGCATTGTTCTCATCGTTCTTGGCGGAGCAATTGCGTAGCCAGTCGGGCGAGATTGCACGAGAGGTACATGAGCGAGCTGCAGATTGGCATTTGAGCCAGGGCATGTACGAAGAAACCGTACATCACGCTATCGCCGCGAAAAATTTCTCGATGG
Source organism: Pseudomonadota bacterium (assembly GCA_040387055.1). Lineage (GTDB taxonomy): Bacteria > Pseudomonadota > Gammaproteobacteria > Nevskiales > Nevskiaceae > Stenotrophobium. The sequence continues at coordinate 8,829 of JAZKEM010000258.1, read as the reverse complement.
CTGCCGATGTAATGAACATCTGGATGAATCAGTTGGTGGTCAGTGCGCAGTTGATTACGGTTGAGCGCTGGTATGACCGTCTTCCCTTTGAAGAGATTGCCAAGCGACCGGATCTTGCCATCAAGTTTGCATGGCCTTTGATTTTCCTCCGGCGCACACAAAAGCTGAAGCCTTTGCTGGAGCTGCTTGAGTCATGGAAGGGTAGTGGCGATTACGCTAATACCAAAGACTCTGCAGTAGCTTTGTCTATGGCTGCGATTTGTGCAGATGATCTGCCAAAGTCTTTCGAAATTATTGGCAGTGTCGAATTGCAAGGCCGAGATCCTCAGGGGTTCAGTACGTTTGAACTCAGTGCTGGCGCTAATCTCGTCGCTTACCACTATCTTGCTTCCAGCGATTTTGAAAGCGCACGCAAGTATCTTGCTTTGGCGCGTGCTTACGCTGAACGCGGCGATGCGGTTTTCAGTACGGGTTACACAGTCGGTGTGCGCGGCGTTGCTCTGATGGTGCAGGGTCAATTGCCCGAGGCACTTGAGTATTTTCGCCAGTCATTCGCTGAGCAGCGAATGCATATCGACAAATCATTTGCGTCTGCAGCGTTGGTGTCTTGTTACGTTTGGGCACTTTATGAAGCAGGCGAACTGGATCAGGTTGAATCTTTATTCGTTCAGTATCACGACGTCATCACAAGCGCGGTGCTGTTGGATTTTCTCGCCGTTGCCTATCTAGCGATGGCACGCACACATGATGCGCGTGGGCGTCCTAATAAGGCGCTTGAGATTTTGGATGAGGCTGAGCACATCGCTTACGCCAATGGTTGGCAGCGTTTACTCCGAATCGTGAATTGGGAGCGCGTGCGTCGTGGTCTTTTGTTGAACGGTATTGAGAAAGGTCGTGCAATTGCAGCGACAATCACGCCGCCGAGTGTGCCATCTCCACAAGACTGGGTTTTTTTTGCGGATGAATTTGAAGGTGAAGCCTACGGAAAAATTCGTCTTGCCAGCCACGAAACGGATGCTTCCATTGCAACCGCGATGCTGACAGACGATATGACCAAGCATCGTCATCGGATTTATCGTCAAATCAAATTGTATTTGCTTGATGCGCAATTGCAGGTCAAGCGCGGTGCCAGCAATGCAGCACATCGTAGTTTGAGAAAAGCCTTGCAACTCGGCGCGCCTGGTGGCTTTGTGCGTTGCTATTTGGATGAAGGCAACGCGATCCTGCACTTGCTCAAAGAAGAGTATCAGGCGGTATTGGATGCGGGCTCGCAAGAGGTTCCATTTGGAACGGATCGTGAACATCTTGAAAAACTCTTACACGCATCAGGAACTGATCTGACGCGCACATCTAATCCAATGAGCCCAGAGCCGTTGGAGCCTTTAACTGATCGTGAGAAGGAAATTCTGATTTTCCTAGCGAACGGTGTTTCTAATAAAGAAATGGCTGGTCGTATTTTTGTTTCTGAAAACACCGTTAAATTTCATTTAAAAAATATCTATTCAAAGCTTTCAGTCGGCAGTCGCTTGCAAGCGATCACTGCTGCGCGACAGTTGGGGCTGTTGCATTAAATTTGAGTCAATTGTTCTCTTGGGACTTGTTGTTGTGGATGGGTAGGGCTAGGTAAGAAATATCTGGCGCAAAAACTACCCATCCGTGTAGTGCGGCAATGTCGTGCAAGCTTCAAATTGCATCGCATAAACCACTCAAGCTGGTTGTACGTTGGCAATGTTTTATGCCGCAGTGCAACAAAGACTTGATACAACAGGAGGAGAGCATGCTGAAGGGCAATGCTATTTTTGTCGGAAATAATCCGACAGTTGATATCTGTGTAATCGCTGCGCTGCCGCGCCCCAATTTCTGCGAGCGCCGCGTAGCGCTTGCTGTTTACGAGTAAGCGTCCATGCTCTCCTTGCGTTTCCGCATTGCTGCATGGGTGATGTCCCATCGCAAATTTACTTGGGCCGTTTTCATACTGATCACCTTGGGCTTTGGTGCTGGCCTGCCACAGGTTCAGCTCAAGACGATTTTCTCGGATCTCTTGCCTAAGGACGACCCCTACGTTCAGGTTTATAAAGATCACCCGAACTTCGGCAACCCGCTGACCGTCACGATTGTGGTCAAGCGTAAAACCGGCGATATCTATAACGCCGCAACGCTGCAGAAAGTTTGGGACTTAACGCGTGACGTCGATCTTTCGCCTGGCGTTGATCACGATCAGATTCTCTCCATCGCTACTGAAAAAGCGCGTTATGCCGAAGCAACGCCTTTTGGTATCGACATTCGTCCTTTGATGGAAGATCGCGTTCCGTCCACTCCGGAAGAGCTCAACGAATTCCGCGGCCGCGTTGATAAGTCGCCCGGTGCACGTACCTTCCTAATCTCCAATGATGCGACGGCGACGTTGATTAACGCCACGTTCATTGAGTCGCGTCTGGATTACGGCGAAGCTTTCAAATACGTACATGGCCTCGTCAAGAAGGCAAGCGATAAGGACCACGATATTTATCTCGCAGGTCAGCCTGTACTGACGGGCTGGGTGTATCAGTACAACGCGCAGACCAACTGGATCTTCGCAGTTACGCTCGGCATGTTGGTACTGGCGCTGGTGCTGTACATGCGCAACGTCGTTGGCGTGGTCACGCCAATCTTTACCAGTGCTGTTGCTGCAATCTGGGGTTTTGGTTTTGTTGGCTGGCTCAAGTCGCCGATTGAACCGCTGCTGATGATTGTGCCGCTATTGCTGGTGGCGCGAACATTCTCACACTGCGTGCAGTTTACTGAGCGCTACTACGAAATTTATTGGCACGTGAAAGATCGCGTGAAGGCTGCTGAAATCACCATGGGCGTGATGATGGCGCCATCGGTACTCGGTATCTTCACGGACATCGTCGGTATCTTCCTGATCGCTGTTGCACCGATTCCTGCGATGGAACGTTTCGCATTGTTCTGCGGCTTCTGGTGCATTTGGTTGATCCCAACGGGTGTGGTCCTGATCTCGCTGCAGCTGGCTGCACTGCCTGCGCCACGCAACGTTGCAGACCTTATCGGTCATGGCAAGGTCACGAAATTCCAGACGGGCTTCCAAGGCTTGTTGCGTTTCTTGGCGAGCCTATCGTTTGGTAAGCGCGCACGTGTGACCACGGTGGTCATGGCGGTGACTGCAGTTTCTGCATTGATCTTGGCACTGCAAATTCGCATTGGTAACCCAGTAGAAGGTAGTAACCTGCTGTGGAACGACTCAGAGTTCAACCAGTCTGTTCGCGAAATTAATCGCCTGTTCCCTGGTGTAAACACCTTGGAAATCGTGTTTGAAGGTAAGGATCAAAAGAATCCGCGTCGCCTCATGCAGCAGGCCGACACGATCATGACCATGCAGAAGATTCAGGCCTTGATTGAGCACGGCGAAAATCCACCGCGCGCAACACTGTCCTTTGGCGACTATCTGATGGAAGGCAACCGCTTGTTCTCAGGTGGTGACCCGCGCTGGATGCCTTTGGACCCAACCAATATGGCAGTTAACGCTGCTGTGTCCTCAGTGCTCTTGGGTAGCAGCCCCAAGGCGTACTCGAATGTAATCGACTTTGAATTGCAGAACGGCACGGTGTCGCTCTGGTACAAGGACAACAAACAAGGCACGGTCGACTCCGCTTTGGAGCAGGCTAAGAAGGCCATCGCAATTGTTGGCGCTGACCACAAGGACTTCTTGATCCGTCTGGGTACCGGCACCATCGCATTGCAGCAGGCCATGAACGATGTGGTGCATCGTTTCCACTGGGTCATCATTGGTTTGTTGAACCTTGTGATCTTGATTGGTTGTAGCTTGGCTTATCGCTCAATCGTTGCAGGTTTGATCCTGCTGATTCCTGTGAACATGGCTAACTTCATTCTGAATGCTTCGATGCACTTGATCGGCATTGGTCTGGATATCAACTCACTGCTGGTTGCTGCGATCGGTGTAGGCGTAGGTATCGACTACGGCATCTACCTGCTCTCACGTATCTGCGAGGAATATCACGCGCATGATCATGACTGGGGCCGCACGATCACAGCATCGCTGACGACAACCGGTAAGGCCATCATGTTCACGGCATCCATCATGTTCGTCGGCATTCTGCCTTGGTATTTCCTGTCAGGACTCAAGTTCATGGCAGACATGGGTTTGCTGCTCGTGCTGACAATGCTCATCAACATGATATTGGCTCTGGTTGCACTGCCGCTGTTGGTGTACCTGGTCAAACCAAAATTTGTGGCACGTAAAGATTTGCTGGTCGGTGAAGGTGTGGATCTGTCGCAGTTCACCTTGTCCGATTCAGAGATGCATGATGGAAAGTCGGTCTGATTGAAGGATGGATATGAGCATCCAAACGGACATTTATAACGTTTTAGTGTGTATACGCCTTCATCGTGCGGTGTAGGCGGGTACCCGTGTGCAACCTGCGGGACTAAAGGTTGTTGCGTAGAGGAGAGTAGTGATGCGTATTAAAAAATATGACTTTGATTACGGCCGTCGTATGTTGCTTCAAAAGGCTGCAGTTGGTGCCAGCGCAGGTGTTCTGGCTCCTCTATGGCCAATGATCGGCAATACTGGTGATACCAGTAAGGCTTATCCAGATGAACTTCTGTCGATCTCGATGTACACCAAAGGCAAGATTAAGCCTGGTGATGTGGTTGATGCTAATAACGTTGATGTCGTGAAGGATCTACTGGATCCAATCGCCTATCAGCAAGTAAAGACAATGGGTCGTCGTATCAACATCATCGAGTCCACCAAGGACGCGTCGAAGTTCTACCCGGCTCCTTATTTGGAAGCAACCTTGAAGAACAAGGGGCAGGCCAAGTTTGATGCCAACGGCAACGTTGTTACGCAGAAAGGCGAGCCTTGGGTCGGCGGTAATCCGTTCCCGGATTTCAAGAATGCACTCGAAGCCACCGCTAACCTGACGCTGGCTTGGGGTCGTCATGACTATTCGCAGTACGCAGTTCGTGACTGGGATATCGCGCCGGATGGCACGCTAGCCTACAAGTACGACTTCGTTTGGACTGAACTTAACACTACCGCACGTACCGACGGTACGGTGTGGGGTGGCAAGAAAGACCTGCTGCGTTATCAATCGGTATGGTTCACTGCGCCGCAAGACGTTGCTGGTACTTCGTTCCTCAATACTTGGTATTACGATCAGCGCAAGTTCCCGGATCTGCAGGGTTACCTGCCGGCGTTCAAGCGCGTCCGTCAGTTCCCGACCAACCAGCGTTTTGAACCGCTGGTTCCGGGCGTTACCATCTTCCTCTCCGACGCATGGGCTGCTGGCGACCCAATGCTGACTTGGGGCAACTACAAGATCGTTGGTCGCAAGCCGATGCTTGGTTACGTTGGCGGCCGCAACTTCAACGGCGGCTATGACGCTAACTATGAACGCAAGACGCATGGTGGACCGAAGGGTCAAACCTTCTTCGAAACCTATGCTGAGCTGATTCCAGAAACCGTCGTTGTCGATGCCGAACCAACGGGTTATCCGCGCGCGCCGCTGAGCAAGAAGCGCACCTGGATCGACGTTCGTAACGGCATGTACGTTGCTTACAACACCTTTGATCGTCGTGGTGATATCTGGAAATCGTTCGAACCTGCTTACGCGCAGTACTCTAACGACAAGATGACCGTGAAAGATTCCAGCGGCCATCCGTCTTGGTCGTGGGTCTATGTACACAGCCATGACATCCAGGCCAACCGCATGAGTCGTTTCGTGCAGGCCAAGGAAATCACTGGTGGTTACAAGAGCAGCTACGCCACCAATGGTGTCGACGTTTACAACAAGTACCTGACGGTTCAGGCGATCCAGCGTTTGGGTTCAGCCTAATGCGTGCTGTAAAGCCAGTCGTTTCGCTTTTGGCTGTTGCCGCAATCACATTGGGGGCTTATGCCCCCAATGTGGTGGCAGCGGGCGCCATGCAACTCAAGCCTGTTGTTACTGGAACAGTGCACCAAGCACTGTTCTCAATTGCACTTGATGGCAACACCGGCGTTGCAGTTGGCGCTGGTGGACAGATCATGGAAAGTGCAGACGCCGGGAAAACTTGGAAACAGTCCGCTGCCAAGCTTGGTGAGCTTTCTTTTCTTGGCGTAGGTGTTAACAAAGATCATGCGATTGCCGTTGGTCAGCAGGGACAGGTGTTTGTCCGCGAACAAGGTAAAGCTTGGAGCAAGGCGGACAGCGGTACGGATAGTCGTTTGCTCTCAGTGTCGGTGAACAGCAGCGGCGTTGCTGTAGCTGTTGGCGCTTTCGGTACGGTGATTACTTCTACTGATGGTGGTTTGAACTGGCAAAAGAGTTCGCCAGAGTGGATCAACATCATGCCGCAAGGCGAAGAGCCGCATCTTTACGTCGCCAGTGCTGACGAAAAAGGCGTACTCACCATTGCTGGTGAATTCGGTCTCATTCTTCGTAGCGCAGATGGTGGCGTTACCTGGAAGACCTTGAACAAAGGTGACGCTTCAATTTTTGCAATGCACGTTCGTGCTGATGGCGTGGGCTATGCCGTAGGTCAGGCGGGTTCAATGCTGCGCACAACGGACGGCGGTACAACTTGGAAACCGCTGACAACCAGTACTCCAGCAATTTTGTTGGGCGTGACTTCAAGCGCTGACGGAAAAGTTTACATCACCGGCATGCATGACATGTTGATCAGCACGGATGATGGCAGCACATGGAATCATGCAACGAATCCAGAAATTACAACCGCGTGGTATCAGGGTATCACCGGTTCCGACGCGCAGGTTCTGGCGGTTGGAAATAGAGGGCAAATTGTCAGGGTCAAGGTTAATTAATTGGCGTAGAGATTTTGTTCGTTCAGTCGTTTGTTGATCCCATAGGGGAGAGGTCAATCTAATGAATATCGTTTATAAAAAGATTGCGTTAGCAGGATTCTGCTTCGCATTGTCTACGTCAGCGTTTGCTGGTGGAGAAGAAGACACCGCTGTGATGCCTGAAGAGGCTGCGCCTGCTGCCGACGTAGCAGCTCCAGTTGCTGAGGCGCCTGCTGATGCAGTTGCCGCTGCACCTGAAGAAGCAGCCGCACCGGTTGAAGCCGCTGCAGTAGAGGCGGCACCTGTTGATGCTGCACCCGCTGAAGAGGCACCTGCGGAAGCTGTTGCTGTTGACGCAACTGCATCCGAAGAAGTGGTTGCTGATGCCGCGCCATCTGAAGAAGCACCTGCTGAAGAGTCTAGCGGTTGGTTTAGTAATTTCGATGTCAGTTTCGGCGGCTTTATCCGCCCAGAAATTGCGTTCTCAACCGGCACGGCTAACCCGAATAACCAAACGGGCAACCCATTCAATCGCAAGAGCGTGCCAATTCAAGGTGCACTGCCTCCATCATCGGTTCAAACCACGGTTGGCAATACGCTAGGCTTGTTGGGTGTTCCTGCCGGAGTTATTAGCGCTTTGGATCCCGCCTTCACTGCACTGACTGGTGCGACAGGTTGGGGGACGATTCCTATCCCAGGTGTTGTGCAGGCTTTGCTTCCGAACACCGGCGGCAATGTTCAGCGTCCGATTGATTACGAACACAATCTCTTTAACTTGCACATGCTGCGCGCTGAAGTCGAAATGGGCATGAAGCTCACCAACGATCTCAAGTTCATTGCACGTGTTCGCGCAACTTACGATCCGGGCAAGTACAAAGATTTCAACGAGAGCAAACTCAACGGCATCTATGGTGGTATTAGCGGTGGTGACCCAGCGCTCTATCAGGGCACGCCGAACTACTTCCAGTATCGTGTAGAAGGAAATTCCAAACCGAATCCTCTTGAGTGGTCTGGTAAGAACTACTTGGTTTATTTCCCAACCTTGTTGTTTGACTACAACCACGGTCCTTTGAACGTTCGTTTGGGTAACCAGCAGATCGCATGGGGCCAGGCGCTGTTCTTCCGCGTCCTCGATGTGGTTGACGGTCTCGACCTGCGTCGTCACTCGGTACTGGATTACGCGCAAGAAGAATTTGCTGACGAACGCGTTCCAGCGCTTGCATTGCGCGTCGGTTATCAGTTCAGCGATGAGCTGTTGGCAGATGGTTTCTTCCAGAAGTTCCAGCCGTCGGTCTATGGCAACCCCAACACGCAGTACAACGTCATTCCGGCGCAGTTCACCGTGCATGATCTGTACTCCGAAGGTGGCTACGACAACAAGTACAGCTACGGCATGCGCGTGAAAGGTAACTTTGGTCAATGGGGCTTTCAGGCGATGGCTGTTCGTCGCTACAACCCAGACGGTGTATTCCGTTGGACCGGGAGCGGCGTGAACAAAGCGCTGCCCAATACCTTTGCAAACGGCACGTTGAATACTTTTGGTGCTGTGGTTAACGCAGCTAACGGCGGCGACTCTGGCCCCGTACTTGCGAATACGCCGTTTGAAGCTTCACCAGGTGGTGTTTATTCCTCACAGGAATGGTTCCACTACGCTGCGATGGTTCGTCTCAACGGTATCGATGGCCTGAATGCGGCGATCAACGAGTTCCAGCCAGCAACCGGTCAGGTCTTCGCCTCGCCAGTGGATAACATGGCTGATGCTCGTCGCGAGTTGGATACCTTCTTCCTTGCGGGTGGTGGCAGTCTCCGCGGTCACATTGCACGTGAATACTTTGCTGAAAACAATTTCGGTGCGGGCGTCAGCTACGTCACCGAAGGTGAACCGGGTTCTATTTTTGATCAGTTGATCATCAACTTGGAAACCACCTACACACCTAATCGTGTATTCACGAATCCTTCTCTGAGCCGTAACTATCTCAAAGAAGACAACATCGTTAGCGCGCTGGTGATGGAAAAGTATCACC
>JAZKEM010000257.1:0-10384 GCA_040387055.1 Pseudomonadota bacterium | reverse complement strand
CGGACCAGCTTGTCCATTGCAGCGTCGTCGATCTTGCCGGTGCCGAAGGTGGTGACAAAGATCGAAGTCGGTTCGGCCACGCCGATGGCGTAGCTGATCTGTACTTCGCAACGATCTGCGAGGCCGGCAGCAACAATGTTCTTGGCCACGTAGCGCGCAGCATAAGCAGCCGAGCGGTCAACCTTGGAAGGGTCCTTGCCCGAGAATGCGCCGCCGCCGTGACGTGCCCAACCGCCGTAGGTGTCAACGATGATCTTGCGGCCGGTGAGACCGCAGTCGCCAACAGGTCCGCCGATGACGAAGTTGCCGGTCGGGTTGATGTGGAACTTGGTCGACTTGGTCAGCCACTTGGCCGGGAGCACAGGCTTGATGATTTCTTCGAGAACGGCTTCGCGCAGATCTTTCAGCTTGATGTCTGCATCATGCTGGGTCGACAACACAACGGCGTCGATGCCGACGACTGCGTCATCCTTGTAACGCAGCGTGATCTGGCTCTTGGCGTCTGGACGCAGCCATGAAAGACCGCCTTTCTTCGCTTTACGAATCTTGGCCTGCTGCTCTACGAGGCGATGCGCGTAGAAAATCGGCGCAGGCATCAGCGTGGCAGTTTCGTTGCAGGCGTAGCCGAACATCAGGCCCTGGTCGCCAGCGCCGATCTCTTCAGCTTTCTTCGCTTTCTTGGAGGTGCCGTCAACGCCCATGGCGATGTCAGGCGACTGCTTGCCGATGATGTTGATCACGCCGCAGGTGTGGCCGTCGAAGCCGACTTCGGTGTTGCTGTAGCCGATGCCATTGATAACGCCGCGCGTGATCGCGTCAACGTCGATGTTGGCAGTGGTGGTGACTTCGCCAGCGAGCACAGCTACGCCGGTCTTCACCAACGTTTCGCAAGCAACGCGTGCGCGAGGATCCTGCGCGAGAATCGCGTCAAGAATCGCGTCAGAAATCTGATCCGCCATTTTGTCCGGATGGCCTTCGGAAACGGACTCGGAGGTAAAGAGATATTCGCTCACGGCATGAACCTCAAAAATAAGGATTGAAGAAAGCGCATCGGACCGATGTTCCGTTGCGCTGATGATCTGTCTATACGGATGAACGGATATTCTAGATGAATCTCGGGACCAGAGCCACAACTTTGTGGGCGCTTAACCTAGCGCATCCCCAGCCTTTAAGCTGGAGGCCTTAAATCTTTGGGACCCCCTAATGCCAACGCCTTCCAATATGTTGCCTTTGGGCACTTTGGCCCCGGATTTTCAGCTGCCGGACACAGTTTCTGGCCGTAACCTGAGCCTTGCCGATCTGCGCGGCGAACGGGCCACGGTGGTCATATTCACCTGCAATCATTGCCCTTATGTGAAACATGTAGAGCGCGAGATGGTTCGCTTGGCGCTGGACTATCAGTCGCGCGGGGTGGGATTTGTCGCGATCAGCAGTAATGACGTGACGCGTTATCCGGAAGATGGCCCGGCGCAGATGGCCGAAGTTGCGCGCCAGCAGGGCTATCCGTTCCCCTATCTCTACGATGAATCGCAGGACGTAGCGCGTGCGTATTCGGCCGCCTGCACGCCCGATTTTTATGTTTTCGACAAGCAACTGCGCTGCGTCTATCGCGGGCGGCTTGATGATTCCACGCCGGGCAATGGAAAGCCGCTTAGCGGCGTAGATTTGCGCGCGGCACTCGATGCGGTGCTGGGTAAAGGCACCGTATCAGGCGATCAATTTCCGAGTTACGGCTGCAGCATTAAATTCCGCTGAGAATTGGCTGAAAGCTGGGTGCGCAAAGGGCGGCAGGCTGCGCATATGTTTTATTTATTTAATTTTAAAAGTATAAATATATTAAATAATCACGTGCTCGGATTAGTAAAAGCGCGGACTAATTCAAGTGTTCCTTGCTCCGGAGCGCCTTAAAAAGGAAAATACGCGCCCTTATTTGCCGCCTCAGCACCGAGCCATAGCCCGATGCATACCCGTACTGACCTCGCCAACGCGATCCGCGCCCTCTCAATGGACGCAGTCCAAAAGGCCAATTCTGGCCACCCCGGCATGCCGATGGGCATGGCTGATATCGCGGAGGTTCTGTGGAATGACTTCCTCTCGCATAACCCGACCGACCCAACCTGGGCTAACCGCGACCGCTTTGTGGTCAGCAATGGTCACGGTTCGATGCTGGTGTATTCGCTGCTGCATCTGGCTGGTTACGACTTGCCGATGGAAGAGCTGAAAAATTTCCGTCAGCTGCACAGCAAAACCGCAGGTCACCCTGAATACGGCATCACGCCCGGCGTTGAGACCACCACCGGTCCGCTGGGTCAGGGCATTGCTAACGGCGTCGGCATGGCGATTGCCGAGAAGGTACTCGCGCAGAAATTTAATCGCGATGGCTTGAACATCGTCGACCATTACACCTACGTCTTCACCGGCGACGGTTGCTTGATGGAAGGCATCAGCCACGAAGCTTGCTCACTCGCGGGCACGCTGGGCTTGAATAAATTGGTCGTGCTGTATGACGACAACAACATCTCGATCGACGGCGAAGTGCACGGCTGGTTCCGTGACAACACGCCAGATCGTTTTGAATCTTACGGCTGGCAGGTGGTGCGCAATGTTGATGGCCACAAGGCCAAAGACATCAAAGCTGCTATCGAAACAGCACGTGCGTCGAAGGACAAGCCAACACTGATCTGCTGCAAAACCGTTATTGGTTTCGGCTCGCCGAACAAGCAGGGCAAAGAAAGCTCACACGGCGCGCCACTGGGCGATGCAGAAATTGCACTCGCACGCGCGCAGCTCAACTGGCCACACGCGCCGTTCGAAATTCCTGCTGATATCCGCAAGGGCTGGGATGCACGCGAGAAAGGCAAAGCGGCGCAGCGCGGTTGGAACGCGGTGTTTGAGACTTATGCGGCCAAGTATCCGCAAGACGCCGCAGAATTTACGCGCCGCATGAAGGGTGAGCTGCCTGCTGATTGGGCTGCCACTGCACAGGCGTTGATTGCGGATGCCGCTGCTGCGGACAAGCCAGTCGCAACGCGTAAATCATCCAAGTTCGCACTCGACGCGATTGCGCCGAAGCTGCCCGAACTGTTTGGCGGTTCGGCAGATTTGACCGAATCGAACTGCACCGATTTCAAAGGCTACAAAGTCATCAAGCCGGGCGATTTCTCGGGAAACTACATCAGCTACGGCGTGCGCGAATTCGCCATGTCAGCGGCGATCAACGGCATCGTGTTACACGGCGGTCTGCTGCCATTCGGCGGCACCTTCCTCACGTTCTCTGATTACGCACGCAATGCGATTCGCATGGCCGCGTTGATGAAGATTGGCAGCATCTTTGTTTACACGCACGACTCAATTGGCTTGGGCGAAGACGGCCCGACGCACCAATCGGTTGAGCATGTCGCCAGCTTGCGTTTGATTCCTAACTTGCAGATGTGGCGTCCAGCGGATCAGTTTGAATCTGCGATCGCATGGGCATGCGCAATTGAACGTCGCAACGGTCCAAGCGCGTTCGCACTGTCGCGTCAGAACCTCAACCCGCAGCCACATCCGCAAGCGCATTTTGAAAATGCACGTCGCGGTGGTTATGTGTTGCTGGAACCAGCGACTGCGCCGAAGGCCATCATCATTGCGACGGGCTCGGAAGTTCAGCTCGCTGTGGATGCGGCCAAGAAATTGATTGAAGCAGGCACCGCGGTTCGTGTGGTGTCGATGCCTTGCTGCGAAGTGTTCTTGCAGCAAGACGCGGCTTATCGCGATGCAGTTCTGCCGAAGGGCAGCAAGCGTCTCGCGATTGAAGCGGGCGTCAGCATTTACTGGCGCGGCATTGTTGGCGACAACGGCGACGTTCTCGGCGTAGACACCTACGGCGAATCCGCACCAGCCAGCGCAGTGTTCAAGCATTTTGGTTTCACCGTCGACAACGTGATCACGAAAGTGAACGCGCTGATCGGCTAATTCGATTTATCACACCCAGGCATCTAGCTCTTTCGAGGAAACGACAATGGCAGTTAAAGTAGGTATCAACGGCTTCGGCCGCATCGGCCGCAACGTGTTGCGCGCAGCAGTTCAGAACTTTGCTAACGACATCGAAATCGTCGCGATCAACGATCTGCTCGACCCTGACTACCTCGCTTATATGCTGCAGTACGATTCCGTACACGGCCGCTTCAAAGGCGACATCGCTGTTAAAGACGGCGCGCTGTTCATCAACGGCAAGAAGATCCGCCTGACGCAGGAACGCGATCCTGCAAACCTGAAGTGGAACGAAGTCGGCGCTGACGTCGTCATCGAATCGACCGGCCTGTTCCTCGACAAGCCAACTGCGCAGAAGCATCTCGATGCAGGCGCGAAGAAAGTCATTCTCTCGGCTCCTTCGAAAGATGACACCCCGATGTTCGTCTACGGCGTTAACGACAAGACCTACAACGGCGAAGCGATCATCTCGAACGCTTCCTGCACCACCAACTGCTTGGCGCCTCTGGCCAAAGTTCTGCACGACAAGTGGGGCATCAAGCGTGGCCTGATGACCACAGTGCACGCCACCACCGCAACGCAGAAAACGGTTGACGGTCCTTCGGCAAAAGACTGGCGCGGCGGCCGCGGCATTCTGGAAAACATCATTCCTTCCAGCACCGGCGCTGCCAAGGCTGTGGGCGTAGTGATTCCTTCGCTCAACAAGAAGCTCACCGGTATGTCCTTCCGCGTGCCGACTTCCGACGTCTCGGTTGTGGACCTCACCGCTGAACTCGAAAAGCCAGCAACGTACGAAGAGATCAAGGCCGAAATGAAGGCGCAGTCGGAAGGCGCACTCAAGGGCATCCTCGGCTACACCGAAGACAAAGTGGTCGCTACCGATTTCCGTGGCGATGCACGCACCTCGATCTTTGATGCTGACGCTGGCATCGCGCTTGATGGCACCTTCGTCAAGTTGATCAGCTGGTACGACAACGAGTGGGGCTACTCCAACAAGTGCCTCGAAATGGTACGCGTGGTTGCCGCGAAGTAATCGCAGCAAAAATATGGAAAGCCCCGTTCGCGGGGCTTTTCGTTTTTAGATGTATCCCGAAATTCTGTAAGAGAAATACGCAATGAAAGTTTTACGCATGACGGATTTGGATCTTGCCGGCAAACGCCTGCTGATCCGCCAAGACCTCAACGTGCCGATCAACAACGGCAAGATCACCTCGGATGCACGCTTGCGCGCATCGCTGGCGACACTGCAGCTCGCGCTGGAGCGCGGTGCTTCGGTGTTGGTGGTGTCGCACCTCGGTCGTCCTAAAGCGGGCAAGTTTGATCCTGAAGCTTCGCTGACGTTAGTCGCTGCATGGCTCTCGGAAAAGCTGGAGCGCACCGTTCCACTCGTCACCAACTGGATTGATGGCATCGCGATGGAGCCGGGCCAGATTGCACTCGGCGAAAACACGCGCTTTCTCAAAGGCGAGAAAGACAACGACGAAGCACTGTCGAAGAAAATGGCTTCGCTCTGCGATATCTATGTGATGGACGCTTTCGGCACCGCGCATCGTGCAGAAGCTTCTACGCATGGCGTCGCCAAGTTTGCGCCGGTTGCATGCGCGGGTCCGCTGCTCGCTGCGGAACTTGATGCGCTCAGCACTGCGCTGGCGAATCCAAAGAAGCCGCTCGCTGTCATCGTTGGCGGCAGCAAGGTTTCGACCAAGCTCGATCTTTTGGAAAATCTTGCAGACATCGCTGATCAGTTGATCATTGGCGGCGGCATTGCCAACACCTTCCTCGCTGCCATGGGCAAGCCGGTTGGCAAGTCGCTGCACGAGCCAGAGATGCTCGACAAGGCTCGCAGCATCCTCGCCAAGATTCAGGCACGTGGCGGTGATATCCCGTTGCCGGAAGATGTTGTCGTCGCCTCCGAGTTCTCCGCAGAAGCGCACGCAGAAGTTCGTTCGTCTGACGAAGTGGAGTCCGACGAGATGATCCTCGACATCGGCCCGAAGACGCGCAAGAAGCTTGCAGCATTGCTGAAGTCTTGCGGCACCATCGTCTGGAATGGTCCTGTTGGCGTGTTTGAGTACGACAGCTTTGCTGGCGGCACAAAGGCAATTGCCGAAGCGATTGCATCGGCGGATGGCTACTCACTTGCAGGTGGCGGCGACACGCTTGCGGCTATCGACAAGTTCAAGGTTGCCGATCGCATCGACTACATTTCTACCGGTGGTGGCGCCTTCTTAGAGTTCCTGGAAGGTAAGAAACTGCCTGCGGTTGAAATCTTGGAGCAGCGCGCTAAAGGTTAATTAAGTACCTTTCAGCCATTGAAAACGATTTGGCCGTACATACATAGTGTGTACGGCCTTTTTCGTGGCCGACACTAATTGCGCACGGAGTATGTGATGAAACGTTTACTGACCCTGATGGTGATGTCCAGCGTTCTGTTCCTCAGCGGTTGCGGCTACAACGGCCTGCAGCAGCAAGACGAAAGCATTAAAGCTTCGTGGTCCGAAGTACTCAACCAATATCAGCGTCGCGCTGATCTGGTGCCGAATCTCGTTAACACCGTCAAGGGTTATGCGCAGCAAGAAAAAGACGTGCTGCTCGGCGTCACCGAAGCACGCGCAAAAGTCGGCAGCATCAACGTCACGCCAGACATGGTGAATGACGAGGCCAAGCTCAAGCAGTTCAGCCAGGCGCAAGGCGAACTGAGCGGTGCGCTGTCGCGTTTGCTGGTGGTTACCGAGAATTATCCGCAGCTCAAATCAGACACGCTGTTCCGCGATCTGCAGGCGCAGTTGGAAGGCACGGAAAATCGCATCACCGTTGCACGCAATCGTTATATCGAAGAGATCAAGGTGTACAACACCACGGTGCGTTCGTTCCCAACCAATCTCACCGCCAAGATGTTTGGCATGGCTGTGAAGCCGAACTTTACGGTTGAAAACGAGAAGGCTATCTCTGCTCCGCCGAAAGTTGATTTCGGCAGCGCGCCGCCCAAGTAAACGGACGCTTTAATGTTCCGTCGCCTATTGGCGATTGCGCTGCTGCCCCTGTGCGTGAATGCATGGGGTGCAGACAGCAGCGGCTTGGTACCTGTCCCTGCGCTAAAAGCACGCGTGACCGATCTCACGCAGACGCTGAGTGCTGCGCAAGCTAGCGCCCTAGAGCAAAAGCTCGCCGCGTTTGAAGCGCAGAAGGGCAGCCAGATTGCTGTACTGATTGTGCCGACGACACAGCCAGAAGAACTCGAGCAATACAGCATTCGCGTGGTTGATGCGTGGAAGCTTGGGCGCGCAAAAATTGATGACGGCGCATTGCTGATCCTAGCCAAGAATGATCGCCGCATGCGCATTGAAGTCGGTCGTGGCCTCGAAGGCGCAATGCCAGATGCCATCGCCAAGCGCATCATCGCTGAACGCGTCGCGCCACATTTTCGCCAAGGGGACTTCGCTGGCGGTATTAATGCCGGCGTTGATCAAATGATTGCTGTAGTGAGTGGCGAAGCGCTGCCGCCGCCAGCACAGCGCGCAAAGCGCCAAGGCAATGGCGATAGCAAACTCGGCGCGCTGCTGGTGCCGTTCTTCATCCTGTGGGGCTTGGGCCATATTCTTAAACGTGCGATGGGCACCGCGCCTGCGTCTGGTTTAGTTGGTGTGGGCACAGGCCTTGTCGCCATGCTGATCATTGGCTCACTGGGCTTCGCAATATTGGCGGCGGTGATCGCCATGTTTGCTTCGCTGGTGATGTATAGCGGCGCTATTGGCGGCATGCCGATGGGTTATGGCGGTGGTGGCGGTGGGTTCGGCGGTGGAGGTTTTGGCGGCGGTGGTGGTGGCTTTGGTGGTGGCGGCGCGTCGGGAGATTGGTGAGATGAATATCCGTCGATTCTTCAAGCATGCGAGCACGGGCCAGTGGTTGGTTCGCCGCTATTTCTCACAGGCTTCACTCGATGCAATTGCGCGCGCCGTGAAGGACTGCGAGCAGCTGCATCCGGGTGAAATCCGATTCGTGATTGAAGCGGCGTTGTCACCTGCGGCAGCGGGTTCTGGCATTACGCCACGTCAGCGCGCCGTCGAAGTGTTTGCGCAGCAGCGGGTTTGGGACACTGAACACAACAATGGCGTACTGATTTATCTGCTGCTGGCCGATCACGCGATTGAGATCGTTGCAGATCGTTATGTGGCGCGTGGACGTGTGCCACAGGCTGAGTGGGATGCGGCCTGTCGTGAGCTGCAAAAGCATTTCAAGTTGGGCAACTACGAAGCAGGCGCAATTGCTTGTGTGCACGCGGTGTCGACGATTCTCGCCACGCACCCGCCGGGCCCGCGCGATGTCGGGAATGAGATGCCGGATGCACCTCTAGTGCTGTAATTTAGGGTGTGTTGGCATTTATTTCACGTCAGCGCTGCCCCCTCAGAATTCGCCAGGCTAGGCGCGACTGAGGAGGTTTAGTCATTCTAAATAACGAAGGAGCAACGACGCATGGCGAATTCTGAGGCGGCAGCCCGAAGGGGCGGGAGCCATTGGGCACATGGCGGCGTCATCGGTCGCTTACATAGAGTCACTATGCCGCGCTCCCTCTTCCTTGCCCTGCGCCCAATGGCTTTCGCCGCTGTCGCGAAATAAATGCCAACACACCCTACTTACGCGTCGCACTGAAGCGTAGAAACCGTTAAATTGCGTCTCCCGCACTCGTTTTCGCAAAGCACGGGTTGTTTTTAAATATTTAATTAAGTTCTGTTAAATAATATTTAAAAACAAATTGTTTACGCCGCAGTAACAATGCGCTTGAACGATTTTTGAAATTGAATTGCTATCGAGGACTACACCGTGCGTTTTACTGGCACCGAAGATTACGTCGCAACTGATGATTTAACGATGGCGGTTAATGCTGCTGTGACCTTGCAGCGTCCGCTGCTGGTCAAGGGCGAGCCAGGCACAGGTAAGACGCGTCTTGCGCAAGAAGTCGCGCGTGCGCTCGACATGCCGTACTTCGAATGGCACGTGAAGTCGACCACCAAGGCGCAGCAGGGTCTTTACGAATACGACGCAGTGTCGCGTCTGCGCGATTCACAGCTCGGCGAGAGCAAAGTCAAAGACATCAGCAACTACATCGTCAAAGGTAAGCTGTGGGAAGCCTTTGAAGCAGGCAAGCGCCCGCTGTTGTTGATCGATGAAATCGATAAAGCGGATATCGAATTCCCTAACGATTTGTTGCGCGAACTCGATCAGATGGAGTTCTACGTTTACGAGACACGCCAGACGGTGAAGGCGCTGAATCGCCCGGTGATCATCATCACCTCAAACAACGAAAAAGAATTGCCGGACGCATTTTTGCGCCGCTGCTTCTTCCACTACATTCGTTTCCCAGATGCGCCGACGATGCAGAAAATTGTCGACGTACACTTCCCCAAGCTGAAACAAAATCTGCTGAAGGAAGCGATGGAAGTGTTCTTTGGTCTGCGCGAACTGCCAGGTCTGAAGAAAAAACCATCGACGTCGGAACTACTCGATTGGCTCAAGCTGCTGCTGGCTGAAGACATTGATCCCGCTGTGCTACGTGAAGCTAGCGCCAAGAAGAGTTTGCCGCCGCTCTATGGTGCTTTGCTGAAGAACGAGCAAGATGTGCATCTGTTCGAGCGCATTGCTTTTATGGCGCGCCGTAACTAATTCCTGCGAAAGCGAATCGATCACGCAGAATCGAATTAAATACAAATCAAGATGAGCACCGAAAAAGATCCATTTGAAGCCTTGCTGGAGCGTCAGCTTCAGGGCATCCGTTCGACCCGGGCAGAACTAGAAAAGGAAGTCAGTCACCGCTCGGTTTATCTGGACGCTGAGTGGAAGAAGGCAGTCGATTCCGTACGCAATTTGCAGAATCGATTGCAGCGACATCCGAAGGTGCAGCACTTCGTCATCAGCAAAGACGATACTGAAATCACGATTAAGATCATCGATAGCAACGCGCGTCGAAACTACAGCTACTTCATTCTTAGCCGTAATCATCCCGAGAAAAAATATCCGGGTTTGGATGTGGTGTGGCTCAGTGAATTTGGCGAAGAGGATCGTAACTTCCGTGAACCGTCGGACGCCTTGGCGACACTAGTTCGTGCGATTGCGCCGAAGTTAGCCTGAGCGTATTTAACATTGCGCACAAATAAAAAACGGGCCTTGGCCCGTTTTTTATTTGTATCTCGCTGATTATTTTTCTTCGCGTTGCACGGCGCGATAACCAATGTCAGTGCGATGTTGTTCGCCTTGCCAGTGGATGCCTTTCATCGCGGCATACGCGCCGGTTTGCGCGGCGCGAACGCTATCGCCACTGGCGACGACGCAAAGCACGCGGCCGCCGCTGGTGACAACATTGCCGTCTTGGTCTGTTGTGCCAGCGTGAAAAACTTTTGCCTTGCCGAAATCGCCA
>JAZKEM010000256.1:0-12576 GCA_040387055.1 Pseudomonadota bacterium | reverse complement strand
TTCGCTGCTGCACTGCGCGAGACACTGAATCTGAGGGCTGCGGCATGAGCCAGCATCAAATCAACCTCACCATCAACGGCCGCGCGCACTGCTCGACGGTTGAAGGCCGCCTCACGCTCAGCGATTTCCTGCGTGGCGATGCAGGCTTCACCGGCGTTCATGTCGGCTGCGAACACGGCGTCTGCGGCGCTTGCACTGTCATCGTCGATGACAAGGCCGTGCGCTCCTGCTTGATGCTTGCTGTACAAGCGGATGGCAGCAAAATCACCACCGCCGAAGGCCTTGCTGCTGAAGACGGCACGCTGCATCCGGTACAACAAGCGATGAAGGATGAGTGCGCGCTGCAGTGCGGCTTCTGCACGCCGGGCATCGTGATGACACTCACTGCGCTGACCAACTGCGCGAACAAGCCGAGCGGCGACACACTCGTTCAAGCAATGTCAGGACACATCTGCCGCTGCACCGGTTATCAAGGCATCAAACGCGCCGCGATGAAGCTCGGCGGAGATGCCGCATGAGTGGCATAGAAACTCCAGCAGCACCCGGCGTTTATATCGGCCAGCGCGTTCCACGCAAGGAAGACGCACGTCTGCTGACCGGCAAAGGCGTTTACGTCGACGACGTCAGCGTGCCCGGCATGTTGCACGTGGCGTTCCACCGCAGCCCGATTGCACGCGGCAATATCAAGTCGATTGATCTCTCCATCGCCAAACAATTGCCCGGCGTTCATGCCGTACTGATCGCCGCCGATCTGGCGCGCTACAAAGTCGACATGCTGAGCTTCTTCCTCGCCGCACCCGTCGTACCGGTGCCGGTGTTGGCAATCGATTGCGTGCGTTACGTTGGCGACCCGATTGCAATCGTCATCGCAGAAGATCGCTACATCGCTGAAGACGCCGCCGGCCTGATCACCGTTGAATATGACGAAGAAGATCCGGTGGTGACGATGGACGAAGCCAAGACTGGCGCGCTCGTTCATCCGCAAACAGACTCCAACATTGCTGCCGCAACCGGCACCGAAGATCCGGACGAAGAACTCGAAGCACTGCTCAACGAAGCGCCGCATTTGGAAACGGTTGAGTTCAAGCATCAGCGCATCGCGCAGTCACCAATGGAAACGCGTGGCGTGGTCTCTGCACCGCAAGGCGCAGAAGAACTGACGATCTATCTCTCCTGCCAAGGTCCACAGCTCAACGCACGTTGGTTCGCGCAAGCCTTCGGCATGCCGCAGACTTCGATTCGCGTCATCTCCAAAGATGTCGGCGGTTCATTCGGCCTCAAGGGTCAGCCCTGGCGTGAAGAAGTGGCGACGGTTCTTGCGTCGATGCTACTCAAGCGCCCGCTCAAGTGGATTGAAGATCGTCTCGAAAATCTGACCTCGGCCTGTCAGGCCCGCGAGCAGGAAATTAAACTGCGCGCCGCTTTCGATAAAGACGGCAAACTCATTGCCTCCCACGCCGAATACAGCATCAACAACGGCGCCTATCCTCAAGGCGCAGACAGCAACATCGCCGTGATGATGTTCATCTGGGGCGCGCACAAGCTGCCGAAGTTCGATTTCTATTCACGTGGCTGGTTTACGAATACCGTTGGCCTTTCCGCTTATCGCGGCCCGTGGGCGATTGAATCACTGACGCGTGAAGTGCTACTTGATCGCGCCGCGCGAAAGCTCGGCATTGATGCCGTCGAACTACGCAAGCGTAATCTGCTGAGACGAGAAGATCAGCCCTGCACCACCAATATGGGCTTGGAGCTGGAAGACATCAGCCCGGCTGAATGTCTGGATGTGTTGCTGACGAAAGTCGACGTCGCCGCCTTCCGTATTGAGCAGGCAGAAGCTCGCAAACAAGGCCGTTATCTTGGCCTCGGCATCGCAACCTATATCGAGCCGACCGCAGGCAGCACCGGCATCGCTGTGCTGATCAGCGAGTCAGCACACATTCGTATCGATCCCACTGGAAAAGTGAGCGCAGTCGTCTCCACGCACTCGCAAGGTCACGGCACGCAAACAACGATGGCGCAGGTCGTCGCTGAAACGCTCGGCGTGAAGTTCGACGACGTCAGCATCCATGAAGACGACAGCTCGCGCGGTGGCTACGGCTCTGGTGCTTATGGCAGCCGTCAGGCGGTCGCAGGCGGCGGCGCTTGCATTGGTGCAGCCAAGCTTCTGGTCGAAAAGATCAAGAAGATGGCAGCGCACCTGCTCAACACCACGCCCGAAAATATTTCGATGCGCGAAGGCATCATCACGGTCTCTGGCGACAAACCACAGACGGTCACTCTGCGTGATCTTGCAGACATTGCTTATGGCGAACCTGAGCGTTTGCCCGAAGGCATGGATGCCGGCCTCGAAGTGCAGTTCCGCTATCGCCCACCACCGATCACGATGACCAGCGCAGCGCATGCCTGCATTGTTGAAGTCGACGCTGACACTGGCTTTGTGAAAATCAAACGCTGGGTATCAAGCGAAGACTGCGGCGTGATGATCAATCCTTCAGTTGTTGAAGGTCAGATTGCTGGCGGCCTCACGCAGGCAATTGGCAGTGTGTTGATGGAACAGGTTTCGTTTGATGCACGCGGCAATCCGACTGCGGTGACGTACAAGGATTACATGCTGCCGACGATCTTTGATGTACCGACCTTCGAGTACAACCACGACGCCTCGATGCCTTCGAAAGCAGATGGTGGTTTCCGCGGCGTCGGTGAAGGTGGCTGCATTGTCGGCCCACCAACACTGGTCAACGCGATTGCGGACGCGCTCGCACCGTTCGGCGAAATCAAACTTGAATTCCCGATGACGCCGACGCGTCTACTGGCGCATATCGAAGGTCGTCCTGAAATTGCTGAACACGCGAAACCTGCAGCGGCACCTGTAGCTGAGCCAACCGTTGCCACGACGCCAACAACTGCGCCGGTGCAAAACGTGTTCTCACCTTCGGCACCGCAAGAACAGATTGCACCCGCCGCAGTCCAGATCGACGGCAACTGGAAGTTCGTACTCTCAACGCCACTGGGCCCACAAGCCTTCACCGGCCGCATGAGCACCGACGGCAACAACCTCACCGGCGTGTTCATCATGAACATGGATGAAGCGCACTTCACCGGCACTTTCAAAGGCAACCACCTCGTGTGGGATCTGAAAGTGACCAAGCCAATGAAGATCACGCTGAAGTACGAAGCGCATATCGACGGTGACAAACTGCTCGGCAAGTGCAAGATGGGCATCTTCGGCACTGCCAAACTTGTTGGCGAACGAATTCCATAAGCCATGAGCTCGCACGAATTCGCCGACCTTGTTTCCAGTCTTGATGAACTCAAGAGCAACGGCTTTGCGGGCGGTGCTGCGCTCTGCACGCTGGTACGCACCAACGGCTCGGTGTTCCGCCGCGCGGGAACACGCATGCTCGTACATGGTGACGGCCGCATCGTGCGTGGCATCTCTGCGGGCTGTCCTGAAGCCGATATTGTCGAACGCGCACGCGAAGTCATTACCGCAGGAGAAGCCAAACTTCTGCAATACGACCGTGAACATGGCTACGACGCGTTGCTGGAACTCGGCTGCGGTGGCGAGATGGAAGTACTGCTGGAGCCATTGAAGAGCGCAAACGATCTGCGCTTCGCCGATGCCGCAGCACACTGCCTGCAAGAACGTACGCAAAGCACGTTGATGACTGTGTTCGCGACGGACGGCCGCTGCATGCCACAACCACGCCGCTTGCTGTGGAGCGAACGTCTGGTGCTCGACGAACTGAATAATCCGCGCAACGCCGATGCCGTGTTGTCGCAAGCACTCTCAGGCGCCGCCAGCAATGCGGCACGACTTGATGAAGTCCGCACCAGCGACGGCCGCGTGCAAGTATTGGTTGAACGCCTTGAAGCACCGATCCGACTCATACTGATCGGCATCAACACAACCACCATTGCGCTTGCCAACATGGCACGCAGCCTTGGCTGGAACGTTCAACTGGTTGATCATCGCG
This sequence comes from Pseudomonadota bacterium, assembly GCA_040387055.1. GTDB lineage: Bacteria > Pseudomonadota > Gammaproteobacteria > Nevskiales > Nevskiaceae > Stenotrophobium. The sequence continues at coordinate 8,596 of JAZKEM010000256.1, read as the reverse complement.
ACGATACGCCGGTCTCAGCGATACCCGACGGCGTCAGCCTGCTCTGCGCCAATGCAGCAAAGCTGGAGAAACTGCTGCGCTTTGACGCGCGTACAGCCGTACTGGTGATGACGCACAACCTCGAACGCGATCTCGAATATCTGCATATTCTGCGTTCGCAGCCACTGCTGTATCTGGGCGCTGTGGGTTCACGTACACGCGCGGAGAAGATGCGCAGCGCGATTGGCAGCACGCGTACACCTTTGTGCGCACCGGCGGGTCTCGACATCGGTTCGGAAACGCCAGAAGAAATTGCTTTATCCATCGCAGCCGAAATACAGGGCGCGGTACACGGACGTAAAGGCGAACGGCTTAGCTTCGGCGCCGGACCCATTCACTAATTCATATTCATGACATTCAGTACAAAAGGAGTTTGCTTCATGGGCACTCGCTTCCAAGTCGTTCGCTACGCGCTATCGCTGATGCTCGCAGGCGCCACATTCTTCGCGGCAGCTGCCAGCCCCGATGAACATCAGCAGGGCACGAAGTATTCAGCCTTGAAGCAGATCAACAAAAGTAATGTTGCTCAGCTCGAAAAAGCTTGGGAATACCACACCGGTGAAGTGCCGCCAAAAAAAGCGGGCAACAACCTGATCGCGTTTGAAGATCAACCCACGTTGATCGAAGGCAATCTACTGGTCTGCACCACCACGCGTCGCGTGATTGCGCTGGATCCTGCTACCGGCAAGCAACGCTGGATCTATGACCCGAAAGATCCGAAAGTCGGCATGCAGAAATGCCGCGGCATCTCTCACTGGGTTGATGAAAAAGCTGCGGCAAACGCACACTGCAAATCGCGCATCTTCCTCGGCACCACCAGCTATCGCTTGGTTGCCTTTGATGCAAAGGACGGCAAAGCCTGCGAAGGCTTCGGTACAAACGGCTCGGTGCAGATGCCAACCAGCAAGCCGCAGATCATGCCGGGCGAAGTGGTTGCCGGCTCCAAACCTGCAGTGGTTAACGGCGTCGTTATCGTTGGCTCCGCCGTAGCTGACAACCAGCGCGTTGATGCACCAAGCGGTCGCGTGCTGGCTTATGACGCACGCAACGGCAAATTCCTCTGGGAGTTTGATCCACTGCCACGCGATCCGAACGATCCTGCAGCCAAGACCTGGGAGAAAGGCACGGCTCAAGGTTTTGGTTCCGGCAACGTCTGGGCCAATATGGCCGTCGATCAGAAACTCGACTTGGTCTATCTGCCGACCACTAGCCCATCAGGTGATTTCTACGGCGCAGGTCGCGCTGGCGACAACCGTTACTCCTCTTCAATCGTTGCGCTGCACGGTAAGACCGGCAAAGTTGCATGGAATTTCCAATTCATTCATCACAACGTCTTCGACTACGACACGCCGTCTGAACCGCTGTTGATTGATTGGAAAAAAGCTGACGGCACAACCGTGCCTGCCTTGGTGCAAAACAATAAGACGGGTCTCATCTTTGTCTTCAATCGCGCCACCGGCGAACCGCTAGTGCCAATCGAAGAACGCAAGGTTCCGCAGAAAGGCGTCGTAGCTGGCGAGAAGTTATCGCCGACGCAGCCTTTCCCTGTCGGCATGCCAACACTCGTCAAACATGGTTTCTCACCAGACGATGCTTGGGGCTTCACGCCGATTGATCGCTGGCTGTGCAAACGCAAAATTGAATCGCTCAACTACGGCCCAAGCTTCACGCCTCCAAGCTTGCAGGGCACGATCTTCTCGCCCTCCGTTGGCGGCGGCCCTAACTGGGGTGGCGGTGGTTACGATCCAGAAAGCGGCATCATGATCGTGCCGTCCAACCGCGTGCCTGTGATCGTGACACTCGTGCCGATGGCGAAGGTTCCACCCGGCGCTGGTGACACGATTGAACTCGGTGGTCCGATGCTGTTCCCAGCAAAAGGCTCGCCTTATGCGTATCAGATTCAACCCTTGCTCTCGCCTCTTGGCGCGCCATGCTCGGCACCACCTTGGGCTGCGCTGACTGCAGTGGATCTCGCGAAAAAGAAAATTGTTTGGGAAGTGCCACTCGGCAGCATCGAGAACATGATGCCGGTCAAACCACCTGCATCTCTGTTCGATCCCAACCTCGGCACGCCGGGCGCTGGCGGCCCGCTGGTCACCGCAGGTGGATTGGTGTTCATCGGCTACACGCTGGACAACGCACTGCGCGCCTTCGATCTCTCCACCGGCAAAGTTTTGTGGAAGGCACCGCTGCCAGCAGCGGGCACCGCAGTGCCTGTGACTTATGAAGCAGACGGCAAGCAGTATGTCGTTATCGCAGCAGGCGGCCACACCATGTACGGCTCGACCACGGGCGACTCCGTTGTCGCTTACCGCCTCAAGCGCTGAGTTTCATTGAGCCGTATCTGCATCGTTTTATTAGCGGCTGGTAACTCCAGCCGCTTCGGCAGTCCAAAGTTGCTGTCACCTATTGGTGACAGCACTTTGATTGCCCACGCTGCACGTGCTGCATTAAAAACCGGCGTGCCGTTAATTGTTGTCACCGGCGCATACGCAGAACAAATTACGGCTGCGCTTGAAGACATCAATGCTCGTCTCATTCACAACAGTGATTGGGAAGAAGGCATGGGGACATCCATCGCCACAGCATTTCGTCATTTGCTGAATGATGTGAATGTCTTCGACGCCGCCATTGTTTGCCCGGCGGATATGCCACTGGTTGGCGCCGCACAGTTTCAGCGCCTGATCGACGCGCATCAGAAAACACCCAAGCGCATCATCGTTTCTGATCTAGGTGAGGCACAGGGGCCACCCTGCCTTTTCCCACGTCATTACTTCGAAGAACTCACAAAGTTGCACGGCCCTCAAGGCGCGCGTACTTTATTGAAAGAACACAAAGCGGAAATCATCAGCGTTGCCATGCCAGAAGCGGCAATGGATATTGATACACCTGACGATTACGCCCGCTGGCAAGGCAGCAGAACTTAAAAGGAAGCATCCATGAATCTATTCCGCGGATTTCTCATCATTGCCTGGCTGGTATTGGTCGCCATCACATTCCACGCCATCAACACCTTGGGCCTTGATAGCGCAAAAGTATTCTTTGACGACTTCGCGCATGCCTGGCGCGCACAGTTCTACACCGACTTCTTGTTGCACGTGCTACCGATCACCGCTTGGGTTTTCTGGCGCGAGTCTTCAAAAGTAACTGGGCTGCTATGCGCTTTCGGAACAACATTTGGCGGCGTGTTCACGCTGATGTATTTGCTCATCACCACGTTCAGAGAACAAGGTGATATTCGGCGTGTGTTGCTGGGTAAGCACTACCTCAAATAAAACCACATCTGGGCGATATTAAAGGAGTCGGAGAACTTTCATGTGCAGAAACATCCGAACGCTATACAACTTCGAACCGCCCGCGACTGAAGATGAAATTCGCGCTTCTGCCTTGCAGTTTGTTCGCAAGCTCAGTGGATTTAATCAGCCAGCGAAGATCAATGAAGCAGCGTTTAATCAGGCCGTCGAGCAGGTCAGTCAGGCGGCCGCGCTTCTGATCAGTTCTCTCGTTACGTTGGCTCCGCCGAAGAATCGCGAAGCTGAGCAAGCTAAAGCCGCATTACTGTCGGCAAAGCGATTTGGCACGCAATGAGTGCATTAAGCGTTTAAGCGCTCAGCTACGAGCTTGCGAAGCTCGTCCGACTTCACTTTTCCATTTCCCGTCACCGCCATCTCTTCTTCATTCAAGATCAAGAAGCGGCGTGGGATTTTGAAACTGGCTAGCTTTTCTTTTAGAAAGGCACGTAGATCATCTTCGACAATCTTCACGCCTTCATGCGGAACGATGCAGCCAACGGCCATCTCACCCAATGTATCGTGTGGAATGCCAACGGTTTGTACACGCGCCACGCCGGGATAGAGAACGAGTACTGCATCAATTTCCAACGGTGAAATATTTGCACCGCCAGTTTTGATGATTTCGGTCAGTCGACCTTCCCAAAACAGTCGGCCTACGTCGTCGACATAACCACCATCACCGGTGCGGTAATAGCCTTCGCTGTCGAAAGCTTCTTCAGGCGCCTTGTTGATATAGCCCATCATCAACGTTGGGCCTTTGATACAAACCTCACCGCGCTCGCCACGCGGAACGACAGCACCCGTCATCGCATCAATAATCTTCAGCGTGTTGCCTGGCAGCGGAGCGCCCGCACTTCCAGCGTATTGTTCTTCTGAAGTATTGGCGGTGTAAGACGTCGCCGCCGTCATCGTCTCAGTGGTGCCGAAGGTCATTGGCAAGCGCCAGTCGGTCTTAACGGTTGGATGCGTCAGCATCAGTGCGCTATTGGTGATGTAGTGCAAGCTACTGAGATCGGTCGTGCTCCAGTTCGCGCACTCTTGCAGACGCGCCCATTGATGCGGGCGCCCCATCAAGAAGTTGATGCGTTCGCTTTGTATCACCGTCAGCACTTCTTCTGGATCAAACACAGGTTGAATGATCACCGCGCCGCCGGTTGAGAGCGCAACGCCAACGACCATCGTGATATTGGCGGACCAGAAGAATCCGTTGCCTGTCCAACTACGAACATGCCCTTCCACACTCATCACACGCGGCCAGCGCCACCATTGAATCGCGAAGGCTTGTTGCGTATGCAGAATTCCTTTTGGAAGACTGGTGGTGCCAGACGAGAAGAACAAACCGCCAGCGTCTGTCGGTGTTACTGACGCTGAGAGCGCGTTAACGGCTGCGTCAGTAACGTTGTGCCCGCTCACGAGAAAATCGTTCCAACTCTCGAAGCCCGCTGCTTTCAGATCATCTTCAGAACTTGGCCCTGTGACAGAATCCAAACGCACGATATGGCGCAGCGCAGGAAATTTTGCAGACTGCAGTTGTCCTGCAGCAGCAGTTTTAATCTGTGGCTCGATCTCAGCAAGCACAGCGCCAAAATCTTTTTTCAGAACGCGACCATCAAATAGCAGCACAGAAGCTTCAGACGCGCTGAGCAAATGTTCCAATTCAGAAGGCGTCGAGAATGTGCTGAGCGCTACCGAGACGCCACCCGCCAAGCCCGTGCCGAACACAGCAGACAAATATTCCAAACGATTCGTCATCATGACGCCAACGCGACTGCCCTTGCCTACGCCGCAAGCAACGAGCGCCTTTGCCACTTCAAAAGATTTTTGCCAAAGCGTTTCATACGTCCAGCGCTCGACGCCGTCATACGAATACATCACCACCGCTTCGCTGTTGGCGTGGCGTGAGGTGACTTCGCGCAGATACCCCGGAATCGTCAACGAGCCCATGCCGGGCTCGTCCTTCAACGGGATACCTTGAACGATAGACAGAGACATTAGTACGGCAGCTGAATTTCAGCAGTGCCCTTGAGAATCTGCTCGCCGCTCTGCGTGCTCATCTTCACTTCAACAACGACAACGGAGCAGCCATAAGCTGAGTTCACGTGCTTATCCACGACTTCACCGTCGATGAAAGTGATATCACCTTCAAACGCTGGGCTGCGGAACTGCGTTTTGGAGTGCCAGACAAAACCTTCATGCCCGGCCCAGTAAGAAACGTAATCGACTTGCCAGGCGTTCATCGAAGCGCCATAGCCATACATGCCGCCCATGCCGATGTTGGTCGCCTTTTCCAAATTCACGTGACCACTGGAAGGGCCGTAATACAAACCATCGCCCTGACGCGGATCGATCTTGCGGGCCTCGTGATCGTAGGTCATGTCCTTGGCAAAACCGGCGTCCTGCTTGGCAGGATCAACCTGACCTTCCGGCACATTCCAACGCCAGGTGCCCCAGATGTTCTGACGGAACGAACGATATTCAGTGACGAAGGTTGCGATGGAGTGCGGACCAATCACGCGACGCGGCAACTTGTCGCCCACTTTAACGTCACCAAACTTAGGCGAACGCCCTTCACGATTGGACAGAATCCAGTCGTAACGAATCTTATGAATCTCGGCGAGTTCTTGCTTGTCCCAACGCTTCGGATTGGCTTTCTCTTTGCCATAAACCTTGCGCTTGTTGGCTTCTTCAATCAGATAACGAATCGCCGTCGCACGCTCGCGCGCAACCAACACGCCATCCTGATTGCGATGTTCCGTATCACCGCGTGAGAAAACCGTTGGACCACCAAAGCTGGTGTCCTTCACATCGTATCCATCAAAGCGACGCTTCTGGAACAGCTTGTCACCCGGACGAATCGGCGCGCCGAAGAACCACCACTCTTCGCCACCGAAGATCAAATGACTGCCAGGAATTTTGCCGACGCCAGCGGGATGACAACCATGTCCGTAGTCCATCGCAACAGCAAAAGACTGCGGCGCAACGATGCCGCCAAAGCGCGACTTGTGTGCGAACTCATGATCCCAGTGAATCGGGTTCGGATAATCCATCGCCATCACCCAGCGACGAATGTCGGTTGCGTTGCAGGGGTCCCACAGCTCAGCAAAGACAACGGGCTTGCCGACCCATGTATCGAGATCGCTCAAGTCGAGCTTCACTGCGGTTTCTTTTTCAGCACTCATCTGCAATCACCCCGGTATAAACGAACAAGGCCTGTCCAAAAGGGCAGGCCTTGTTTCAAGCTCCCTTACAGCCCCTTTTACTTATTCACGTTCACCAGAATACGCCCACGAACCTTTCCTGCAATCAGGTCAGCCGCCGCAACGACACTCTGTTCAAGACTTACTTCCGTTGCAATCAAGTCGAGGGCTGCAGCGTCGATGTCACGTGCGAGACGCTCCCATGCTTTGATGCGGCGGGCTTTCGGTGCCATCACGCTATCAATGCCAAACAGCGTCACGCCGCGCAGAATGAAAGGTGCAACCGATGCAGGCAGATCCATGCCGCCAGCGAGGCCGCAAGCGGCAACAGCGCCGCCGTAACGCGTCTGTGCGCAAGCATTGGCAAGCGTGTGGCTGCCAACAGCGTCAACTACACCGGCCCAACGCTCTTTCTGCAATGGCTTGCCAGCAGCGGCGAGTTCAGCGCGATCAATCACTGACGTTGCGCCAAGCTTGGTAAGGTATTCGGCTTCTGAAGCCTTGCCCGTTGCGGCCACAACCTTGAAGCCGGCTTTGCTCAACAACGCAATCGCCACGCTACCAACGCCACCGGTTGAACCGGTGACTAGAATTTCGCCCTGCTCTGGCTTCACGCCGTGATTAATCAGCGCATCAACGCAAAGCGCGGCGGTGTAACCAGCCGTACCAATCGCCATCGCCTGACGGCTGCTAAATGCTTTAGGCAGCGGCACCAACCAGTTGCCATTGAGACGCGCCTTCTGCGCCAGACCACCCCAATGCGATTCGCCCACGCCCCAACCATTGAGCACCACTTTGTCGCCGACTTTCCAGTCTGCGTGCGAGCTCGCGCTGACCGTGCCAGCGAGGTCGATGCCAGGCACCATCGGGAATTTACGCACGACCGGTGATTTGCCGGTGATCGCCAAGCCTTCCTTGTAGTTCAGCGTCGAATATTCGACGTCGACAGTCACGTCGCCTTCAGGGAGTTGGGCTTCATCAAGCTTGGTCAGTTCGACGGTTTGGCCAGCTTCGGTTTTGTTAATCAGGATTGCAGAGAACATTGAGGGTCATCGTCCGTGTGAGTACGTATTAAGTGTAGGTTGGCGCGCACGCGGCATCCCTGCAACTACTGCGAGGGAATAGACATTTGGCGCACAGGGATAAAACGAACCGTTTGACGGCTATCGACGGCGACCGATGAACTCCAGAATCGCCGGGGCTAGCATCGGCCAGTTTTCAAACAGCCCACGTCCCTGATGCTGCGCCACCATGCGCAGGTTCCATTCGTTGTCAGGCCAAGGCGGTTCGATCAGCTCCGAATGCGGAATCAATTCATGCACCCACTCGCTGGTGCGTCGCGTGTGGCTGAGGTCTGAGGCACCGCTACGGTAGATCAACGTCGGCATGGTCAATCGTGCGAAATCTGCAGCTGCCATGCCCGGCACCGGCGAATGTTCCGAAGGCGCATAAGCCAAGGCCCAGCGCTGCATCGTTTCGATATAGCGAGTGGGATCCTGCGCCAGCAGAATCTCGCGATTGCGAGGATTGCGCTTCAGTTGATCGGCCCAGCTTTGCGATGCCGCAACCGCAGCCATGCCACCTTGGCTCGCCGCCATCGCAGGCTCACCGCAGTAGTAAGCCGCGAGTTGCGCCAAGCTGATCGGGCCGCCACTAATCCACCACAACACGAGTTGAGATACAGCCGCCGGATCATGTGCGGCCGCGATCAGCGAAACACGTGAACCCGCAGAGCCCGCAGCAAGCACCGTCGGCCCCAGCTCCAGCGCACGAATCAGCGCGATCAAGGTGTGCGCCTGAAGTTCTGATTCGCTCGTGCCTTCAAAGCAAAGATCAGAAGCACCGCAATTAGGGCGATCCCATAACAAAACACGCCATCCACCTGCGACCAACGCTTCGGCCAATACCCGCAAGCCCGGCGTATCCATCGCAAAGCGGCCGCCCGGCGTCAGCGCGATAGCAGGTGCGCCTGCTGCGCCCAATAGCTCATACGCAATGCCCAAACCATTGATCGTGATGTGTGCCATCTCGCCTCCTAGGCGTGAGTACACAGGCAGTTTAGGTTGA
>JAZKEM010000255.1:0-22840 GCA_040387055.1 Pseudomonadota bacterium | reverse complement strand
CGTCCAGCTCTACAACTTTCCGACCTCATGGCGAACCGGCCCGCAGGCGCGCCATCAAGTCGCGCCAATACGAGATGCACGATGTTCTCGGAGAGATCGTGTTCACCACCTGAGATCCACATCTTGTTGCCGCTGATGCTGTAGCTGCCATCGGGCAGCGCTTGCGCGCGCGTCTTGATATCGCCGAGTGAGGAACCAGCTTGCGGCTCTGACAAACACATCGTGCCGAACCAACGACCTTCCATCATCGGTCGCATATAGCGCGCCTTTTGCTCATCAGTGCCATGCACATTAAGCAGATTGGAGGCGGCCATCGTCAGCAGGGTGTAACCCACGGCAGGGCCATTGGCAGATGCAAATAGCGCGGCAACGGATTGCGCGATGACATAGGGCAATTGCGAGCCGCCATTTTCGGCATCGAATGCCGTGGCGAGAAAACCTCCATCGACATAAGCCTTCAGCGCTTCTTTAACCTCAGGAATGATGTGCACACGCTCGCCATCAAAGTGCGGCTCATTGGCATCTAGCTTGGCGGCGAAAGGCAGGAATTTTTCTTCAGCCAATGTGTGTGCCGCTTCAATCACGGATTCAAAGGTGTCGCGATCATGCTGCGCGTAACGCGGTGATTGGCACAGCGCAGCAACATCCAGCATTTCGTACAGCATGAAATCCAGATCACGACGATTGATCAAAGCAGACACGGCATCCCCCAAATAGTTAGACGCGAACCCTAATCAGCCGGGGGCCAAACAACAAGCCAAACCAAACGGCGCAAGCAATCACGTAGAGGAATAGTTTTTAAGTGTTTTATTAACAAATTATTTGTCAATGTTTAATAACAAGCGATCGTCGGAATATTCCCACAACGGATCGCCTGAAAAGAGTGTTACAGCACGCCATCACGGTGCTACAGTCAGACACAGTCGCAAATAAAAATTCTAAGGGGACAAAATGGCGTTCAAGACCGCGTTGGTCGTGGATGATTCGAAGTCGGCGCGGTTTTCTTTGCGTCGGTTTTTAGAGAATCAGTACTACAAGGTAGAGACTGCCGAAAGCGCGGAAGAGTGCTACACCGTGCTGCGTGGCCTGCGCCCTGATGTGATTTTTCTTGACCATGTCATGCCCGGTGCAGACGGCTTTGAAGTGCTACGCCAGATCAAATCAGACGTCGCGACATCTGAGATCAAAGTCGTGATCTGCTCGTCTCACGACAGCGCCGAATTTATAGATCAAGCCATTGCCGGCGGTGCCGTAGGCGTGCTGGTGAAACCGCCGAGCGCTGAACAACTCGCACACATTCTGAATAATCTGAACAATTCTGTGGCCGCGCCCAACATGCCGCCGCCTATTCCGGCCGCAATTCCAACTGCAATTCAAACCGCGCCCCCAACGCCAGCACCTGCCGCTGTTGCGCCGCCATCCAAGGTCGCCAACATTCGTGAACCTGATGCTGCGATTGAGCAGCGCGTGATGAATGCCGTGCGCAGCACCTTGTCTACGCCACCACCCTTGCCGCCGTCGATGCCACCGCCACTCCCGAACAATGCGCTCAATGAAGTCGCGCAAAGCTTGTCAGTGCAAATTGCGCAGCTGCAGTCACAAGCCGTGCAGTTGCAAACACGCATCGACGAAGAACAGGTCGCCGCCAAAAATCAGGAAGGTGTGCAGCAGCTGTCACAAGAATTAGCTTTGCAGAGTGATCGCATCTCAGCGCTGGAGAAATTGGTCGATGACCATTTCAACGAGCTACATGCTGCATTAGAAGCTGGCTTGCGCGCTCATGCTGAACGCGCCGATCAAATCGCCGCAGCGGCTGGCGAACGTGCACGTGAAGAGGCTGAGCGCACGATGATGAATGCCGCAGCGCGCATTTCGGATCAGCTCGCCAGCTCAATCCTCAGCGCGCTACGCAATGTCTCAACTAGCTCTTCAACACCGCATAGCCCAGCAGGATCCAACCCGCCAGAAACAACAGACCGCCTAAAGGCGTAACCGCGCCAAGAATGCGGATGTCGCTCAAGGCGAGCGCGTAGAGACTGCCGGAAAAAATCAGCACGCCGATTGCAAAACAAGCTCCACCCGCATTCAATGCAGCGGATGGTGTTTGTCTTGCAATGATGCCGAGCAGAATCAAAGCCAGCGCGTGATAGAAGTGATATTCCACAGCGGTGCGCCACACCGCGAGCATTTCTGTCGAAAGTCTTTGCTTAAGCGCGTGCGCGCCAAATGCGCCAAGTGCCACGGCTAAAAATCCGTACGCAGCACCGAATCCAATCCAGATTTTGTCCATTAGCTTTCCAGCACTTTGAAGCTGATCCCTGCGGCTTGCAGGCGTTCAATCAATGCATCACCCATCGCCTGTGCTGGTGTGACCACACCAGCTTTGCGTGGCAAGCGATCTTGCGCGAGACACAGCGCAGACTCCGCCAACATCTTTGAAGTTTCGCCGTAGCCTGGATCGCCGCCACTCACTTCTGTGACAACTTTCTTACCACCGCCCTGACCAATAAAACGTACGCGGAACCAACCTTTCTGACGCTGCGCTTCATCCGGACCATCGCCAGGTGATTTGAGCTTGAGCAATTGCTCGCGCGCGAGCTTGATCTGCGCACCAGCAAATACCGCACTCACACCCGCGACCAAAGCCGCAACGCGCGTAATCTTCTTCACCAGCACGTAGTGCCCGTAACTAAAGCTGGGGCCATAACGTTCATCGGCAACAGCGGAGCGACGCACCATCTGCGGATCAATCGTCGGCATCGGCACAGCCCATGCGCCCAACTCACGTTGATAGTGAATGCGCTGACGCGTGGAGCCGATCTTGCGATCCACCGGATAACCTTCGCGATCTCGCCGCGCCTTACGAACTTTTTCGTATTCACGCAGACGTGAAAATGCGGTGACAGCGGAATGCAGCGTGCCGCCCGAGAATGTACCGCCCGCACGCACGAAGCCTTCAACCTTGAGCGGCACTTCTTGCGGCAACTGCAGCACCGTGAAGTACGCGCCAAGATCATGTGGAATGCTGTCGAAGCCACAGCAATTAACAATGCGTGCCCCGGTGCTGCGCGCCAGCTCGTGATAGCGCAGCCACATCAGATCAACAAATTCCGGCTCGCCGGTGAGATCCACATAATCCGTACCCGCTGCTGCACAGGCAGCCACCAAAGGTTCGCCGTAACGGATGTAAGGGCCGACGGTAGTGATCACCACTTTGGTCGAGATCGCGATCTCTTTAATGGAATCGGCATCATCGACATCGGCTTGAATCAAATCCAGATCGGTGAGTGCGGGATTAATTTCAATCAAGCGCTCACGCACCAGCTTGAGTTTTGCTTCGCTGCGGCCCGCTAAAGCCCAGCGCAATTTGCTGCCCGCATTACGCGCCAGATATTCGGCGGTCAGTCCACCCGTAAAGCCGGTAGCCCCGAATATCACGATGTCGAATTTACGCCGCGTCGCCATAACCATCCCCCAATCTCATTTGGTGGGAATGATACGGAAAATCCCCGAATGTTGATCTGGCTCGGATACGCCTGCCTTGCGTCGCCGCGGCATCCAATGCGATGAAGGCGTCGTATGTTAATTTACGGGCCGAACCCTTGAGCCTTATTGCGGTCTGTAAACGTCGCTAGGTTGCCGAAGCCCCATGAATATCCGACTCCGATTCCTGCTATTGCTGGCCCTGCTCTCGGCCAGCATCACTGCGCACGCCGCACCAGTACGCGCAGATCACATCGAAGCCGAGTTGATTGCCGAGCACACCGCGCTCAAACCCGGCGAGAACTGGGTGGCGCTACGCCTAAAGCCGGATGCGAACTGGCATACCTACTGGCAAAACCCGGGCGATGTTGGCCTACCCACACAATTGGGCTGGACGCTGCCGAAAGGCGTGACGGCTGGCGCCATCCAATGGCCTTATCCGCAACTCCATAAACTCGGAGACCTTGGCTACTTTGGTTATGGCGAAGAAACTCTGCATTTAGTGCAGATCACATTGCCCGCGAACTGGTCGAGCACGCGCCCAGTCGATCTCAAGGCTGAAGCCAAATGGCTGGTCTGCGCAGATGTCTGCATCCCCGGCAAAGCAGCGCTCTCACTCACTTTGCCGACGAACGCATCGCCAGAGATTGATAGTCGCTGGACGAAACTGTTCGCGGATGCGCGCTCACGCTTGCCCATCCCAGCACCTTGGAAATCACAGTTCAGCGCTAGCAATGGTGATTTCTCCCTGCGCCTTGAGGGTGCAAAACTTGATGACGCAAACATCACCTTCTTTCAATACGACAGCGATCTGCTGAACTCTGCCGCGCCGCAGAGAATCGCGTTCGATGATGACGGCGTACGTCTCTCGCAAAAACTGAGTCCGTATTTTTCTAAAGCGCCGGCCAAGATGCAGGGCGTGCTGGTCGTACAACAGTCCGGCAAAACGCAGGCTTATGAACTCACCGCGGACCCCGGCACTGTGGCTGTCGTCAAAACCATTCCGAAAGCTGACGCGTCAATCACGCTGCCCTTAGTGCTGCTATTCGCCGTGCTCGGCGGCCTGATTCTTAATCTGATGCCTTGCGTGTTTCCGGTGCTGTCGCTCAAAGCAATCTCGGTCATGCAAAACCGCGGCCATGCCGCCAAACAACAGCGCGGTCATGCGCTGGCGTATACGGCGGGTGTAATTCTGTCTTGCGGCGCAGTTGCGGTGACCTTGCTAGCACTGCGTGCAGGCGGACAGGCCATCGGCTGGGGCTTTCAACTGCAATCACCGATCTTTGTTGGCTTGCTGGCGTATCTGATGTTTGCGCTAGGGCTCTCAATGTCTGGCGCTGTGGAATTCGGCACACGCTTGATGGGCGTTGGACAATCACTCACGCATGGCTCTGGCTATGGCAGTTCCTTCTTCACAGGCGTGCTTGCCACCATCGTCGCCAGTCCTTGCACCGCGCCATTCATGGGCACGGCATTAGGCTATGCATTAACGCAACCGCCGCTGTTATCACTCAGCGTATTTCTCGCACTTGGCTTGGGTCTGGCGCTGCCATTCTTGCTGCTCGGATTCTTTCCACGACTCGCGGCATTCCTGCCGCGCCCCGGTGCGTGGATGGAAACCTTCAAGCAGGTCATGGCTTATCCGCTGTATCTGACCGTGGTCTGGCTGATTTGGGTGCTCGCACACCAAACCAGCATTGATGGTGCTGGCGTAGCGCTAGTGGGTTTGGTCTTGGTGGCGTTTGCGCTATGGCTGTGGAATCGCCGCGGAGTGCTGGCAAAAACTTTGCAGATCGCTGCACTCGCTGGCGCGCTTGCCTTACTTGCACATCCGTTGCTCCAAACAACACCGGCAAGTGCGTCATCAAGCGCAGATCCGTCTGGTGTTTATTCAGCAGAGCGTCTGCAAAAACTGCGCTCACAAGGCCGCACCGTCTTCATCGATTTCACCGCAGATTGGTGCATCACCTGCAAGGTCAATGAACAAACCGTGTTGAAAACAAAGCGCGTTCAAGAAGCGTTCGCCGCCAAGAATGTCACCACATTGGTTGGCGACTGGACGCGCGCAGATCCAGAAATCACCAAGGTATTGGAAGAGTTTGGCCGCAGCGGTGTGCCGCTCTATCTGGTCTACGTCAACGGCGGAGAGCCGAAGGTACTGCCGCAGATCTTAACCACTGACACCGTGCTCAAGGCCCTAGTGCCCTAATGCCTTAATCACTCCGCACTCAAGGCGTGCCGGTTTGTTTTGATATTTCTTCGACCGCGGCCGTCACCATCTTTTGCAGCGCGGCTTCGATCGGGGTGTTGCTGAAGTACTGCAACAAGCCCGGCAATTTAATATTGTAGCCGCGTAGTCCGACGATGCTCGCGAGATCCGCGCCGAATTTCCAATTTTTACCTTCAACCGCCGTCGTGTTCAGCACGCGCCCGGTAGCAACATCAATGATGCGTAAATCCATCGCAATATAACCGCGCTTGGCACTGATGTTGACGATACCGAAGTCACCGTTTTTAGATAGCGGAATCGGGATCGGCAGTGCGCCGCCACTTACGCCGGCATCAAAAGAAGTGATTGCCCCGACGACCAGTAATTGCGCGCCCTCGAGTTGCCCCATCGGGATTTTCGTAGCGCTGCCAACACGACCCGATTGCGAGAACTCCTGCTCAACCATTGCGTCATTAATGGTGTCGCGCTCCAACACAATAAATTTATTGCTGCCAAACAAAGCCGTCGTCAGCATGTCGCGGACGCCATGCATGAGACCATCTTCAGTGAGCGGATCGCCGCCTTTGGCCTGTGCGTTGAGCAAGACCAATTGGCGTGTGATGGATTTTTCGACCACCACACCGGTCTTGTCGATAATCGAGCCGACAGCGATTCGTGGCATTGCATTCGCAGCGAGTGCCTGCGTCTTGCTAATGCTGGCACCTTCACCGCCGCTAATAATTTTTGACGTCGTCGCGCAGCCACAAAGCGTTAGCACTGCCAGCAAAGCCGGCAGCCAGCCAAAGACTCGGCGGCTCGCGATGACGCGCACAACGCCTCCTTACAGCTTGTTCTGAGCGATGAACTGCACTGCTGCTTCAATGCTTTGACGGATTGCGGCTTCCATCGGCGTGTTCTTATAAGCGCCCAGACCAATCGGCATGCTGCCGCCGGTAAAGATCAGACCAATGCTGCCTTTGCTAGACGTGCCCTTCACCGTCGTCGCGTTCACAACGCGACCGGTTGCCGCATCCAAAATGCGGATGTTGATGCCCACGCAAGCTTCTTTGGTGGAGGCGAGAATGACGGAACCGCCACTGCAGTTCGGTTCAAACTCGGTGATAGAGCCGCGAACCAACAACTGCGCGCCTTCGAGTTGACCAATCGGTGCAGCCGTTTCTTTTTTGAAGCGACCAGAATTCGATAGATCCTGCTCAGCTGTGACGTCGCTAAGACGCTCGCGCTCAACAACAATGAAGCGGCCCGTATTGAACAATGAATCGGTCAGCATGTCTGTCATGCCATCACCGATCTGACGCGAACCCTGACCGGCACGAAAATCAAAACCCGTAACCGCAATGCGCTGCTTGGGGCCGTTGTAGGGTTCTTGTTGCGCCTGTGTGATCGTCGGGCCTGCACCACCAGAGCTGATCACTGTTGCGCTGCTACCAACGCAGCCGCTGGCAAGAACACTGAGCGTGAGAACAAGCGTTTTCTTCAACATGGGCAAACTCCAAGGACAAGGGCCGAAACGATAGTCTGCTTAAGACCATCGCAAGCGCAATAGATTCGTTGTTGTTTTACAGCTTGGCATCACCTCATCGCAATGATGCGCGGCACACTAGCGGCCGTTTAATAAAATATATTTAATATTTTATTACTCGATAAATAAAAACAACCTTCCTAGGTAAATCACGCCCAGCCAAGAATTAGATCAGTGCGAAATTCGATACCGCATCACCAAATCCTTTGACACTGAGTGGCGCGCGCGGCTGCAGATCGCCGTCGCCCGCGAACTCAGCTGTGCGAGTGTCGACCAGAATATCGCCATGATGCGCCAGCTCACATAAACGCGAAGACAGATTCACTGCAGAACCCACTGCGGTGTATTCAAGTCGTGACGCTGAGCCAATCACACCCACCGTGACCACTCCCGTAGCAACACCAAGACCGATGCCGAGAGAATGTGTTGGCGTCGACCAGCGCCGAGTCATTTCAGTGGTGACAATACGTATACGACGCGCCATCTCCAGTCCGATCTTGGCGTGATCATCTGCAGGCAGCGGCGCGCCAACCAAAATCAAAATGCCATCGCCAGCAAAGTCTTTAATCGTGGCGCCAAAGTCAGCCACGATGATGCCGACCGCATCGTAATACTCACGCAGCACCTGCAATACCTGCGTTGAAGAATGTGCCTGCGCATAAGCGGTGAAACCGCGCAGATCACAGCAGACCACCGTAATCTCGAGTTGTTGCTGCTGCATGGCACTTCTGAGGCCACGCTCACTCACCATCTTCGCCACCTGTGGCGACAGAAAGCGCGACATGAATTGTCCGCGCTGGCCTTGCAGAACGTGATAGTGCACGGCGCCAATCAGCAAAATGATTTCGCCAATCACCACCGAAATAGCTGCAGCGTTAACCGACAACACAAAGCCAGCGAGAAAGAAGGGAGTACACAACATCAAGGCCAACAAGCGCGTTTTCTCGGCGCGATCTGGCCTTCGATTCAGCAGCAAGAGCACGCCGATAAGACCTGCAAAAGTCGAATACAGAACCGGGCCTGCGAACATCCAAAAGCCCCATTTAGTCATCGTTACTTCTGAAAACCCTGCACGCAGAAAATCTTGAGCTCGAATCTGTGGCCAGCAAATTGCCAACACCGCATACACAACGCCAGCGACCTGCCCGCTGCGCAAAACGCGATCACCGGTAGCGACATTCATACCGCGTGCGGCAGGCACCATGCGGCGGACACGGATCAACCATTCCAACAAAGCGATCGTTGCCAATGCCTCTGGAACTGCCAACCAACCGGACCATGAAGGCGCGTTATGCAGATCTTTGATGAGACTGACATTGAGATACATCGCAATGCCGAGAAAACCTAAAGCGGCTGCAAAGGCACGCGATGCACCGGACTCGCGGTCCGCCGACACAAAGGCTAAGCCCATGCCGAGCGCAACCAGCGAAATCAAAATGTGGGGCGTGATATCAACCATGTCTTAACTGAACAGAAAGTCGCCTCATTATGTAGTGCTTCAGCTCTTTGCTTCTGAAGATGATTGTTCGGGCGCAAGAGAAGCATCTCTATCTTCTTCAAAGAGCTGTTCCAATTCGCGAGCAGTGTCCTGTGCAGTTTGCATGAGACTCTTTTCATCTCGATAAACCGCTTGCTGCTTTTTGAGTGCGCCCTCATCAACATCGCGGAACATTTCAATCGCGTGTTGTGCAGATACCTCTGAGTCGCCCATATCTACCAGCAATTGGCGCGCCATCTCAAGGCTTGAGAAGTACGAACGGCGAATAATGTTTTTGATATTCAAATCCATCAGTCGGAGCGCATGCTGACGATCACTGGCGACAGCATAAATTTGCAGATGCGGAAAATGCCGCCGCACGGATTCCGCAATCTGCAAAGAGGTCTCAGTTTTTGCAATCGAGATGATCAATATCTTGGCTTTTCCAGCGTGTGCTGCACGAAGTAAATCCAGACGTGCGGCATCTCCGTAATAAATCTTGTTGCCGAAACGGCGCACGAAATCGACCGTCTCAGGATCTTTTTCAAGCACCGTAAACCCGATTTTCTTCAAGCGTAGAAGACGACCAATAATCTGACCAAAAGGACCAAAGCCGACGATGATGATGGGCGCTTCGGAGGCATCGATGGTGTCGTACGCCGGACCTTCGAGTGGCTTGCGGAAGCGTGCCTGCAGCGCATAAAGCGGCGGCGTCAGAATCATCGACAAAGTCACCACCACGATCAGCAGTGCTGACACTTCAACTGACATCACGCCCGCAGCGGTCGCAAGACCAAACAACACGAACGCGAATTCACCACCCTGTGGCAGTGCAAAAGCCAAAGAGCGCGCGGCGTCCTGCGGCAACCGCGCGACGCGACCAATGCCATACAAGATTGCTGCTTTAGCGCCGAACAGAAGTACGACTAGGCCCAATACAAGCAAAGGCTTTTGCAAGACAAGACCGACATCGGCCGACATACCCACTGCGATAAAGAACAAACCCAACAGCAAACCTTTGAACGGCTCAATGTCAGCTTGCAGTTCATGTCGATATTCAGAGTCCGCTAACAACACACCGGCAAGGAATGCGCCGAGTGTCATCGACATACCCGCCAACTCCATCGCCAATGATGTTGCGATGACAACCAACAACGTTGCGGCGGTAAAAATTTCTGGCACACGTGTAGACGCCAGAATGCGAAGCAAAGGCTTCATCGCGTAACGACCACCGAGAATCACGACCAAGAAAATGCCGAGCGTTTTTGCCGCTACGATCCACGCCGGACCGGAAGCATTTTGTACTTCTTGAACCGCCAACAACGGAATGATCGCCATGAACGGGATCACTGCAAGATCTTGAAATAAAAGAATTGCAAACGAAGCGCGGCCATGTCGCGACGACAATTCATTTTTCTCCGCCAGCATTTGCAATACGAATGCTGTCGATGACATTGCCAAACCAAAACCAATCACCAAAGCAGCTGGAAGCGGCAGACCAAACGCGAGCGCAATGCCACCAAGAACAAGCATCGATAAAACCACCTGCGCGCCACCTAAACCAAACACCACGCGGCGCAAAGTCCACAAACGTGAGGGCTGTAATTCCAAACCAACGATGAATAACAGCAGCACCACGCCGAATTCCGAGAAATGCATGATGCTTTCGACGTTTTCGACGAAGCCCAGTCCCCAAGGGCCAATCGCAATGCCTGCAGCGAGGTAACCGAGCACCGCACCGAGCCCTAAGTACCGGAAAAGCGGCACAAATAGCACTGCGGCGGTGAGAAAAACGGCGATATCGGTCAGCATGAGGGGGTCCCAGAGGCAGCAAAATTTGAAGTCAGCATTTTTAAGCCCACCAATAACTTGTGATAACTTCTTGATGTAACACGCAAAGTACTAGCCCCTTGCAAATGAAGCCAAAATGTTTTTAAATATATACACATCTAGGCTTCTATCTAGGCTTGGTCACAATGGACGAACAAAGCAAATCGGAACGCATCACAGAGCTTGCGCAAAAGCTGGGCGTTCTGCGTCCAAAGGATCTGGTGCCCCACGGCATTCAGGCCGAATATCTGCGCCGACTCTGCGATAAGGGCACGATAAAGAAAGTTGGGCGCGGCAGCTATGTGCTGTCCGATTCCCAGCTGTCTCCGTCGCTGTCCCTGGCCATTATTGGCCGTGCGGTTCCCAACGGCGTGGTCTGCCTGCAGTCTGCGCTGGCCTTCCATGGCATCGGCGATCAATCTACAAACGAAGTGTTTGTCGCCATCGAACGCCGCGCTGCACGCCCTCGCGTCGATTATCCAGAAGTTCGCGTCGCCCGTCTTGGTGGTCCGGCTTTTACGGAAGGCGCCGACTCGCACACCATTGAAAACGTAAAAGTAAAAATTTACAGCTTGGAAAAAACCCTGGCTGACCTGTTCAAGTTCCGCAACAAAATTGGCCCGCACATCGCTGTAGACGCGCTGCGCGCCGCCATGGCTGATCGCACCATCAACATGAAGAAGCTCTGGCACTTCGCCAAGCTCTGCCGTGTTGAGCGCGTGATGAAGCCCTATGTTGACGCGTTGACCTAATCGACGCCGAGCCCGTACCTGATGCCCGCCATGGCGGGCATTTTCATTGGAGTTAACCGATGAAGGCGTTTTTACCGAGCATGATGCTGGCAGTACTGTTGGTCTCGCCGACGGCATGGGCCGACAATGTCGCGCCAGCCACTCCTGAACAGCCTGCGCCGCCTTTACCTGTCACACCCAATCTCTTGCCCCAGACTGCGCTGGCGACAGTGCCAGAAGAGCAGGAAGAAGATCGCAGCAACTATCTGGAAAACTTCCGGCAAGACTCTAATGAATACGTGCTGACCAGTACGGCTCGCGGTCTATCGCCACATCGCCCGATGTACCTGCTGCCCTATTCCTATAGTCAGCACTATGACGGCAGCCGCGCTGAAGTCGTCTTTCAGATCAGCGGCAAGCAGCGTTTGTTCGGTACCAATTTTTATTTGGGCTACACGCAGCGTTCGTTCTGGCAGATGTACAACAAGAAAGATTCTTCGCCATTCCGAGAAACCGTCTACAACCCGGAAGTGTTCTATCGCTGGACGCCAAAAGTTGATTGGCTCAACAAATGGGGCGCCGACTTTGGCTTTGAACATGAATCCAATGGCCGCGATCTACCGGACTCACGCAGTTGGAATCGCATTTACGTCGCGCCGTTTCAGTCCAAAGGAAAATATCTGGTCTATCTGAAATTCTGGTATCGCATGCCGGAGAAAGAGAAAACCAGTCCGACAGATACCGAAGGCGACGACAACCCGGATATTGAGCGCTTCATGGGTCACGCCGAGTTCCAGGTGCAGCGCCAGTTCTTTGGCGATCACATTGCGCATGTCACCTTGCGCAACAATTTGGCGACGGGCAAAGGCGCAATCGCGCTGAATTACAGCATCCCGTCGAATGACGGATCTGTATTCTTCTGTCTGAATTTCTTTAACGGCTACGGCGAAAGCTTGTTGGACTACAACCGCTCAGTGACCCGCGTGGGCTTGGGCGTGATGGTTACGCGCTAGCTAGCTGCCGCGTAGCGCTTCCAGTTCTTCCCAACGTGCGTAAACGGTATTCAGTTCAGCGGTAACTGTTGCAAGCTTCTGCTGCACTTCAATCGCTTTCGCTTTGTCCTTCTGGAAAAATCCCGGCGTGTTGACCTGCTCGCTCAGCTTGGTCTGCTCAGCCTCGAGCTTCTCAATTTTCTTGGGCAGCGCATCCAGCTCACGCTTGTCTTGACTGCCCAGCTTGCTGGCCGACATCGGCAATGGCGCTGGTGCAACCGCAGCCACCGGCGCAGCCGCAAACACTTTGGCCTTTACCGGCTTGGCTGCTGGCGCTGATGGCCGCTGGCGCAACCAATCATCGTAGCCCCCGATGTATTCGTTAACGTTGCCATTGCCTTCAAACACAAGGCTGCGGCCAATCACGTTATTAATGAATGCACGGTCGTGTGATACCAACAATACAGTGCCGGTGTAGTCGAGCAACAGTTCTTCCAACAGCTCGAGCGTTTCCACATCGAGATCGTTGGTCGGTTCGTCGAGCACCAACAGGTTCGATGGCTTGGCGAACAGCTTGGCCAACATCAAACGATTGCGTTCACCGCCAGACAGCGACTTGATCGGGCTCCGTGCGCGATCAGGCGTAAATAAAAATTCTTGCAGATAGCCCATCACATGCTTGCGCTGATCGCCGATCTGAACGTAATCCTTACCTTCAGCAACGTTATCAAGCACAGACATTTCTTCTTTCAGCGCGCCACGCAGCTGATCGAAGTAAGCCACTTCCAATTTCGAGCCGAGCTTGAGATTGCCGGAAGTGGGTTCCAACTGACCGAGCAGCAGATTGATCAGTGTGGTTTTGCCTGCGCCGTTGGGGCCGATGATGCCGAGCTTGTCGCCACGAATCACCGTCGCGGTGAGCCCGCGTATCGTTGGCGTTGTTGCGCCGGGATAGGTGTAGCTGACGTTTTCAGCTTCGGCTACCAACTTGCCTGAGCGTTCTGCTTCTTGCACCAGCATGCGGGCCTGTCCGGGTCCGTTGCGGCGTTCGCTATAAGCCTCACGCATTTCCATCAAACGCTTTACGCGCCCCATGTCGCGCGTGCGTCGAGCTTCAACGCCTCGGCGAATCCACTTTTCTTCTTGCGCCAAACGTTTGTCGAACAGCGCGCGCTCTTGTGACTCCGAGTGCAGACGCTCTTCGCGACGACGCAAAAAGTTTTCGTAATCGCCAGGCCAGCTGGTCAACCAGCCGCGATCCAGTTCGAGAATACGCGTGGCGAGATTACGTAAGAAAGCGCGGTCATGCGTGACGAACAGAATCGCACCGTCCCAAGCCTTAAAGAATTCTTCGATCCAGCCGATGCTGGCGATATCTAAATGGTTGGTCGGTTCGTCGAGCAGTAACAGATCAGGCTCAGACACCAGCGCCTGCGCCAACAACACGCGACGCTTCAAACCGCCAGAGAGACTGGAGAACTCTTCATCGCCAGGCAACTCCAAACGCGTAACAGTTTCCAGCACGCGCGATTCGAGATTCCAGCCATCCTGCGCATCCATCTGATCTTGCAGACGGCCGAGCTTTTTCAGATCTGGATCCGCTTGTTCAATCAGGTGGTGATATTCAGCAACCAGCTTGCCGGTAGCGCCGAGGCCCATCGCCACAACGTCGTACACCGAACCGCTGATGGTGGTCGGAACGTCCTGAACCAAAGTCGCAATTTTCAAACTCTGAGCGCGGATGATTTCGCCGTCGTCCGGTTTCTGTTCGCCAGCAATCAGCTTCAGCAAGGTCGACTTGCCCATGCCGTTGCGGCCAATCAAGCAGACGCGCTCGCCGCGCTCAATAGTGAAGCCGGCCTTATCCAGCAGCACGGTATTGCCGAGCCTAAGGCTCACGTCGCGCAGGGTCAGAAGCATAGAAATAAACCGTCTTAGAAGTCCCTTGTGCTAGGGACTGGGCAAAGCCTGTGAAAAGCGCTGTGGGCCTTCGCCACCACGCTAAAGCGTGGTGCCGGCTGTCAGAATCGAACTGACGACCTTCCGCTTACAAGGCGGGTGCTCTACCAACTGAGCTAAGCCGGCGCTGCTTTTCGAGGCGCGCAGTTTATGCAGACTGCTGGGCTAAAGCTAGAAGTCCTTGCAGAACGAGTTCATCCCGACGCTGCCAGTCAGCGTCCAGATGGGGCAAAAAGGCCACTGCATCGCCGCCACAGATGAATTTTCGCGCAGGAGCCCCGGATGCTCGCAGTCCCTGCTCAATGGCCCCCAGCCCGGCCAGGAACGCGCCTTGGCGCACGCAAGCCTCGGTATCTCGCCCCAAATCATTGGTATAGGCCGCCCCAATGTCATAGGTGGCAAAGCGCGTGCTACCCAAGGTGGTCTTGAGCATAGGCGTCAGGCCCGGCGCGATAAAGCCGCCTTGATGCTGACCATTGGCCGTCACCGCATCAAAGGTCAGCGCCGTGCCCGCACTCACCACGCAGCAAGCACCACGCACTTCCGACCACGCCGCGAGCAGCATCAGCCAGCGGTCGACGCCCAAACGCGAGGGCTCGGCGTAAGCGCAGGTCAAACCCAGATACTCCGCGCGAGTCCGCGCAAACTGCGCAAGCAAGCCAAAACGGGCCTGCACGGCATTGAGTATCTGCGGCTCATGTTCAGCGCCCATCACATGGGCAACCCAAACCGCTTTCACCTGGGTCGCGGTCAGAACTTTGATTACGGCAGTGGGATCACCCACATGATCGACAGCGGTTACGGCGCTGATGGAGCTGCCATTCGACAGCGCCCATTTGAGCCGACTGTTGCCGATGTCGATCAGGAGGATCATGCGAGGCGCAGGCTGACTTCGCCTGAGTGAATCGTCTGCAACTGGCCCAGCGCCTCGACTACGAGTGCACCTTGTTCATCAACGCCGCGAGCAATGGCGTTATACGCGCCTTGTTGTCCTTGCACGGTGACTTCGCGATCACGCGTGAGATCCAGCGCTGACCAATCTGCGGCAAAGGCATTGAATCCAGATTGCTCAAAAGTTTTCAGCGCCTGCGTGAGTTGCTTCAACAAACTGGCGGCGAATGTGCGGCGCGACACTTGTGCTCGGTCATGTGCAGCGAGCGCTTCGTGCAAACCAATCCAAGGCTGATTCACCGTCTGCGCTTGCGCGCCTGTCATGGCGACGTTGATGCCGATACCAATAATGACGCGGCAAGGGCCGCCGGCTTCCGCGCGATGTTCAATCAGAATGCCGCCGAGCTTGCGACCATCAACGTGCAAATCGTTGGGCCACTTCAATTTCACTGCATCAAGTCCAACTTCATGCAAAGCACGCGCGCAGGCAACGCCCACAGCCAGCGGCAATGCCGTGAGCTGACGCGGCCATTGTGGAAATGACCAAGCCAAAGACAAATAGAGATTGGCACCGAAAGGCGAAACCCATTCGCGCCCGCGACGCCCACGGCCAGCGGTTTGAAATTCCGCGAACAGCGCTTGCGGATCAGCGTCTGCATTAGACGCCAACAATTGCGCGTTGGTGGAATCGGTCACCGCTGCAACATTTACTTGAATGCCGGGCACTGCGGCTTGCAAGGCTGCAACATCGAGCCGCTGCAAAGGTGCCGTTAGTTTGTAGCCGAGTCCGGTACGGGTTTCGATATCGAGCTGCCAGTCACGCAACTTTTCCATACGCTTGGACAAAGCAGCGCGCGTGATTCCGGCGACGGCTGCAAGATCTTCTCCGGAATGCCACTCACCATCAGCGAGTGCATCAACCAGATTTAGTAATTCCGCTTCGCTTAACGAGACAGCCATCGACCTAACACTCGCGCTTTTTCAAAACGACTTTCATTGCCCTTGATCAGGCGTTGAATATTTTCACGGTGCTTCCACACCACCAATAAAGCCATCGCCACTGCAAAGCCAAATGCAGAAGTCGCCAAGCCCAGTTGGGCGGCATAAATCACTGAGAGAACGGCGGCAACCAGCGTTGCCAAACTGACATAGCCCGTAAGCAGCACCGTCAGAATAAATCCGCCCAGCATCCACAACAGCGCAATCGGCATCAGCGCGCCAAACACACCGGCCAAAGTCGCAACGCCCTTGCCGCCTTTGAAGCCGGAGAACACCGGATAGCAATGACCAACCGCAACCGCGACGCCACAGATGTAGGCCTGAATTTCTGTGGACACATCAGTCGGGCCGGCCCAACTCCACTGCACTGCGGGGACGAATACGACTGCTGCAACACCTTTAAATATGTCGATCAACAACACTGCCAGCGCAAAGCCTTTGCCCTGAGTACGCAGCGCATTAGTGGCACCGATATTGCCGCTGCCCACTTTGCTCAAGTCGACGCCGCCACGTAGACGGCCCACAAGCTGGCCGCCCATCAGATTGCCGATGAGGTAAGCCCCAAGCGCTTTGCAAAACAGTTCAATCATTCCAAAGTCTCTTTATTGACCCAGCCACGCTTTGCGCCGCTTGAGCTTGTCACCTTTTACTTCAGATAGCGTCAAAGTCCAACACTCGGCGAGCGCTGGCAATGGCTTTACCGTTCGCGATAACAATTCATCGCCACGGAAAAACTGCAGCGTGATCTCGCGGCCGGGTTTGAGCTGCGCCACTTGTGCAGCCCAGCTTGTAGGCGTGATGCGCAGACCATTAACAGCGAGCAACTGATCATTAGCCGAGATATCTGCTTGTGCTGCCGCACTGCCACTCAATACCTGTGCGACACGCGTCTCGCCTGCACGGAGTTTTAAACCCAGCGTCGCACGTGGTGCTTCTCCGCTGGCGCGTCCGCCAGCATCGGCATCGCTCAGCGCTGCACGTTGCGTTGCTTCAACGCCAAACTCGGCGAGTAATTCTGTCAGCGGCAACTCGGAGGTTGAGCGCAGCATGCGATCGAATAGTGATTTAAGTTTGAGCCCAGAGAGTTCTTGTGCGACGGCTTCCAAGCCACCTTCCGGCACGCCGATCTCTCGCGCGCCGTAGCGCGTCCACAAGGCGCGCAGCACATCGTCCAGCGTGATTTTGGATTTGAGTCGCAGCGTCAGATCCAAGCACATCGCCGCGAGGCCGCCTTTAACGTAATAGCTCACTGCCGCATTCGGCGTGTTCTCGTCAGGCTGGTAGTACTTGATCCACGCTTCGAAACTGGCATCGGCCAGTGTTTGCGTCAATCGACCCGGCGTGCGCTGCAAGCGCGTGGCGTTTTCGGCAACGATATCGAGATAGGTCGCGGCATCAAAGATATTGGCGCGCAACAAGAACAGATCATCGTAGTAACTGGTCACGCCTTCGTAATGCCAGAGATCTTGGGTGTAAGCCTCAGCACCGAGGTCGGACTCCAGAAAGCTTTTTGCAGTAATGCGTTTGACGTTCCAGAGATGAAAATACTCGTGGCTGCACAAAGACAGGAAAGTGCGGTAATCCTTGCTGAGCTTGCTTTGCCCGGCACGCGGCAAATCATTGCGCGAGCAAATCAGTGCAGTGGAACTGCGATGCTCCAAGCCGCCATAACCCGCGCCGACAACATTAGTCAGAAAAAGATACTCATCGAGCTCTGGTTTCTGCTTAAACATCTGCCGTTCAACATGACAAATCGCGGTCAAATCACGCGAGACACGTTCACGATCAACTTCAGCCAAAAACTGCGCGGGACCAGAAAGCACCAGCGCGTGATCAATTCCGTCAACATCAAAATCAATACGCTCGAAGGCACTCATCTCAACCGGATGATCAATCAGATCTTCATAGTCCGGTGCGGTGTAGATGCCAAAACCATCTTTGCTAACTTTCTGGGCCTTGAGCGTTGTCGCGAGTTTCCAGCCACGGCACAGCTCATCTTCCGGGCGTTTAACTTCAATCTCGAAACCACTGCGTTCCAAGCCCACCGGGCAATAGCACAATGAACTAGCGTTGAAGAATCCACGCCGCGTATCGAGGTAGGCCTTACGAACCGACTCATCAAATGAATAGACACGATATTCCAGCGTCAGCGCGCCTTTGACTGGCGCACAGCGAAAGCTGCGCTTATCGAGGCGCTCGATCACTACCGGCTTGCCATCACAGCTCGCACGCAGATCCTGCACATGTTTGGCAAAGTCACGGACCAGATAACTGCCGCGTAGCCATGAGGGCAGGCGGAACACCTGCCCTTTCGGATCAGGCTTGGCGACAACACACAGCACCGCGAACAAATGTGCGCGTGGATCGGCAGCAGTAACGACATAGCGGACAGCGTTTTTCATGGCGGGATCGTGACAGGACTGTGACTATTATGCCTGCGCCCAGACTCAAGGTGAGTTTGGCATCTGCAAACAAAATACAAAGCACATCAAAGCGTCATATTCGCTCTCTATTATCGCGCGTCATGTCGAACGCAGCGCATATCACAGGAAGTGAAATCGCCGCCCTGCTCACGCGGGCAGCGCCGCTCAATCCGCAAACCAGCATTAATGACGTTGGGGAACTGTTCCTGCAAAAAGAATATGCCGGACTGTTATCACTGCCCGTCGTCCAAGGCGGCATGGTCATCGGCAGTATTAGCCGCTATCAGATGATTGAGATCTTCATGTCTCGCTTCGGACGCGAGCTCTACGGCAACCGTCCAATTACGCAGATCATGAACACGCAGCCGCTGCAGGTTGGAATTAACCAGCCTTTGGAAGTCGCTGCACAGCATGTTGCCGCCAACATCCGAACGCCTATTTCCGAAGACTTCATCGTTACTGACAACGGCCGTTATATCGGCGTTGGCTTGGTGCTCGACTTGCTCCGCGCACTGGAACAGCGCGTGGCCGCTTCAACCGCCAGCATTGCCGAGGCTTATCAGCAGCTCAAGGCTTCGCAGGCGCAATTAGTCCAGTCAGAAAAAATGGCTTCGCTAGGTCAGATGGTTGCGGGCGTTGCGCACGAAATCAACACGCCGCTGGGCTATGTCCGTAACAACGTCGAAATCACGCAGGCCGTGTTCGAGCAACTACGCAGTGTGCTCACCGACCACGAGCACTTGCTGGATCTGATGGCCGCAGAAGAACCGGATGAAGCAGCCATTCACGCGCAACTACTGAAAGCATCTGCCGCTTCAGCCGATCTGCGTGATGGCAATACGCTGGACGACACCGGGGCCTTATTAAAGGACACCCTGTTCGGCACCGATCAGATCAAGGAATTGGTGGTGAACCTGCGTAACTTCAGTCGCCTAGATCAAGCACACGTTGCCGAGATTAATCTCAACGAAAGTCTTGAGCAGACGCTGGTGATTGCCAAGAATGTACTCAAGAATCGTGTAGAAATCATCCGCCGTCTTACTGATATTCCAACGGTCAGTTGTTCGCCATCACAGATCAATCAGGTCTTCCTCAATCTGATCAGCAATGGCGCCCAAGCGATTGAACACGATGCTGGCCGCTTATTGCTGAAGACCGAAAGCGATGAAACCCATGTCCATGTCAGCATTCAGGACAATGGCAAAGGCATTGCGCAAGAACATCTGGAAAAGATTTTCGATCCGTTCTTCACCACCAAGCCAATAGGCCAAGGCACCGGCCTTGGACTCTCTATCAGCTATCAGATCGTTCAAGCGCATGGCGGTCAGATTCGAGTCGCGTCGATTCCCGGGAAAGGTTCGCGCTTTGTTGTAAGTCTGCCGATTGCTGCCGTGCAACCTCAGGCACAAGCACAGGCCATTGCGGCTTAGCCTGAGATGCCAATCAAACCAGACCTCGTGCTTGTCGACGACGAAGAGCGAATATTGCGATCTCTGGCGATGCTATTCCGCCCGCACTACAACCTCTATACCACCACCGACGCTCACGACGCGCTTCAATATGTGCGTGATCATCGCGTGCACGTCATCGTCAGTGATCAGCGCATGCCGGTGATGCGTGGCGCCGATCTTTTGCGTGAAGTACGCATTGCATCACCCAATACGATGCGCCTGCTGCTCACTGGTTACTCCGAGCTCGAAGCTATTGTTGCGTCAGTTAATGAAGGAGAAGTGTTCCGCTTCATCAACAAACCATGGGACGCCGCAGAACTCAAGCAGACCGTCAATCAGGCTGCCGAAATTTCTTTTGATCTGTTCAGTAGCCAGCCCAGCGTAACGCCGCCAGTCACTACCTTTACAGAGACAGGCAGCTTTATTGCGCCACAGCCAGAAGAAGGGATTCTGGTTATTGATGATGATGCAGAAGTCGTCAAAGCCGTCCGTGAAATTGTGGGGCCATCGCAAGCCGTGCATTGGGCATCAAGTCTTGATCAGGCATTTTCAATCCTCGCCGAAAACAATATTGGCGTTGTGATTTCAGAGCTTTTCGTCAAGCGTGAACCGATTGCGTTGGCGCTGAAGATGCTCAAAGCCGAACATCCGGAAGTGGTCAGTATTGTGATGACGCCTTTTCAGGACACGACGGTTCTGATCGGCCTCATTAATCAAGGTCAGGTCTTTCGCTTTCTGCCCAAACCCATCCGCCGCGGCCCACTCGGCATGAATATCGCCTCTGCACTGCGCCATCACCGCGCACTGAAATCCGCACCTAAGCTGCGGACCATTCATGCGGTCGAGCCTGTCCGACAGATTGAAGATAACAACGTCGCGACACGCGTGATGGGATTCCTCAGTCGCCTTCGAAATCGCAATCTTGGTAGTTTCGGCGCTAC
This sequence comes from Pseudomonadota bacterium, assembly GCA_040387055.1. GTDB lineage: Bacteria > Pseudomonadota > Gammaproteobacteria > Nevskiales > Nevskiaceae > Stenotrophobium. The sequence continues at coordinate 1,911 of JAZKEM010000255.1, read as the reverse complement.
TCCATAGCGCATCCAGAAGCGTCGAGCCCCAGTAGGCTGAACGCTATACTGGCGACACATGAAACACCTTATTTCCTTAACGCTGACGGCAGCACTGGCACTCATGCTTGTCGCCTGTGATCGCAGTGCAGCCTACGACCCGTTAGCACTGGCCAAGGCACAGGGAAAAACCATTAATAATCCTTTTGCCGTTGTGCCCTCGCAGTGCTACACCAAGACTGACGGCACTTCGAATCCCTGCTGGACCTGCCACACCGGAAAGAATGGCAGCAATGCGCTCAACGATGCGCACCTGCAAGAGGAATACGCCTTCAGCAAAGTCGGCATGACTAATCCTTGGAGCAATCTGTTCAAGGATCGCAGCACTGTTATTGCTGGCATTAGCGATACCGATGCACTGACTTGGGTGCGGCAAGATAACTACCGCCCGCTACGCAAAGCACTACGCAGTCGCGCCAACTACGGCGGCTGGCTGCCTGATCTCGACTTTGCACGTGGCTTTGATACAGATGGCTTTGCCAAAGACGGCAGCCATTGGCGCGCATTTCGCTACAAGCCATTTCCCGGCACGTTCTGGCCCACCAATGGCTCTACCGATGACGTGATGATTCGTCTGCCGCGATTCTTTCGCGCGAATGTTGCGGGCGTTGAAAACCGCGAAATCTACAAAGCCAATCTCGCAATTCTTGAAGCTTCCCTAGGCGTTAGCGATAAGGTGTCTGACGCAAAAATCCTACGCCGCATTGAGCCCATTGATGAAACCGCTGTTGGCGCAGATATCAACGGTGACGGGAAGATCGGCGGTCGCGTCGATGTGATGCGTGGATTGCCACTACGCTACGTTGGCGGCGCAGCGGGCATTGGCGTGGTGCGGCACTTCTATCCGATCGGCACTGAGTTTTTACACAGCGTTCGTTATATCGATCCTGATGCGCCCGACTTGCTAAGCACGCGCTTCAAGGAGCTTCGTTACTCAGTGAAAGTGCATTGGGTTGGGCCTGATGAACTCACCGAGAATTACGCCGAAGAACGCAATGAGCCCGCTGATACTCCGCCAATTTTTTATGGCTCTGCGCTGACTGGCGTGATCTCGCCCTTCGGCTGGAGCCTGCAAGGCTTTATCGAAGACGCTCAAGGTCGTCTGCGCCTGCAAACGCGTGAAGAGCATCAGTTCTGTATGGGCTGTCACTCTGGCCTTGGGGTGACGGTTGATCAGAGTTTTGGTTTCCCACGCAAAGTGCCGGGCTCATCAGGCTGGGGCCATCAATCTCTAAACAACATTCCTGACGTGCCGCAAGCAGGACAGACTGAACCTGAAACCTTGATTTATTTCCGCCGCGCACATGGCGGTGATGAGTTCCGCGCCAATCAAGAAGTGCTGGCGCGATATTTTCCCGCAGGCAAACTCGACGAAACCAAAGTACGTTCAGCCAAAGATATGCGCGAGCTGATTACGCCTTCACGCGAACGTGCTTTAGCTTTGAACAAAGCTTATATGGCACTCGTACGCGAACAGGATTTTGCCCATGGACGCGATGCCGTCGCACAACCCGCGACGAACGTGCATACACAAATCAAGAATGGCGATACCGGGCTGAAGAAAAACGGCGCGGTCTATAAAGATGGGACGCTTTGGTTGGAGTGGCCGACACCGTAGGGTGCGCTGTGCGCACCGAAGCTTAGAAACCAAGGTGCGCGCAGCGCACCCTACGGAGCTTTCAGGAAGATCGGATTACCGATTGCCGTACGCGTTTGCAAATTACGCGTTTCGACACGCCAAAAAGTACCGAGCGGCCCTTCGTTCAAAGTATTCCGGCCGACCTCAATCTCATGCACAAAGGGATCGCTGGTAATCGGCACTGCGAGTGTCGGCACAGGCAATCCGTTCGGCAGTGGTAAAGCGATGGGCAA
>JAZKEM010000254.1:0-11836 GCA_040387055.1 Pseudomonadota bacterium | reverse complement strand
CAAGGCAAGGATGTATTTGTCTCAGGCGTCCCCGCCTACTCCACACTCGGCTGGTTTGATGACCCCGTGATCAACACAATGATGAACTGGTCAGACGCAGTGCTGATCAGCACCGTCTTCCACGAACTCGCACATCAGCAGCTTTATATAAAAGACGACACTGTGTTTAACGAATCCTTTGCCAACTTCGTCGGTGAAGAAGGATTGCACCAGTATCTCGCCATACACGGCGGCGATAGCGCTGCAGAAGTCTTGCGCCGCCAACGCGAGCATCAATTCACAGAGCTCGTTCTTGCCTCACGCAGACGCCTGCAAATGCTCTACGAAAGTAATGCACCAGAAGATGCCAAGCGCAGCGGCAAAACAACCGAGTTCGTGCGATTGAATAGCGAGTATCAAAGTCTGCGTGAAAGTGCGTGGAAAGATTATTCAGGATACGACCGCTGGTTCTCCAAAGAACTCAACAACGCCCGCCTGCTACCGTTTGGCTTGTACGATGAATACGTGCCTGCATTCGCAACCCTGTTTCGTCAGAGCAAAGAGAACTGGACAACCTTCTATGCAGCCGCAGAAGCGCTCTCTAAACTCCCAGAACAAAAACGCAAAGCACGTTTGAAAGAACTACAACTCACCGAATACCAACAACCCTGACGTAGGGCGGGAGCATCCCGCCCTACAACTGCTGAGACTCAAGGAAGAATTCATGATCGCCGTCATCTTTGAAGTGATCCCCGTTGAAAGCCGCAAGGCCGTTTATCTCGACACCGCTGCTGCGCTGCGTCCTCATCTTGAAAAGATTGATGGCTTCATCAGCGTGGAACGCTTCGAAAGCCTGACACAGCCAGGAAAGATCCTGTCACTCTCCTTCTGGCGTGACGAAGAAGCCGTGAAGCAATGGCGCAATCTGGAAGTACATCGTCGCGCACAAGAGAAAGGACGACAATCATTCTTCGAAAATTATCGTCTACGTGTAGCAAGCGTTATGCGTGATTACGGCCTGAATGAACGTGAGCAAGCGCCGGATGATTCAGACATTGCTCACGGAATTCAAAAATAAGAACCTGTAGGGTTCGCAACAGAAAGAACATCACTACCAGGGAATATCAATGCGCACACTGATCCTCATTTTGATTGGCCTAGCCGCTGCGGGCCTGTTACTGGGTTTGGTTAGGCGCGCTCAACGTAAACCGGCACTGATCATCTTCTGTCTGGCCTGGCTGGGATTGGTTGCTTGGAACCTGTCGATTGGTCTGTCGCATGGCTACAGTCTTAGTGAAGAACTCCCGATCCAATTAGTGATCTTCGTTGTCCCTGCAGCTCTGGCGCTGTGGCTGGCGCGTCAGTCGCGACATTAATAAAGATGCCTAGTTTCTGTACAGAGGAAAGGTGCAATGATCGCAATTGACTGGATGCGCCAGCGCGACGGACATGACAGCAGCAAAGTAACGATGGTCGAGTTGTTCTTCGATCTGATCTTCGTCTTCGCGGTCACCCAACTGTCGCATGGCTTGATCGAAAACCAAACGCTGGAAGGTGGGCTGCACACAGTTCTGCTATTCATGGCGGTGTGGTGGCTGTGGATCTTCACGTCGTGGATCACTAACTGGCTCAATCCAGAAACACTCGCTGTCCGCCTGATGCTATTTGCGCTCATGCTCGGCGGACTGTTGATGTCGGCGTCGATCCCAGAAGCTTTTGGTGCCAAAGGTTGGATCGTCGGCAGCGTCTTCGCCGCAATGCAAGTGGGCCGCACCTTGTTCATGCTACTGGCGACTCGTACGCAACCACGCCTGCTGCGCAACTTTCAGCGCATTCTGATCTGGTTGTGCGCGTCTGGGCTGTGCTGGATCGCCGGTGGATTTGCACAGCCGGAGCTGCGCGTCGCCTGGTGGCTGGCGGCACTAGCGATCGAATATGTCTCACCATTTGCCCGTTTCTGGGTACCGGGCTTAGGCCGCTCGCAGACTAGCGACTGGAACATTGATGGCGCGCACATGGCCGAACGCTGCATGCTGTTCGTCATCATCGCGCTAGGTGAATCGATCCTCGTGACCGGCGCGACCTTCGCCAAGCTGCCACCGAGCGCAAGCACACTATCCGTATTTGTGGCCTGCTTCGTTGGCAGTCTTGCAATGTGGTGGGTTTACTTCGATAGCGGCGCTGAACGCGCAACACACCGCATTACACACTCGGAAGATCCAGGCCGCATCGCACGACTCAGTTACAACTACCTGCACCTGCCGATCATCTTCGGCATCATCGTCTGCGCCGTCGCTGACGAGATCGTCCTGCTTCACCCAGACCATGCCGACACTTTTGGTATCGCAGTCATCATGGGCGGCCCGGCGATCTACCTGCTGGGTAATGCCCTGTTCAAATGGGTTTCCAATGATCGTGCGCTACCGCCGCTATCGCACTTGGCTGGACTGCTGCTGCTCGGCATCGCGACAGTCTTAGCAATCACTCAGCACTACAGACCCATGAACCTGAGCTTCATCACGACCGGCATCATGGTGCTCGTCGCGATCTGGGAAAGTCGGGCGCTACGCAGAAAGTGACGGGGATCATCTGACGCATATAAAAACGTCGGGTCAAGCAGTGTTCACGACAAATAAATTGTAGGGTGCGCTATGCGCACCGCTGCATCACTACTTGCAATCATTGTTGGTGCGCATAGCGCACCCTACGATCAAGAAGGGTACTTTTCCATCTTCGGAATTCCTTCCAAACAATTATCCCAACCGGCTTTGCTCGACATAAATAAGTGAGCGTCAGGCTTGTTGGTGACCACGCTATCTAAGCTGCCAGCAGGAACAACAACAAGTTTTCCATCTGCCTGCGCACTAGGCAGCGCTGATCCGCAAATAGAGCAGAAACTTTTGCTATGTCGGGTTGACGGAAGATTGAAGAACACCACCTTGTCCTGACCCGCGATCCATTTCAGTGTGACTTGCGACGAGAACAAATTGGCAGCATGAGCTGATCCCGTATCTTTGCGGCAATGCTCACAGTGGCAAAGATAGAAACGCTCAAACTCGCCATCAACTTCAAAGCGAACAGCGCCGCATAAGCATGAGCCAGCGTGGAGGTTGCTCATGATTCAGTTCTCTCTTCGTTTTGTATTAGGGTGAAACTCGGGAAGTCTGAAAACAATGCGAGCCAGGTCCATTTAATTGCGGTAGACGACCTTGAACCGCTCACAGGCGACGAGCATGCTCTCGGAGAACTGGCGGCCAGCTCGGGCGCACTCGCGGCTGAAGTACTGTCTATGCGCATCTCGCCAAAACGACAGCGACCCATCGCCCTCGCCTTCTGTGGCTGCAAACTCCGCGCTAACCTCGTTAAAAGGCATAACTTCGACAGCTTGAGTCTCAATGATGCACAGCGGCTCCCCCGACCATCTTGTGACGATGCTGAGATCGCCCGGTTCAGGAAGTCGCTTTCCCTCCGCTTCGCTGGACCAGACTGATCCCGCTGTCGCGCGCTTGGTGCCACAAAGCACGAGTTCGGCAAGTTCATTTGCTAGATCCTCACTGTCGCCGAAGATGCACGGCTCGTAGAAGCGCGCAGCCTCCACGCCACCGATTTCCTTGGCAAAAGCATCCCAGAAATCTCTCAGGTGCTCAGGTACTGGTGTGATCATGTTCGTGCGACCTAACGCTGATTTAAGGGGCCGGAGTAATTCGTCATCTGGAGTTTATTTACTCCGACCCGTTATTTCTTCGTACGCTGAAACACAGAAGCGTCTCCAACTGGGATGGATCAGACGGAAGCGGTTGAACTTCGCCCATAGTTACGAAACCTGCCTTTCTATAAAAAGCGACCGCTCTCACATTGTCGTTGGCTACCCAGGCGAAGACATCCTTTGCTCCTTGGCTTGTCAGCCATTCGATCGCAGCGGAAACCAAAAGAGACGCCGCGGATGTGCCGCGTACAGTCGGCTCCACCCATAGTGCGCAAATAAATGCTCTTGTGGTTTCAGCTCTCTCGAAGAAGGCGCCAATCATCCCTGCAGGCGCTCCGCCTGAGAATAAGAAGAATGAAGTTGAGCTGTTTGACGTGCTATGCCGCTTCGCATCATCAATGAACGCGCTCTCAGTTTGCGAGAGCACATCTTCAAGCGTTGCTCCAAAAGCGTACGGAGCATCTGTAAGGGATGCGATTCGCATATTGCGAAGTAGCGCGCCATCTTCTGCTTCAGCACGGCGAACTGACAATGCGAGATTCATATGTTGGCTACCTCCAGAGCGTCAGTGCACATACCTCGCCTTAACCGAATCCGAAGTGAACTCACCCGTCTTCATCGGCACGTCGTACTGCGCTGGCACATCTTCTGATAACAAGCGATTCACAAAGTAGCGGCCATCTTTGAGGTCGTAAGTGATCGCGGGTGCGCTGTTGGCGGCCTGCACGTTGTAGGCAGGTAACAGATGACCTTCTTGGAAGCGCCAAAGGTTGCCGCTGCGATCATAGTTTTCAACCAACACAATGTTCCAGCTATCTTCATCGACATAGAACATACGTTTGCCGAAGGTGTGCTTTTTGCCGTCGCGTTCGACTGCTTCGATGACCCAGACGCGATGCAACTCGTAGCGCGTTGCGGGTTGGTAGAAGTGTTTTGGTGTTAGCAGTTGGCTGTATTTATAACGGCCATCGCTGATGCGATAGCTGTTGTACGGCAGATACATTTCTTGTTTGCCGGTGAGTTTCCACACGTAGCGGTCAAACGCGCCGTTATACATATCCACCATGTCGATAAACATGATGGCTTCTGAGCCGGGGAATGGCTGGTCGTAACCTACTGGCGGAATGCGGAACATCTTGGGAATGCGTGGCGGGGCGACCCAGATATTGCGTGACTGTTTGAGTGAGTTGGCGCTCTCATGTACGAGGGCCAAGAAATCCACACCCGTTTTCGATTTTGAAAACCACGTCAAGTAATACAGCAGAATATTTTCACTGCTGAGATTAGCTGGATCTTTCGTGTTGGCATAACGATTGAGCACACGTTCAGTCTGCTTGAGGTTTTCGCCCAGACTGCCATCTGGCCGTATGACCGCTTGCGTCGATTGCGTGATCACGCTATTGCCGCGGAAGCGTACGCGGTGATTCCACATGATCTCGACGCCGTTCTGTGGCTGCGGGAACGGGAAACCTAAACGTGCGTTTTCCAATGCGTCTGATCCCGCGAGTTTTGCTTTGCCCTGGTTCGCCTTCGTTGCATCGTAAATCGCTTGCGGATAACTGACGCTGCGACGGGTTGTATATACCGGCAGTGTGTAGTCTGGATAACGCGAGAACAGTGCGAGATGTCCTTTGCTCAAGCGTTCACGATACTTTTGCGCGTTTGCGGATGTGATGGTGTACAGCGGTTTGTCGCCGGGGAATGGATCAGCAATACGTCCACCTGCGATAGCAGCGGGCCATTGTGCTTTCGTAATGCCGCCGGTCCACGCTGGGATGGTGCCATCTGCGTTGCCGCTCTTGTCAGCACCAATCGGCGTGAGATCGCCGCTCGCCACGGCATTGCCTTGAAATGCCCCGCCACTGCTTTCACCTGCAGTGACACTCACAGTTCCGCCGAGCAAACGCTCGCTCAGTGTGACTTCACCATCACGCTGTTTACGATCTTTAGCAGCGGCCAGTGCCTGATCGCGCGCCTTGCCGGACTGCAAATATTTGACCCACTGTTCGGCCAGCTTGCGCGTCTGCGGAAAATCTTGCGCAGCGCTAAATGCCTGCAATGCAGAATCGATATCCGCTTGCTGATACCGCGCCATACCGAGCGTCATCAATACCGGACCACTCTTGGCGCCCATCGCAACCGCTTGCTGAAACGCTTGTGCAGCATCCGAATACTGTTCGCGATACATGCGCATCTGCCCAAGCTGCTGATACAGCTCAGCACTCGGCGCTTTCATGATCGCCTGCTCTAAAGCTGGAATCGCCAAGCTGGATTCGCGTGCGTTGATCCACATTGCGGCCAGTGTTTTCCAAGTCGCAGCGGTTTTTTGTATCTGACCTTTCTCCATCCACTGCTGCATGGTGGATGCGCCTTCGAACGGCGCACCGAGCTGTGCAGTGAGCGTGACGAGACGCAGACGATCTTCTTCTGTCTTGATAAAACCCATGCGGCTGGCCAGCTCCAACACCGCACGTGCGCGATCGCGGCTACCGTATTTAAGCGTGAGTGCAGCGAGGCGCATCCAGTCATCACCATGCGTTGGATCTTCACGCACGATTTGGTCTGCCATTGGCAGCGCATCTTTATCTTGGCCTGAGCCCATCAGAGCGGCGAGCAAGGCACGCTTCCATGAAAGATCTGGGGTCTTGCTTCCAGCGATGCCCTTCTGCAACAGCGGCACGGCTTCTTTGAAACGTTTTTTGTCGACGTAAGCTGCGCCGAGTGCAATCAAGGTTTCAGTTGCGGCGTTGCCTGCTTTGACCTGTGCTTCGAGTTGCGGCACCAAATCTTTGTAATTACCTGTCGCCAAATAAATCTGCGACAAGTCTTTTTTCATTTGCTCAACAGCAGGGCCAGAAAGCCCGCCCAACTTCAGCGCTTGTTCAATGTATTTTGCGGCACCTGCGTAATCTTTTTTCGCAGCGGCCGCAGAAGCCAAATCGCGTAGCAGCATCGACTTGGCATAAGGATCAGTCACAGACTGCAATTGCTGCTGCGCGCTCTGCTGCACTGCTTTTGGTGGAGGCGCGCTGAGCTCTCGCACTTCACTGCGATACTGATCCGCCATCGCGAACGATGAACTCAGCAACAGTGGCAATGCCGCAAGGCAAGCACGATGACGATAAGTGAAAACGCGTGTTGGCATACTCATCGCCAGTTGTACGCGCAGTCAGCGGGATCCATATCCACACGCTGTTTTACTTCGCGTGCAATTTTGGATGCCTCATAAATCCAGTTGCCGACACTCTCAATCGCCGCAGCTTCGTAAACACCGCGCGGATCAGCATCAACAATTTTTACGTCTTGTACGCGGCCGTTGGGCATTACGGTGAACACCACTTCTACCCAACCTTTGATGTTCTTCTTGCAAGCCCACTCTGGCATCTGCGGACGTGCGGTAGAAATGGGAACGAGTGGTTTGCCTTTAAAACCTTGGCCAGTGCCATAGCCGCCACCACCGCCTCCATTACCTGAACCACGACCACCAGCAAATCCACCAAACACACCGCTGCCACCCAAGCTCATGCTGCCGGAGCCTAAAGTCACCGGCACACTCACCGAGCCAATGTTTGTAGTGCTCACGGACACCAGCGGCATATCGACTGTCGGCATATTGGGCTGCGCTAAAGCGGGAGGCGCTGAAGGTGGCGGCGGTGGCGCAGAATCTGGTTTGAACATTTCGTCTGGCGGCGGTGGCGCTTCTTCTTTCGCCGCCACGACGTTGATGCCTTCAAGAACGAGTTCGCCCTCGCCCTGACCTTCTGGCGCGCTGATGATGCGCTGCATGATCCAGAACAACGCCAACACCACCAGCAAGGCGCTGATAAACGAGCTGAGCCAGCGCCGTTCGGTGAACGCGCGGCGGAGCGCAGGTATTTTGGGAAGAGCAAACTTCACTGGATCAGATCATTTCGATGGTTGTGCTGCGATGGCGACATCTTTAACGCCTGCGAGACGCACCTGATCCATCGCCTCCACCATCAGGCCTGCACGTGCATCTTTATCGGCCTGAATGACCACAGTGATCTTGGGATGCTGAGCCTTCAGGCGTTGAACGTTGGCGCGCACTGCGCGGATATCGACATGCTGGCGATCAATCCAGACTTCACCATTGGCACTGATGGCGATAAACACATTGGCCTGATCTTCTTTGGTTGCGGTCTGCGCTGTTGGGCGGTTCACGCGAATACCAGACTCACTAATGAACGCAGCGGTGATGATGAAGAAGATCAGCAGGTTCATGACGAAGTCCAGCATCGGCGCTAAGTCGATACCGGTTTCTTCCTGCTGATGGACGTGTCGGCGAATTCTCATGCGCTATTTCTCTTCGTATGCGAGAACGTCATTAAGCCGCTCTGTTTCGCGCGTTACACGCGCTTGAAAGTGGTGAACAAAAAACATTCCGGACAGGCTCACAGCCAGACCAGACATGGTTGCAACCATCGCATGCGAAACACCGCTGGCCATGGTGCCGGCGTCGGCAGTGCCTTGGATGGTCATCACATCAAATACTTCCAACATGCCGCCGACGGTGCCGAGCAAACCCAGCAAGGGACACATTGGAATAACCACGCTCATGATCGGCAGGGTTGCGCCCATTGCAACGTTGGCTTGCGAGATCAACATGGCGCGCACACGGCGTGCGTACCAAGAATGACGATCGGTGCGATGGCCCCACTCGTGACGCAAACGCTCCTGCTCTTGCGGAAACACTTCGCGGAAATACCACCAGCGTTCGATGATCAGCGTCCACATCACTAGCGCTGCGGCAAAGATCAGCCACAACACCGGGCCACCGGCATCAAAGAAATCTTGAATCGAGCGGAACGGCGCAGTCAGGCCGTTCACTACCCAGGTTTCAAGCGTTAGCTGCACGCGCCGTCTCCATACGCTGCGCGAGCATGCCCGCGCTTTGCTCGTCGAGAATTTGCACGAGTGCGCGTGAGCGCGACATCAGCAAGGTGTTAACGAACAACAAAGGAATCGCGATGCCGAGACCCAGCACAGTGGCGATCATGGCTTGCGAGATACCGCCTGCCATCACCTTGGGATCACCCGCGCCGACTTCCGTAATCACCTGGAAGGTTTCGATCATGCCGATGACGGTTCCCAACAAGCCCAGCAAAGGACCTGCCGCAACGATCAAGCGAATCAAACCTTGGAAGCGTTCGATCTTCGGCGTTTCACGCAGCACGGCTTCTGACACATGCAGCTCAACCACTTCCGGGTCTGCGCTGATTTCATCGGTAAGGCATGACAGTACGCGGCCCAGCGGATTGTCGAGATTAGGCTGACGAAGATTCGCGAGCTGAAGATGGATCAGACGGCCTACCTTGATCAGGAAGGTCAGCTGATAAGCCGCAATCGCTGCACCGACCAGACCAATGAAGATGATGACGTAACCAACAAAGCCACCCATGTGGAGACGCTCGCCAATGGTGGGGCGAGCGGATTCCAAAGCGAGCAAGGTGCCGTGAGAAGGATCAACGATGATCGGTTCGATTGGATCGCTGCTCTTGGCAAATGATTTTGCGAGACCGGTTGCGCCGTGGCCCGGCTGACGTGGCAGTACAGACAATGAGCCGTCTGTTTGCATCGCCAGATACTGGCCGTCAGCAAACGCATCAAACACGCCGATACGAATCACATCTGCTTTTGCACGTGCGCCGTCTTCATCAACAACCTCGGCGGAGAAGCGTGCAACTTTGCCGCCTTCCGTCATTTCTTGTTGCAGCAAGAACCAGAACTTTTCCAGCTTGGCGACGCTAGGTAATTCGGTGCCCTTCATCAAATCTTCAAGCAGATCGATACGCTGTGGATACTGTGCAGTCACCAGTGAGCCAGCAGCGGCTCCGCGGAAATCTCCGGCAGCCTGACGCACTGAGGCATACATCTGACCAGTATCACCAACGCGAGTCTGCAGCTTTTCTTTGAGCGCTTTGATTTCAGCCTGAGAGGCGTCGTAACGACCTTTGACACGTGAGATACGTGCATTGGCTGCAGCCAAATCTGCTTCTGCTTTTGCCAGCATCGCGGCTTGTTCGTTTTTGTCACGCATGAAACGTGCTTCACGTTCTGCGTTCATCTTTGCAGAGGCTTGACTACCCTGCTGCACTTGTTTGAGAAGTTCGTCGAGGCCCTGCGGAGCGGCTTGCACAACAGCGCTAAAGCTCAGTGCAGCAATGAAGAGAAGTTTTTTCATTTGGCTGCTCCGGCCGGAGTTGGCATCGGCAAGGTGAGCAGATCCGCCGCAGTTTGTTCACGGGCGATACGCATACCTTGGCGCACACTCTTCACATAGCCATGATCCAGCGCTTCCCACTTGCCTGCATTGGCATCCCAACGACCTGCGGCATCGCCATCAATGCTGAGGAAGAACAACGCCGTGCGGCCAACATGAAGAATATCGACAACCTTGCCATCCACGTCTGCGCGCTCAACACCGAGCGTGCGGCCGTAGTCCGCTTCGATTGAATAGGCTTCGAGGATGCGTTTGTATTTTTCAGAAGTGTTGGCTTCAGGATCTGCCATCAAGCGCTTGAGCGAAGCGATGCGGTCTTTGCGCTCTTGCTTGAGGAAGGGCAAATCCAATGAAACAAACTTTTCCAGACTGTTCAGCATGCGCAGCATCAGCGGCATGATTTCGCGGTCGGTGTTATCCATTTCTACGAGCTGACGTTGCAGCGAGACTTTTTCAGCGTCTTGCTGGCCAGCGATTTCTTCTAGCTGCTGCGCGTAGACATTGAGCTGCTGCGCCTGCCACGTTGCAGCACGATAACGCTCAAGCATCTGCTTGGTTTGGTCATCGGTGCTATTCACGCGCTGCTGCGAAGCCTTGGACGCATTGTTCGCAGCCTGTGAAGCATCAATCGCTTGACCCACAGGATCTGCCGCTCTTGCGATCAACTGCACGCTGCCCGCCAACATGGCAAGCAACACAAAGTAAGACCAGCCGCGCATGCGAGATTTTGATCTCCCTCGCTTTGCCAATCCTTTGGCCTCTTTCTGTTTTATTTTTGGTTTATTTTTATAAAACATTCCATCTCCTCGACCCGCCGCACGCGGGTCTAACGCTATAAGGCGCTCATATGGCGCATGTGACGCAATGACGCGTCATGAACCGCGAGTCACTCGATGTTCAAAAGGACGCAGCCAACTAATGATGCCGTTGACCATCTCCTCGGTTTCTTCGTCGTCGATCACCCAGTGACCACGATTCATGTAATACCGTTGCGACGCTGCCGGATATAAGGCAGCGACTCTACGCACCACTTTCGGTGGCGTCAGTTTGTCTTTTTCTGCACTGACGACATACACCGGGCAACGCACAGCCGTTTCATCAACCTCTGATGCGCGCGTGAAATCGAGAGGCCACAAACCGATCTCGTACACCACGCGGCCAGACTCGTGCACCATCGATTCGTAGCCCGCTCGATGCTGTTCCTGTGGCACGGTGTTGAACACGTACGATTGCGTCTTTTCAAACGACGGCTTATGTGGTTTGCGCCAACCGCCCCAAGCCAACAACACACGCCAGAAGGCCATGATGTTGGTCCACGACAACGCGAAAATACCGGCCGGTGGCGCAGGCGTTAGCAGTACGAGCGCTAAAGGCCGCGTACGCGCAGCGAGCTGCTGTGCCAGCAAACCGCCCATCGAGTGACCAATGATGATCGGTGGCTGTTTGAAGTTTTGGCGTGCGATGTAGTCTTCGATGTAAGCCAGATAACTCTTCAGGCTCAGCGGCCCAACCGTGATCGGTTGATCTGCCGTGGGCTCATGCCCCGGCAAAGTGATCGCGTGACAATCGTAGCCACGCGGCGCCATCTGATCGGTGACGCGCTTCCAGTGAGCGCCTGTGCACCACATGCCATGAATAAAAACGACTGGGTATCCCATATCCGTACTCTCAGTATCCGGAAAGTTTTTTAACGACGATGCGGTTAAGGAACGACGGCGTGATCTTGGTCAGCAGATGCATCAGGAAAGTCTGCAAACCTGGGTAGTAGTGCACCGGCGTCATCCACGTTGGACGTGTCGCGCCCTTCCACACCACCGCTGCAATATCTTCTGCGGTGAGGCGCACGCCCATTTTCTTGGCGGACTCTGGCTGGTTCTCAAACTGACGCACCATTGGCGTGTTGACGAACA
>JAZKEM010000253.1:0-1822 GCA_040387055.1 Pseudomonadota bacterium | reverse complement strand
CACTGATTTCCGATGCCACGCGTAACGCCACGGTGACGATGCTGACGCCGGGCAATCTGATGCGTTTATCGAAAGAGGACTTTCGCCAGCTTCTGAATGCGCCACTCACTCGCCATATGAGCTTTGCAGACGCACAAAAGCTTGTCGATGGAGGCCAAGCCAGATGGCTTGATGTGCGACTGCCGAGTGAACATCAGGCCAAGAATCTGTCCAATAGCCTGAACATGCCGCTCTATATGTTGCGGATGAAGCTCAACACGCTCGACAGCAAAGTCACGTATATCGTTTATTGCGATACGAGTCGCCGCAGCGCTGCAGCAGCTTTTGTGCTGACTCAGAAGGGTTTTGACGCCTACGTACTCGAAAAAGGCTTGCCCTAATTCGTCTGATCCGCCCTTCCCTACATCGTATGGGTTGGGCGGTCGGCGCCTAGAGCGCCAGCCAGCTGAGATTCGATTTTCTGCTGCGTTGCGCCGTTGTCCTGCGGGCTGAACTGCACGCCAATACCCTGCAAGCGCTTACCCTGTGCGCCCTTCGGCGTTACCCAAACAACCTTGCCAGCCACCGGTAATCGCTCAGGGTTTTCCATCAGGGTGAGCAAAATAAAAACTTCATCGCCCAGGCGATATTCCTTCGTTGTCGGAATAAACAAGCCACCATTTTTTACGAATGGCATGTAGGCAACATACAGCGCGCTCTTATCTTTGATATTAAGCGTGAGGATGCCGGGTTGTGCGCCACCAAGGCGTGCAGGTGTGCTCATGCTATCCATCCCTATCCAATTTCCTTTTGTATTCGATGCACCGCCTCGTCAGAGTGCGGTAATGCGCGATTTAACAGCACTCAGGCGGCTTTGCCAACACGCCCGACGCGCCACCACAAGATAAGCAAAGACTCTACCACCAACTGTGGATTCGCATTAGAACCTAGGCGACGACTTGCAAGCAGGGTTTCTTGGATCAACGTATCAATCCCCGTAGCATTGCCGCCACGCTTAACCTGATCTTTCAACTGTAGCGATAACCACGTCAGCAACCATTCTAAAAAGGCCGCAGCGTCATCTTTACCAATTGAAGCGGCAACGGCCAGCGGATCACGCCGCTGATCAGCAACAGCTAATAATTCTGCGGCCCACTTACGGCCGCGTTGCAGATGCTCAGAATCCATCAGTTCACGTGCCCGTAGTGGCGCACCATGCGCTTGCGTTAGCGCATCTACCGCATCCGCAGAGTCACCCAACCAAGCCAGCGCCTGTTCACGCGCGGGTGCTGCCATACGAAAACGCTGGCAGCGGCTACGCAAGGTTGCAGGCAAAGCTTGAGGTCGTTCTGAAATAAGAATTAGATATGAATTTGCTGGCGGCTCTTCAATGGTTTTGAGCAGCGCGTTGCTGCCATTCAAATTCAGTGCATCAACAGGATCGACCACTGCAACCTTGGCCTGTCCATAGTGACTCGACAGCGACAGACGTTCGCCAAGCTCACGAATCTGCTCAATCGAAATATCGCGCTTTTCCTTGCCGGTTTTATCATCGACATCGCGCTGCAAATAGACCGAGTTCGGATGATGCCCAGCAGTAAATTGCAGACAGCTTCTGCATTGTCCGCAGGCATAACCACTACGCGCTTCGCAGATAATGAAAGCAGTTAAAGCCTTGGCAAAATGACGCTTACCAACACCGCGAGGTCCGGCGATCAACAGCGCATGTGTCAGACGACTTTGCAAAACCAGCGACGTCACACGCAGCCAGAGATCTTCTTGCCACGGCAGTGGCTTGAGCATATCGCTCATACCCGTGACTCCAGTATTTTTGATAAATCGG
>JAZKEM010000252.1:0-3294 GCA_040387055.1 Pseudomonadota bacterium | reverse complement strand
GCGATCATGTCTTCTTCACGCTTGGCCAATTCCGGCACCTGCAAAATCGCCGCGCCCATACGCGTGAACTCGTCGAGATTCACTGCGTTCTGTAAATGTTCCCAACTGCGGTTGCTGGCAAACAACAGCGCGCAATCGAGTTGTTGTTTGGCTGACGCACCAAACGGCAGGTACTGACCGTTATCGAGCGCTTCCATCAGCACTTCCATCACCGCGCCTTTAACGCCGTGGCTCTCATCAAGAAACGTCACGCCATCACGCGCATGCGTGAATGCGCCGGTGCGTGCGCCTGCACCAGGGAAAGCGCCAGACACATGTCCGCAAAGCAACGATTTAATCGCTGACTTATCGCCTGTGTTTTCAGCAGATAGGTTGATCGAAACAAAGCGGCCTTTGTCGCGCACCAGATAGTAGTAATACGCCAGTGTGGTTTTGCCGCTACCAGGACCACCGAGCAAGCAAGCGCGGGTGACGCCGTTCAGTGCAAAACCACGAATACGTGCGACCAGCGCCTGCAACTCTGGGCTGAACACAAAGAAGCTTTTGAAAGCGCTGTTCTCAATCTCGGTCGTTACCGGCATGCGGATAACGTTGGCCTCAGTCGGATGTTGCAAGCGTTTGGCGAGCTGCTCGCCAACGTCGACGCTGTCATGCGCAAGGATTAAACGTATGCCGCCGAGTTTGCCATCTGATGCACGTCGATCCAGCCATTTGCCAAGGCTGACCAGCTGCGTGCCGCTGATCGCAATAATGAGTGTTGCGGTTTTACCGTTTTGTCGCGCGAGCAACACTTTGTCGGCGATGCCGTCGAGCTGCGACGGATCGATAAACATAGTCATGACGAAATCGCTGTCGATGCGGATCGCATCCGCCTTTTCCGGCAGCACAGAAAAATCAACACGACGACTTTCTGGAAGTGATTTGCGGATGGCGTCTGCAGTATCACCACCTGCTAAGGCAAGCCGGTCACCAAAAACCCTTAGGTAGAGACCTGCCGCAGCCTCTGAACCCCAGTTCGATTCCGCGGTTTTTCTGCTGTCTTTAAAAAACATACCGGCCTCCCTGAGCACATTGACTAGGCAAGGATAGGCCCGTGCCGCGCGCCACTAAAGATAAACCCGACCGACGGACTAAACGCGGATGAAATACGGTCTTAAGCTGCTTACAGGCCAAAAAAACGCCCCAGCTAGTGGGGCGTTTTGATGATGCTTAGACTTTTTCGAAGAACTTTTTGGCCTTACTGAGCCAAGATGAAGTCTCAGGCGTGTGACGACCGCCCTCGCCCTGCAGCGATTCACCAAACTGACGCAGCAATTCTTTTTGCTGCTTGTTGAGCTTCACCGGCGTTTCCAGAACAACCGTGCAAATCAGATCGCCAACCGGGCCACCGCGCACAGACTTAACGCCCTTGCCGCGCAGTTTGAATTGCTTGCCGTTCTGCGTGCCTTCACCGATGTGCAGCGATTCTTTACCGGTGAGCGTTGGCACTTCTTGATCGCCACCCAGCGTCGCCGTGACCAGCGAGATTGGAATGGTGCAAAACAGATCACTACCTTCGCGTTCAAAGAATTCGTGCGGCTTGACGTTGATCTGCACATACAAATCACCCGCTGGCGCGCCGGGACCGCCACGCTCGCCTTCGCCACTCAAGCGAATACGATCGCCGGTGTCGACGCCTGCAGGAATTTTTACTTCCAAAGTTTTTTCGCGACGAACCTTGCCCGCGCCACGGCAAGTCTTGCAAGGATCGGTGACGACAACGCCGCGCCCACGGCAATGCGGGCAAGACTGCTGCATCACGAACGGTCCTTGGCGCATGCGCACCTGACCCGAGCCGTGACACGTCGAGCACTCGGATGGCTTCTTGCCGCTCGCAGTGCCGTGACCTTTGCAATCACCACAGTCATCCATCGTTGGAATGCGGATGTTTTCGGTAGAACCGAATACCGCTTGCTCCAGCGACAGCTCCATCACATAACGAAGATCAGAGCCGCGGCGTGGGCCACTGTTGCGTCCACCGCCACCACCAAAGATGTCAGAGAACACATCGCCAAAGAGATCAGAGAATCCGCCAGCATCACCAAAGCCGCCACCACCACCGCCACGCTGCATGCCTTCGTGGCCGTGTCTGTCATAGACCGCGCGTTTGTTCGCGTCAGTCAAAACTTCATAGGCTTCGTTCGCTTCTTTAAATTTTTCTTCAGCGGTGTGATCGCCCGGATTACGATCCGGGTGAAACTTCATCGCCAATTTGCGATAAGCCTTTTTCAGTTCATCGTCGCTGGCTTCTTTGCCGACGCCGAGAACTTCGTAATAGTCGCGCTTGCTCATGTTTCAAAAAGTCCGTGTCACACTTGCAGCTCCTGCGCATCCTGCGCCCGCTGCATACCGTACATCCTGTACATAACAACGCAGGCGCCCATGAGGGCGCCTGCGACTCTTACTTGATGACAACTAGACTCACTGCTTGTCTTTGACTTCAGTGAACTCAGCATCGACAACATCGCCGTCCTTGGCACCTGCATCGGCCTGCGGACCTGCTTCACCACCGGCCGCATCAGCGCCCTTCTTGGCGTAAACGCGTTCCATCAGCTTGGCCGAGGCCTGAGCCAGCGCTTCGCTCTTGGCGTTGATCTCGGCGATGTCGCCAGACTTCACCACATCACGCAGCGCGGTCACAGCAGCTTCGATCGAGGTCTTCTCGTCAGCCTGTACTTCTTCGCCCAGATCCTTCAGCGCCTTCTCGGTGCCGTGGATCAGCTGGTCGGCCTGGTTGCGGGCCGTGATCAGTTCGTTGAACTTCTTGTCTTCTTCAGCGTTGGCTTCAGCGTCCTTGATCATGTTCTTGATCTCTTCGTCGCTCAGGCCGGAGTTGGCCTTGATGACGATGGACTGCTGCTTGCCGGTGGCCTTGTCCTTGGCGCTAACGTTCAAGATACCGTTGGCGTCGATGTCGAAGGTCACTTCAACCTGCGGCACGCCGCGTGGTGCAGGTGGGATGTCCTGCAAATCGAACTTGCCGAGCGACTTGTTGGCCTGCGCGATTTCGCGCTCGCCCTGCAACACGTGAACCGTCACTGCGCCCTGATTGTCTTCGGCGGTGGTGAAGGTCTCGCTCTTGCGCGTCGGGATCGTGGTGTTCTTCTCGATCAGCTTGGTCATCTTGCCGCCGAGGGTTTCGATACCCAGCGACAGCGGCGTGACGTCGAGCAGCAGCACGTCTTTCACATCGCCCGAGAGCACAGCGCCCTGAATCGCAGCACCGACGGCCACGGCTTCATCCGGGTTGACGTC
>JAZKEM010000251.1:0-11871 GCA_040387055.1 Pseudomonadota bacterium | reverse complement strand
TTCGGGTTATGAGCCCGACGAGCTGCCAGACTGCTCCACCCCGCACCAGACAGACCGCAATTATACGGGCAGCATGCCCTCAACGCAATGCAAAGTAACGAAAAACTTACCTATTTTCAGCATTTAAACCAACAACATCTAAAACTTTGCTTACAAATAAAAATGGCTGCATCTCTGCAGCCATTTCCATAGTTTGGTGCCGTCGTCGAGACTCGAACTCGAACGGGTTTCCCCGCTACCACCTCAAGGTAGTGCGTCTACCAATTCCGCCACGTCGGCAATTTAACTCTTAAAACTTGGGGCGCGTATTCTACTCCGGAACCTTCGGAGACTCATCTTTTTTCGCAGCCGGTGTAACTGTTACAGCAGGACCATTGCCTTCAACAGGCACTGCCGGAGCGGCTGGCGCCGAAGGCAGTTCAACCGTTGCGCCAACTGGCACAGGCTTGATCGAATCAACAATCGACTTCGGACCGGCCTGACCATGAACAACATAGGCCAGCGCCAAGCTCGTGCCGAAGAATGCTGCGGCAAGCCAAGCCGTCGAGCGGCTCAGAAAGTTTGCAGCGCCACGCGAACCAAATACCGTTCCCGAAGAACCGCTGCCAAAAGCTGCGCCAGCGTCCGCGCCCTTGCCCTGCTGCAATAGCACCAGAACGATCAGACCGATCGCAACGACAACCTGAACAATGACTAGAACCGTGTACATGTTTTACTCGCTTTAACCCTTCTGCGACTGCGCAGCCGCGCATATCGCCAGAAAATCCGCCGCCTTAAGAGAGGCCCCGCCGATCAAGCCACCATCTACATCGGGGCATGAAAACAACTCAACTGCGTTGTCGGCTTTAACGCTGCCGCCATAAAGTAGGCGCGTCGAATTTGAAATTTTAGCATTCTTCGCAGCCAATTGGCCACGGATAAATGCATGTGCATCTTGCGCCTGCTGTGGCGAAGCGGTTTTACCCGTACCGATAGCCCATACCGGCTCATAGGCAACGACCGAATTAGCAAACGCATCAATGCCATTAAGTTCTAAAACCGCATTGAGCTGACGAGCCAACACGGCTTCCGTCAGCTCAGCTTCGCGCTCCTGAAGAGTCTCGCCTACGCAGAGGATCGGGGTCAGACCCAAGCTCTGAGCCGCTTTGAATTTGCTTGCGACCACTGCATCGGTATCGCCATAAAAAGCTCGGCGCTCGGAGTGGCCAACAAGCACGTACTGACAGCCAACTTCCCTAAGCATCGTGCCGTGAATTTCGCCGGTGAATGCGCCTGGTTTTTCCTGCTCGGACAAATTCTGCCCACCAACTTTGATCTTGCCAGCAGCTTGTTGCGCAACAGCATCGATATAAACCGACGGCGGGCACACCAAAATTTCGACTGCAGCATTAGCGGCAACGCCAGCCAAAATGCCTGTGATGAGTTCGGCATTCGCCGCACGACCACCATTCATTTTCCAATTGCCTGCAACCAAGTATTGACGCGACATCCTGTTCTCCTCAGATATTCAGTATCAGATCAAGCAACCGCAGCGCGCACGCTAGCGGCAATAGATTCGGCCTCGCGGCGCGTTTCAATTTCGTCTTCAGCTTCAACCATGACGCGGATCAAAGGCTCAGTGCCCGAGGCACGAAGCAAAACTCGACCACGCGAACCAAGGCGCTGCACGCTTTGTTGTTCGGCTTCACGAACGGCGGCCAATTCCAAAATAGGTTTGGCCTTGCCCGTCACAGGAACGTTAATCAGCAACTGCGGAAATTTGTGCATGCCAGACACCAGCTGCGCTAATGACTGCTTGCTCTGCACCATCGCGGCCAATACTTGTAGCGCAGCAACCAAGCCGTCACCGGTCGTGGTTTTATCAAGGCAAATAGCGTGGCCGGAAGTTTCCCCGCCCAAGTTGCCAGATTTAACCTTCAGCATTTCCATCACGTAACGATCACCAACATTGGCGCGCTCAAAGCCGAGGCCTAATGCTACGATTGCTTTCTCGAGTCCTAGGTTGGACATCAAGGTCCCGACCACAGGACCTTTTAATGCGCCACTGGCCAATTTTGATTTGGCGAGAACGTACATGATTTGATCGCCGTCGATTTCGTTGCCGTCAGCGTCCACCATCAAGCAACGATCCGCATCGCCATCCAAGGCAATGCCGAGATCAGCTTTACGCTTTTTGACGGCAGCTTTCAGATTCTCTAAGTGCGTAGAACCGTAGCCATCATTGATATTGAGGCCATTGGGCTTGTCGCCGATTGAATCAACCGTTGCGCCCAATTCTTCGAAGACAGCAGGCGCAACCTTGTAAGCAGCACCGTGTGCGCAATCCACAACCAAGCTAATGCCGTTGAGATTTTTTTCGTCAAAGGTGCTTTTGCAAAATTCGATATAACGGCCAGACGCATCATTAATACGCTTCACGCGGCCAAGGAGTTCTGGTGCAACACACTCCATGGGCTGATCAATCATGGCTTCAATTTCGAGCTCAATTTCATCATTGAGCTTGGAGCCATCGGGACCAAAGAATTTCACGCCATTATCGTGATGCGGATTATGCGAGGCGGAAATCACCACGCCAGCCTGCGCACGCAAAGCACGGGTCAGATAAGCCACGCCCGGCGTTGGCAGCGGACCCAACAAATCAACATCCACACCAGCGCTGGCCAAGCCCGCTTCCAACGCAGATTCAAAAACATAGCCGGAACGGCGCGTGTCTTTACCAATCACCACACGGGCGCCTTGGGCTTTGCCCAGAACGCGACCTGCGGCCCAGCCTAACTTGAGGGCGAATTCGGGCGTCATCGGCTCAACGCCAACGCGGCCACGTACACCATCAGTCCCGAAATATTTGCGGCTCACTGTTGAGCTCTCCTTTTATCGCGTAGTGCGGCGGCTACCTGCAGAGCCTCAGCCGTCGCCCGCACGTCGTGGGCGCGCACTATAACGGCTCCTTGCCAGACCGCAATAGCGGCTGCGGAAAGGGCGCCGTTGAGGCGCTGATCGACCGAGGCCCCCAGCAATGCTTTAAACATCGACTTACGTGAAACCCCAATCAAAAGCGGGCAATGCAAGCCCGCAAAAGCATCCAGATTGGCCAGCAACTCCAAATTGTGTTCCAAGGTTTTGCCAAAGCCGATGCCCGGATCGAGCAGGATTCTCTGTGCAGGGATTCCGGCCTCTTTACAAGCTCGCACTCGGGCTGCCAGAAAGTCACGGACTTCTGTCACTACATCGCCGTACTGCGGGGCGTTCTGCATGCTGCGAGGCTCGCCCTGCATATGCATCAGGCAGACCGCGGCCTCAAAGCGTTGAGCAATTTCCAATGCCCCCGGCGCTTGCAGTGCATTGACGTCATTGATCATGGTCGCGCCAGCAGCACAGGCGGCTGCCATCACTGCGGGCTTAAGTGTGTCGATGGAGATGACGCAATCCAACTCCCGAGATAGGCGTTCGATCACCGGGACAACACGGGCGATCTCTTCTTGCTCGCTGACCGGCTGGGCGCCAGGCCGCGTAGATTCGCCGCCGACATCAATGATCGCAGCGCCCTCGCCCACCATCTCACGAGCACGAGCGACAGCCGCATCTATGCTCAGAAATTGGCCGCCGTCAGAAAACGAATCCGGCGTGACGTTGAGCACGCCCATTACCAAAGGCTTGCTTAAATCGAGCGTGGAATTTTTTAGCTTCAGCTGCATCGTGCGTGCAAAGAATTAGGCCGGCTTGCGCCGGCCTACTTTTAAACTGTGCTTGCAGAATTTGGAGTAGCTGGCGGCTGCACCGTGCCACTCTGTCCAGCCGATTTGCTCGGCGGCGGTGGCGCTGGCGGCTTACCGTCAGTCCAGTTGCCAGGCACGCCAGGATCCTGCCCAGCCATGATGCGATGAACCTGATCAGCATCGATGGTTTCGTACTTCATCAAGGCTTGCGACATCGCATGCAACTTGTCTATGTTCTCGGTCAGAATTTTATGCGCACGCGCATAATTCTTCTCGATGATTTCGCGAATTTCCTTGTCGATGGCCATCGCGGTGTTGTCAGAGAAATGCTTGGTCTGAGTCACGCTCTTACCAAGGAACACTTCGCCTTCTTCCTCGCCATAAGACAGCGGACCGAGCGCTTCAGACAAGCCCCACTTGGTAACCATGTTGCGAGCAATTTCAGTTGCACGCTCGATATCGTTCGACGCACCGGTGGTGACCTTGTCGGCACCAAAGATCAGCTCTTCAGCGATACGACCACCGAACAGAACGCTGATGCGGCTGTTGAGACGTTCGCGGCTGGTGCTATAGCGATCGCCTTCCGGCAGATACGCAGTAACACCCAAGGCACGACCGCGCGGAATGATCGTCACTTTGTAGACTGGATCGTGATCCGGCACGACAACGCCAACAATCGCGTGGCCTGCTTCGTGATAAGCCGTGTTGCTCTTTTCCTGTTCGCTCATCACCATCGAGCGACGTTCAGCGCCCATGATGATTTTGTCGCGAGCCTTATCGAAATCGTCCTGATCAACCAAACGCTTGTTGTGACGTGCAGCAAACAGCGCCGCTTCGTTCACAAGGTTAGCTAGATCAGCACCTGAGAAGCCTGGCGTTGCACGCGCAATGATGTCCGGCTTGACGTTATCCGCCAGCGGCACGGCGCGCATGTGCACTTTCACAATCTGTTCGCGACCACGAACGTCTGGCAAAGGCACCACGACCTGACGGTCGAAACGGCCCGGACGCAGCAGCGCCGGATCCAATACGTCTGGACGGTTGGTTGCAGCAATGACGATCACGCCTTCATTGCCTTCAAAGCCATCCATCTCAACCAGCATCTGGTTCAGCGTCTGTTCGCGTTCGTCGTGACCACCGCCCATGCCAGCGCCGCGGTGACGACCGACCGCATCGATTTCGTCGATGAAGATGATGCAAGGCGCGTGCTTCTTGGCCTGCTCGAACATGTCGCGTACGCGGCTGGCGCCGACACCGACAAACATTTCGACGAAGTCTGAACCTGAAATCGCGAAGAACGGCACGCCAGCTTCGCCAGCAATGGCCTTGGCCAGCAGCGTCTTACCGGTACCAGGCGAGCCCACCATCAGCACGCCGCGTGGAATTTTGCCGCCGAGTTTCTGGAACTTGGCTGGATCCTTAAGGAAATCCACCAGCTCGCCGACTTCCTGCTTGGCTTCATCAACGCCAGCAACGTCAGCAAAAGTGATTTTGACTTGATCCGGCGACAGCATGCGAGCGCGGCTCTTGCCGAAGCTCATCGCGCCGCGGCCACCAGCGCCGCCCTGCATCTGGCGCATGAAATAGACCCACACTGCAATCAGCAGCAGGATCGGGAATGCATTGAACAACAGCTGCAATAGCAGCGGCGTTTCCTTAGGCAGCTGACCGTCAAACTTCACGTTGTTTTCAATCAACGTGCCGATCATGGCGCTGTTGCTGCTCTCAGGACTTACGGCGGTGAACTTGCCGCCGCCCTTGAGATCGCCCTTGATGTTCTGCTGCTCGATGATCACATTCGAGACATTGCCCTGCTTAACCTGGGCAAGGAAATCCGAATAAGCGAGCGTATTAGCCGATTGTCCTCGGCCATTGAACGTCTGAAACACCCCCATCAAGACGACGAGGATGACCACCCACAACAGCATATTTTTTGCCAGATCGTTCAACGCTTAATTCCTTTGCAAATCCGCTGTTAGAACCTTACACCGCCCTAAAGTTTCTCGCCAGCAAGTAAACCTCTCGACTACGTGGACGAGAAGCCTTGGGCTTACGCACCGTCACCGTCTCAAACGTTTGCCGAAGCTCCTTGAGATACTCATCAAAGCCTTCACCTTGGAAAATCTTTGTTAGAAACATCCCCTTAGGCTTGAGATGTTCCTTGGCAAAATCCAGTGCCAGCTCGCACAAATAGATGCTGGAAACCTGATCTGCCACGTCGATACCAGAGAGATTGGGGGCCATATCCGATAAAACAAGGTCTATCGCCTTAGTGCCCACTGAATCTTGCAACTGCTGCAAAACATAGCCTTCACGGAAGTCGCCCAAGATGAATTCGACATCCGGCACCGGGTCCATCGGCAGAATATCCAGAGCAATCAAGCGCCCCTTAGGACCAAGCAAGGGACGAGCCAACTGACTCCAACCGCCGGGAGCCGCACCCAGATCCACCACGATATGGCCAGGCTTTAGCAGCTTGTCCTTTTCATTGATCTCTTTGAGCTTGTAGACCGCGCGTGAGCGATAGCCCTGCTTGCGTGCTAGTTGCACATAGGGGTCGTTCTCGTGCTCATTGAGCCAGCGAGCGGAACTGTTGCTGCGGCCTTTACCTACACCTTTACCCATAAGTGCGCTTCTACGCGAATACCCATTTAGCCAGCAATTTAGATGTAGTGAACCTTGATGATTTCCAACTCGCGGATACCGCCCGGAGCTTGAACCTGAGCAATATCGCCTTCAGGCTTACCAATCAAAGCGCGGCCGATAGGCGAGCTATAGGAGACGAGACCCTGCTTGGAATCGGCTTCATCTTCGCCAACGATCTGATACTTGAACTCATCGCCGGTATTCACATCGGCCAGTTCAACCGTCGCACCAAATACGACCTTGCCGTTACCTTGCAAGGTGGTGACATCAATCACCTGCGACAACGACAGTTTTGATTCAATTTCGGCAATGCGACCTTCGGCAAAGCTCTGCTGTTCGCGCGCCGCGATGTACTCGGCGTTTTCCTTAAGATCGCCGTGCGCACGCGCTTCGGCAATCGCGGCGATAATGCGCGGACGCGTCTCGGATTTCAGAACTCGTAGTTCTTCGCGCAGCTTTTCAGCTCCGCGCAACGTTAATGGATGTTTGCTCATAAATATTCTTGGTGTTGGTGGCTACCCGTGACAGCCTTGTGCGATACAAACGACGGGTTTCTCAAAAAATAATGGATGCCCTATAGCAACATTGCTACGGGCATCCGGGTGTCACGATACCACTGCTATTCCCGAACGGCGAGCCGTTAAGGCTCGCCATTCGGGTCAGGGCTATCGAATCTGAGCGTGCAAGTCCTGCAGACGGTTCACATCTTCGTTGTCGAGATGGTCCATTGCGACAGCCGCTGCCAGCGCACCGGCAATCGTCGTGAAGTAGCAGATCTTGTGCTGAATCGCAGCGCCGCGAATCGAGCGCGACTCTTCAATCGACTTCTTGCCTTCCGTCGTATTGGCAATGAAATGGATCTCGCCATTCTTGATCATATCGACGCAATGCGGACGGCCTTCCTTGACCTTGTTGACGCCTTCGCAAGGGATGCCAGCTTCTTTAACCAAGGCTGCAGTGCCATGTGTCGCCAAAACGCGGAATCCCTTACCAGAGAGAAGACGCGCCAACTCAACCGCTTTCGGCTTGTCGCCTTCGCGCACACTGATAAACGCGGTGCCGCTGCGCGGAACCGTTACACCAGCAGCGAGCAGTGCTTTATTGAAGGCTTCGCCGAACACGGCGCCAACGCCCATGACTTCGCCGGTCGAACGCATTTCTGGTCCGAGCAACGGATCGACTGCCGGGAACTTGGCAAACGGGAACACTGATTCTTTCACCGAGTAATACGGTGGAATCACTTCGCCAATGATGCCCTGCTCTTTCAGACTCTTGCCAGCCATGCAGCGCGCCGCAATCTTGGCGAGCGGACGACCGGTGGCTTTCGAAACAAATGGTGACGTACGCGATGCACGCGGATTCACTTCCAGCAGATAAACCTTTTCGCCCTGCACTGCGAACTGCGCGTTCATCAGTCCGATAACTTTCAGTCCATGTGCGAGTTTGACCATCTGGCTGCGAATATCATCGAGTACCGACTTAGGCAGCGAGTATGCAGGCAGCGAACAAGCGGAGTCGCCCGAGTGAACGCCCGCTTCTTCGATGTGCTCCATGATGCCGCCGATGACGACATCGGTGCCGTCAGACAACGCGTCAACGTCTACTTCAATCGCATTGTTGAGGAAACGATCAAGCAGAACAGGCGAGTCATTCGAAACCTTCACGGCTTCGGTCATGTAGCGGTTGAGATCGTCATCATCGTGCACGATTTCCATCGCGCGGCCACCGAGCACGTAGGAAGGACGCACGACCAGCGGATAGCCAACCTTGTTCGCAACAGCCAGTGCCTGTGCTTCCGAAGTTGCCGTGCCATTCGGTGGCTGCAAGAGCTTGAGCTTCTCAACCAATTTCTGGAAACGCTCGCGGTCTTCTGCAAGGTCGATCGAATCTGGCGAGGTGCCGATGATCGGCGCGCCTGCAGCTTCAAGCTGACGCGAGAGCTTCAGTGGCGTCTGGCCACCGAACTGCACGATCACGCCCTTCGGCTTTTCGAGGTCGATGATTTCCATCACGTCTTCGAACGTCAACGGTTCAAAGTACAGACGATCTGAAGTGTCGTAGTCGGTCGAAACCGTTTCAGGATTGCAGTTGATCATGATGGTTTCATAACCATCTTCACGCAGCGCCATTGATGCATGGACGCAGCAGTAATCGAACTCGATGCCCTGACCAATTCGGTTAGGTCCGCCGCCGAGCACGATAATTTTTTCGCGCGTTGACGGTGCGGCTTCGCACTCTTCGTCGTAGCTGGAATACAGATAAGCGGTGCTCGACGGAAACTCTGCAGCGCAGGTATCGACGCGCTTGTAGACCGGACGCACATTTAATTTGTGACGACGTGCGCGCACAGAATCTTCTTTCACGCCCATCAACTTGGCGAGGCGACGATCCGAGAAACCAAGACGCTTGTAGCGACGCAGATCCGCTTCTTCAACTTTGCTGATCATGTGATGCGCAATTTCGTCTTCGGTCTTGATCAGCTCTTCAATCTGTTCAAGGAACCAAGGATCAATCTTCGACAGGCGGAATACTTCCGACACCGACATGCCAGCGCGGAATGCATCGCCGACGTACCACAGGCGCTTGGCGCGAGCGGTGATCAGTTCTTCACGAATCTTGGAGATCGTGGTTTCGTTGAACTCAGAAACCTGCGGATCAAAACCATCCGAACTCACTTCCAAACCACGCATCGCCTTTTGCAGCGACTCTTGGAAGTTACGACCGATGGCCATGACTTCGCCGACTGATTTCATCTGCGTCGTCAGACGCGAATCAGCCTGTGGGAATTTTTCAAACGTGAAGCGTGGAATCTTGGTGACAACGTAATCAATGCTCGGCTCGAACGACGTCGGCGTAACACCACCGGTAATTTCGTTGCGCAATTCGTCCAGCGTGTAACCAATCGCAAGCTTGGCCGCGACCTTGGCAATCGGGAAACCCGTTGCTTTCGATGCCAGTGCAGATGAACGCGATACGCGCGGATTCATTTCGATGACGATCATGCGACCGTCTTCTGGATTGATCGAGAACTGTACGTTGGAGCCGCCGGTATCAACGCCGATCTTGCGCAGCACCTTGATGCTGGCGTCACGCATGATCTGGTACTCCTTGTCCGTCAGCGTCTGCGCAGGCGCAACGGTGATGGAGTCGCCAGTGTGAACGCCCATCGGATCAAAGTTTTCGATCGAGCAGATGATGATGCAGTTGTCCTTGCGGTCACGCACCACTTCCATCTCGTACTCTTTCCAACCGAGCAGCGATTCTTCAATCAGCACTTCGGTGGTTGGCGAGAGGTCGAGACCGCGCGTGACGATTTCTTCGAATTCTTCAACGTTGTAAGCCACGCCGCCGCCCGTGCCGCCGAGCGTGAAGGACGGACGAATGATCACCGGATAACCGATGGTCGTTTGAATTTTGCGGGCTTCATCCATCGTGTGTGCAACGCCCGAACGCGCTGAACCCAAACCGATCTCGGTCATCGCATCGCGGAATTTCTGGCGGTCTTCGGCCAGATCAATCGCATGTTCATTGGCGCCAATCATCTGCACGCCGAATTTATCCAGAATGCCCTGACGTGACAGATCGAGTGCGCAGTTCAGTGCGGTCTGGCCGCCCATCGTCGGTAGCAGCGCGTCTGGACGCTCTTTCTCGATAATGCGTGCAACAGTTTCCCAGCGGATCGGCTCGATGTACGTCGCATCCGCGGTTTCCGGATCCGTCATGATCGTTGCTGGATTCGAGTTCACCAGAATGACGCGATAGCCCTCTTCGCGCAGCGCCTTACAGGCCTGTGCGCCGGAGTAATCGAACTCGCAAGCCTGACCAATCACAATCGGGCCTGCGCCGATGATCAGAATGCTTTTAATGTCGGTACGTTTTGGCATCTTCACTCACTCAATTGGCAGCCGAGCTCACGCTCGGCGCTAAAACTTAAAACTTGGCGTCTGGCCCTGCGGGCCGGGCAGCAGAACAGAAATCACCACTTCATCTAAGTAAGTGGTGATTTCCGTCATGCAAAACATTTAGGCAGCGTCCGCCAGCAGGCGAACGAACTGGTCGAACAGATAGTCGACGTCGCGCGGACCGGGGCTAGCTTCCGGGTGACCCTGGAAGCTGAATGCCGGCGCATCGTTCAAACGAATGCCTTGCAGCGAACCGTCGAACAACGACTTGTGCGTGATCACAACGTTGGCTGGCAGCGTCGTTTCGTCAACAGCAAAGCCGTGGTTCTGGCTGGTGATGAGCACGCGGCCAGATTCGATGTCCTGCACCGGATGGTTTGCACCGTGGTGACCAAACTTCATCTTCAGCGTCTTTGCGCCGCTGGCCAAACCCAGAATCTGGTGGCCAAGGCAGATGCCGAACAGTGGGATTTTTTTGGCGATGAACACTTTCGCTGCAGCGATTGCGTAGTCGCAAGGTTCTGGATCGCCGGGGCCGTTGGAAAGGAACACGCCATCTGGTTTCAGCTTCAGCACATCTTCCGCGCTGGTCTGTGCAGGCACGACAGTGACCTTGCAGCCACGATCAATCAGCATGCGCAGAATGTTCTGCTTAACGCCGAAGTCGTACGCAACAACGTGATACTTGCTCGTGACTGGCGCGCGATTTTCATCGGGGCCGATCCACGTTGGCTGCGTCCAGTTATAAGTCTTGGCGGTGCTGACGACCTTCGCTAGATCCATGCCCTTGAGGCCAGGGAACATCTGCGCGGCTTTGAGTGCGGCGGCTTCATCAACCGTGCCGGCCATGATGCAACCGTTCTGTGCGCCCTTATCACGCAGGATGCGCGTGAGGCGACGCGTGTCGATGCCAGCGATGGCGACGACGCGGTTCTGCTTCAGGTATTCGCTGAAGTCTTGAGTGGAGCGGAAATTGCTGTGAAGGCGTGGCACTTCGCGAATCACGAGGCCAGCAAGCTGCACTTTTTCCGATTCAGCATCTTCAGCATTGGTGCCGACGTTGCCGATATGCGGATACGTGAGGGTGACGATCTGTTCGCGGTAGGAAGGGTCCGTGAGGATTTCCTGATACCCGGTCATGGCGGTATTAAAAACAACTTCGCCTGAGGTTTGACCCTCAATACCAATAGAAACGCCTTTAAAAATGCTGCCGTCGGCGAGGGCAAGAATGGCCGGCTTTAGATGGGTCATCTGCTCAGGTACTTTAGTAGGTCTAATCCGTGGATTACACATGGAAACGGGGGCGAAAGCCCCCGTCAGGATTAGGCGGGCATTTTACGTTCCGAAGCTCTTCCCGTCTATCTAAATTGGTGCAAAAAGCGAAAGAAACTGATGGAGAGATCAAATGTTGATCAAAAACCCAAACCCATCTGATCACCTGACGCGGGGGGAACACTGAATTTAGTGGTATCGAGACGCCAAACCGCGCGGTTTTGCAGCTGATGGCGACGGCAAGCCAGCAGAAAACGTTGCTTGATCAGATCAGCAAACACGCCCTGCCCACGCATGCGCTGGCCCCATTCCGAGTCGTAATCCTTACCGCCGCG
>JAZKEM010000250.1:0-4233 GCA_040387055.1 Pseudomonadota bacterium | reverse complement strand
AAGCTGACGCGGGTAGTTTGCGCACCTCACAACTCAACCAAGTGTCGCATCTCGCTGAACGCGCGGGCTTTCGCTATTGGCATGCGGCGGTAACGCGTGATTTGCGGCCATTCGCACAGCATTGCTTAGGTTGCTTGTCGCGCTGGCCTTTGGAGAATGTGAAATATCACGCGCTGCCGGGCTGGTTGCCGGGGCGTGGGGCGCTTGAGGTGGAAGTCAGGCCTGAAGGTCGCGAACCATTGCGCCTATTCATTGTTCATCTCGCACTCGGGCGTCGCGTGCGTGAGCGTCAACTACATTTCATCTCAACCTTGATCCATGATCGCATCGACACCATTGTGCTGGGCGATCTGAATTGCGATGACAGTGAACTGAATACTCACGACGGTCTACGTGGCGCTGGCTTGCGCGGCGTACACAAAGCGCACACGTTCCCGAGTTGGCGTCCGTCTCGCGCCTTAGATCACATCCTCGTTACGCCAACTGTGGAAGTGATCACTGCAACCGTTCTCGAAGAACGACTATCAGATCATCTGCCTGTGGCCACCGAGATTCGATTGCGCTTAGAAACTGATGATCGCAAAGCTGCACGTAGCAATAAGGCCTAGTTTCAAATACTAGCTTCAAATAAACGAATGGCCCCATTGAGGGGCCATTCATCGATACAAATTGACTGCTTCTTACTGCTTAGGATCAGTTGCGTACTTTGTGATCTTGGCCTGTACCTTAGCCTGCTCAAGCGTGGCATCAGCCTGCTTTTTGCAAAGTGCGCGTGCATCACCAGCTAAGGCTTCGCATTGTTCAATAGCGACCTTATGTGCAGCTTCGGCCTCTGCAATTGCAATCTCGAGATTGCCCTTGGCTGCCTGATGGCCATATTCGGTGTCTGCCTTGTTAACGTCTTTCTGAGCATCCGTCAGATTGTCGACGACATTGGCACGTTCCTTCTCGACATCCTTAGCGCCTTCTACTGCTGCTTTGGTGACATCTTCCTGATTTTTAGCTGGGGTCTCTGGACCACCGCATGCGCTGAGGCTGAGACTCAGAACGCCAGCTGAAATGATGGCAACGATGTGTTTGTTTAATCCGTACATGTTCAATCTCCGTGATATTTCTGACGACTGAAATATGCGCGATCGAGCACAGGAGTTCGGTGCGCTAACACACCGATGCCAAATAGGTTCGCCGCTACGATCATTATCGAGTCAGTTCGAAGAGCGAGATCAAGGTGAAGTGCAGCGCGTTGCCCACAGTAGTTTTATTCTGCGCTTTATTGGGCGCACCTCTGGCGCAGGCGCAGGACGCAACATCGTTAAAAGCGCGTCACAGTGCCTTGCGTGAGCAGCTGGCCAACAATCCATTTAAACGTCCGCTCTATCAGGAGTCGAGTCAGACCACGAACAGTCTGAAAGGCGATACCTACGCGGTGATTGAGCAGCCCTATGCCGTGGTCAGTCCAGCACTGAAAGACATCAATCATTGGTGTGACATTCTGATCCTGCATCAGAACGTGAAGAGTTGTCGCGCTGGCTCAGCCAACATGCTGCAACTGAGCGTTGGACGAAAATTTGATCAGCCACTCGATGACGCTTTTCCGATCGATTTTCACTACAAGGTTGTGGCGAATCAGTCGGACTATCTGCAACTACTACTGACCGCGGACGAAGGCCCGATGGGCACCAATCGCTATCGCATCCAACTCGAAGTGGTGGCGCTTGATGCTCAGCACAGCTTTCTGCATCTGTCGTACTCGTACCGCTACGGCATGGCAGCGCGCGTAGCGATGCAGGGTTACCTGACGACGACCGGACGCAACAAATTGGGCTTCAGCATTGTTTCGCGCAAAGCCAACGGCGACCCTGTTTATATGCGCGGAGTGCGTGGTGTGGTTGAACGAAACACGATGCGTTACTACTTGGCGATTGAGGCCTATCTCGATACCTTGTCGGCATCGCCGTCAGAACAGATGGAGAAGCGCCTCAATGCCTGGTACGCCGGTGTTGAACGCTATCCGCAGCAGCTGCACGAACTTGAACGCGGCGATTATCTGGAGATGAAGCGCAAAGAAATTCAGCGGCAGCAGACGCCGCCGTCGGCCACTGGGGCCAAATAAGTCCCAATTCATCCCGGATATCGGGACAGTAGCCCGCCGATCTCTGTAAGCCGCTAATATTCGCGCCACAGAATTATTTAAAACGACTAGCCCCGGCGATGGATCCTCAAAACCCGCGTATAGAACCTGATCTGGCTGCACCTGCAGCAGCGCCGCAATTGACTGCGTCCAAAGCCACGCCGCCTTCCGAGAAAATGACTAAAAAACGTACGTCGCTATTGGGCTTGCTGCTCAAGTTATCGCTGATTTTGATTGCACTGGTTTTGTTACCCATCGTGCTGTTCAAATGGCTGCCGCTGCCGACAACGGCCTTCATGCTGCAAAGCGAGGTCAAGCCGGTTCAATACACTTGGGTGCCTGCTAAAAAAATCGCCAAGTTCGCTGGACAAGCAGTGATTTCAGCTGAAGATCAAAAGTTTTATACGCACAAGGGCTTTGATATCGAAGCGATGGAAAAAGCCTACGCACACAACAAAAAATCCAAACGTAAACGCGGTGCATCAACGATCAGTCAGCAGACTGCGAAGAATTTGTTTTTATGGTCGGGCGGTGGCTACTTCCGCAAAGGTATCGAAGCAGGCGTTACTGTTTTGATCGAAAACATCTGGGGCAAGGATCGTATTCTTGAGGTGTATCTCAACGTCGCAGAATTCGGCCCCGGTCTCTACGGCGTAGAGGCCGCATCGCAAAAATATTTCCATAAGTCGGCTGCACAACTCACGCCTACAGAGGCTGCAAGATTGGCCGCGGTACTCCCGAATCCTAAGCGCTGGAAAGTGAACTCACCCGGCGCGTATGTGCAGAAGCGTGTGCGTTGGATTGTGGGACAGATGGGTTACGGCTCACGCGGCACACCGAGCGAAGAACCAGAACCGCCGAGCACTGGACCGGAGAGTGGTGGGCAACTCAGTGACATTGATGAGCCTGTCATTACTGAAGCGCCGGCCGTTACCACTGAGCCAGAAGCACCTATCGAAGCTGAACCCAGTGGTGAGCCCGTGCCTGTACCTGTTCCAGTAACTCCCGAAGCAGGCGCTGCTCCTGCTCCCGAAGCGCCGACACCTTAAACGCTGTTAAAGCGTTCAAGAAAAGTTTCGATCAGCGGAGTGACTAACGCGGCATGCGTTAGGTTGGCGGCGTGTCCAGCACCCGGAATCACTTTGAGCGTCGCCTGAGGCAGGCGGCGCGCCATCTCTTCGGCATGCGCCAAAGGAATCGCATTATCCGTATCGCCGTGAATCACCAATGCAGGCACTTTGATTTGCGAAAGTGACTCAGTGAGATCATCACGCGTTACCAAGGTATTAAAAATCTGCAGCAGGTTGGCAGGCGTTACTTTCTTCCACTTGGCTTTCCACAGCGACGCATCGGCGTAACCCGCGCCGAGGATGATGTGCTCCAGCGTCGCCGCGGTTTGATCATCCAAGCCATTCGCAACCCAGTTGTTAATCAGTTGGGTGTAATGGGGAAGGGTGACTGGATTCTCTGGAAGCGCTTGCGTGTCGATCAAAATCAGACCCGCAACCATCTGCGGATATCGCAGTGCTGCGCGTAGAGAAAGATAACCGCCTTGTGACATGCCAGCAAAGATGGCGCTTGGAATCGAGAGCTGTTGCAACAGACCCACAAGATCAGCAGCAGAGTCGTAATACGAAAACGGCGCAGTCGCATCGCCGGCGTTGCCATGACCGCGCTCATCCCATGTGATCACGCGATACTTTTTCGATAGCGCAGCCACCTGCGCATCAAACATCGTGCGATCCATCAGCAAACCGTGGGAGAACACGACAACCTGGCCATCACCGCCAGTATCTTCGTAGTACAGCGTCTGACCGCCAGTTTGTAGTGTGGGCATTGCGATGCTCCCGCGTTATTGCTTGGGTTTAAAGTCCGCCGCAACCAATTAATCCACCATCGACCGTCAATGTCGTACCAGTGACATAGCTGGCTGCATCAGAAACCAAATACAAAATTGCTGGTGCAATTTCTTCTGGCTGCGCTACACGTGCCAATGGAATTTGCTGAAGCGCGACGTTAAGAATTTGTTCGTTCTTGGTCAGCGCTGATGCAAATTTGGTTTCAGTCAAACCCGGCAACACAGCGTTAACGCGAACTTTCCA
>JAZKEM010000249.1:0-8530 GCA_040387055.1 Pseudomonadota bacterium | reverse complement strand
TTTCAAATACACTAAATCAACACAGAACGGGAGTTGGCTTGCCATGAAAGAAACCGTCCTAGATGTGCTGATGTACCTGCTAGAGAACTACCAGACCGGTGAGTTCGCCGACACAGGCAACCAGGAAACGCTGCGCGATGAGCTTGTCGCCGCAGGCTTTCCAGAAGATGAGGTCCGCCACGCGTTTGCTTGGTTGGATGGCCTCGCGCAGCAACGCCAGCTTCCGCTGGTGTTTGGCCCCGACGGCGCCATGCGTTTGTATACGCATGACGAGATGGAGCGCATTTCCACCGAATGTCGCGGCTTTCTCCTTTATTTAGAGCAGCTCGGCATTCTCACCGCCGACTCGCGCGAACTCGTTATTGACCGCCTGCTGGCGATCACGGAAGAGATCGATCTCGAGCGCGTCAAATGGGTCTGTTTGCTAGTGCTGATCAACCAGCCGGAGGCCGAAGAAGCCTTCATGCAACTGGAAGATATGCTCTATTACCAAGGCGATTTTCTGCACTAAAACCGCGCAGTCCGGAAAAGGAATTTCTGGACAGTCGCCGGTTCTTCCGCGTATAAGCCGCCTGTGCCGCGGCCTATCGTCGCGCCCCCAATCATTTGGATTCCATATATAGATGAGTAAAAACCTCGTCATTGTTGAGTCGCCGGCGAAAGCCAAGACGATCAAGAAGTACCTCGGTTCGGACTACGAAGTTCTGGCTTCGTACGGCCACGTACGTGATTTGGTGCCGAAAGACGGCGCCGTCGACACCGCCAACGCCTTCGCCATGAAATATCAGGCGATCGAGAAGAACGACAAGCATGTGCGGGCGATCCAAGCCGCGCTGAAGAATGCTGACAACCTCTTTCTGGCAACCGACCCTGATAGAGAGGGGGAAGCCATCGCTTGGCATTTGCTCGAGCTGCTGAAAGAGCGCAACGCGATCAAGAACAAGCCGGTCAAGCGCGTGGTGTTTTATGAAATCACCCAGCGCGAAGTGCAGAAAGCCATCGCCGAGCCGCGTGATATCGCGCAGGACTTGGTCAATGCCCAGCAAGCGCGTCGCGCACTGGACTATCTCGTAGGTTTCAATCTGTCGCCGCTGCTGTGGCGCAAGATTCAGACCGGCCTTTCCGCTGGTCGCGTCCAGAGCCCGGCGCTACGCCTGATCTGCGAGCGCGAACTCGAAATCCGCGCGTTCAAGCCGCAGGAATACTGGACTATCGAAGCGCGTGGCGAAAAAGGTTCGGTGTTCACATCGAAGCTGATTGAGCTCGATCGCAAGAAAGTTGAGCAGTTCTCGCTGACCGATGCGGGTGGCTCAGAAGCCGCCAAGCAAAAAATTCTCGCAGCCGCTAATGGTGTGTTGCGCGTTGCCAGTGTTGAAAAGAAACAGCGTCGCCGTAACCCGGCTCCGCCGTTCACGACTTCAACGCTGCAGCAGGAAGGCAACCGCAAGCTTGGGTTCACTTCCAGCCGCACGATGCGTACGGCTCAGCAGTTGTATGAAGGTATTGATCTCGGCGGCGAAACCGTCGGTCTCATTACTTACATGCGTACGGACTCCGTGAACTTGGCGCAGGACGCGCTGACCGAAATTCGCGAAGTGATTGGCAGCAAGTTCGGCAAAGCCTCCGTGCCTGCCGAAGCTCGTGTATTCAAAGCTAAATCAAAGAACGCACAGGAAGCGCATGAAGCCGTGCGTCCTTCGTCTGCTGCACGTGCGCCAGACCAAATCGCCAAGTACATGACGCCTGATCAGGCCAAGCTTTATGAGCTGATCTGGAAGCGCACCATGGCTTCGCAGATGACGCAGGCGGTGTATGACACCGTCACCGCAGAATTGCGCGCCGGTGAACCACATGCCTTCCGCGCCAGCGGTTCGGTGTTGGTCGAGCCGGGCTTCATCGCCGTTTACATGCAGAGCACCGACGAACCGGATGACGAGGACGATGAAAAGCGTCTGCCGATTCTGGTTGAAGGTGACACCGTTAAGTTGCTTGAAGTCATCACTGATCAACACTTCACCGAACCGCCACCGCGCTTCACAGAAGCCTCATTGGTGAAGACGCTTGAAGAGTACGACATCGGTCGTCCTTCAACTTACGCCAGCATCATTGCCACGCTACAGGGTCGCGATTACGTGCGCCTCGACGGCAAGGCTTTCTCGCCGACGGACGTTGGCATGGTCGTGAATCGATTCCTCACCGAACATTTCACCCAATACGTCGACTACGAATTCACCGCGCATCTCGAAGATGATCTCGATGCTGTCTCGCGCGGCGAAAAGCAATGGGTGCCATTGCTCGCTTCGTTCTGGAAAGACTTCAAGCCACGCGTTGATGAGAAGATGGAACTCAAGCGCGAAGAAGTTTCGCAGGCGCGTCAGATTGGTGTGGATCCTACGAGCGGCAAACCGGTATCGGCGCGTATCGGCCGCTTTGGTCCCTTCGTGCAGATCGGCACCAAGGAAGATGAAGACAAGCCACGTTTTGCTTCGCTGCGCGCGACTCAGCGCATCGACACCATCACGTTGGAGCAGGCGTTGGAGCTGTTCAAGCTTCCACGCAAACTCGGACAGACGCCGGACGGTTACGAAGTCGAAGTGAACATTGGTCGCTTTGGACCTTACGTTCGTTACGGCAAGAACTTTGTCTCGCTGAAGAAAGAAGACGATCCGTTCACGGTGGAATTGCCGCGCGCAATTGAACTGATTGAATTGAAAGCGGCTGCGATTGAAGCTGCCACGATTCGTTTGTTCGAAGGCACAACGATCCGCATCGTCAAAGGCAAGTTCGGTCCGTACATCACCGACGGCACGCGTAAAGCGCGTATCCCGAAGACAAAGACGCCAGAAACACTCAGTGTGTTTGAGTGCGAGGCGTTCTTGACCGAAGCAGAAAATCTGAAGAAGCCGGCAAAGAAAGGCGGCGCCAAGAAAAAACCTGCAGCCGATAAAGCCGAAGCGCCAGCAAAGAAAACAGCAGTGAAGAAAACTGTTGCCAAGAAAGCGCCAGCCAAGAAAGTAGCTGCTAAAAAGGCTCCGGCCAAAAAAGTAGCGGCAAAGAAAGTGGCTGCGAAGAAAGCTGCCACCAAGAAAAAATAAGGTATGGCTTCAACGCTGCAATTACGCGCCGCCTGTCACTCTCTCAGTGCAGGCGGCGTTATTGCTTACCCCACCGAAGCGGTTTGGGGTTTTGGTTGCGAGCCGCAGAATCGGCACGCTTGCATCAAGCTGCTGCATCTCAAAGAGCGTGACTGGCGCAAAGGTTTGATCCTGATTGCGGCAGATTTTGAGCAGCTGCGTCCTTATGTCGAACCACTCAGTGCCAAAGAACTAGCTCCCGCGTTCAAAACCTGGCCCGGTCCTGCAACTTGGTTATTCCCTGCTTCTGATCTCACGCCCGAATGGGTGCGTGGTGAGCACGACACCATCGCCGTGCGCGTGACTGCGCATCCTGTCGCCGCTGCGTTATGTCGAGCTTATGGCGGCGCGATTGTCTCCACCAGCGCCAACCGTGCTGGCCAATCGCCTGCGATGAGTGGCACACAGGTGAGGCTGCGTTTTGGTATGCAGGTAGATGCCATTGTCAGCGGCGCATTGGGCGGGCTGGATAAACCAACGCAGATTCGTGACCTGCGTAGCGGTACACTGCTGCGACCATGAACGCCGCCGACGTCGAACAATACTTAAGAAATCTGCAATCGCGGATTTGTACCTCATTGGAAAGTGCCGATGGCACTGCGCAATTTAAAAGTGATCGCTGGACACGCGGCGAAAGCAGCGGCGCGATCACTGGTGGTGGCGGTGATACACGCATCCTCGCTGACGGCGCTGTGTTCGAGCGCGCTGGCGTTGCTTTCTCGATGGTACAAGGCACGCAGCTGCCACCATCTGCGACTGCGCATCGCCCAGAGTTAATCGGCCGCCAATGGCGCGCGATGGGCGTCTCGCTGGTCATTCATCCGCTGAATCCGCACGTGCCTACCGCCCACGCCAATGTTCGGTTCTTCATCGCCGAGCGCGAGAACGAAGAACCGGTTTGGTGGTTTGGTGGTGGCTTTGATCTCACGCCGTATTACGGCTACGACATGGATTGCCGACACTGGCATTCCATCGGCGCTGCAGCTTGTGCTCCTTACGGTGCGCATGTGCATCCCAAGTTGAAGAATTGGTGCGACGAGTATTTCTTCCTCAAGCATCGCAATGAGCCACGCGGCATTGGCGGTTTGTTTTTTGATGATTGGAGTGAAGGTGGTTTCGACAAGGCTTTTGGTTTGATGAAGAGCGTCGGCGACCATTTCATTCCCGCGTATCAGCCCTTGGTGCAACTGCGCAAAGACACGCCTTATGGTCAACGCGAGCGTGAATGGCAGTTGTATCGCCGTGGGCGCTACGTTGAATTCAATCTGGTCTGGGATCGCGGCACGCACTTCGGCTTACAGTCGGGCGGACGTACCGAATCTATTCTGATGTCGATGCCACCACTCGCAAGCTGGCGTTATGACCATCACCCCGAAGCCGGTAGTGCTGAGGCGGAGTTGATGGATAAATATCTCAAGCCTACTGATTGGCTTAAGTCATGACGCTGACGGAGCTTCGCTATCTGGTGAATCTCGATAAAGAGCGTCACTTTGGTCGCGCAGCAGAACGTTCGTTTGTTTCGCAGCCAACGCTTTCAGTCGCTGTTAAAAAACTTGAAGACGATCTCGGTGTGATGTTGTTCGAGCGTAATCGTGGTGAGGTGCGGCCAACGCCTGTTGGCGAACGCATCATCGTGCAAGCGCGCAAAGTTCTGGCTGAAGCTGGTCGTGTTGAAGACATGGCACGTGAAGGTCGCGATGAGCTTTCTGGTCCGCTGCGTTTTGGCGCGATCTACACCGTCGGGCCGTATTTGTTACCCGGCCTTGTTCCGCTGATGCGCGAACGCGCGCCGCTGATGCCGCTGGTCATCGAAGAAAACTTCACGGCGAAATTGTTGGAGCAGCTTCGCGATAACGAACTTGATGTTGCGGTGATTGCGTTGCCGGTTGATCTGCACGGCCTCAATGCGTGGTCTTTGTATGACGAAGATTTTGTTGTGCTGCTGCCGCAAGATCATCGCTGGGCCAGCGAAGAACAGATTCCGGCCAAGCGTCTGGCTGAAGAGAATCTCTTGCTGTTGGGTCCCGGCCATTGTTTCCGCGACCAAGTGATTTCCGCTTGCCCCAAGTGCGTCACTGCAGAAGGCGATGGCCCCGGCCCGCGTACTGGCAGCAGCTTGGAAACGATTCGCTATATGGTTGTTAGCGGCCTCGGCATTACGGTCGTGCCGCGCACATCGGTCGAGAATCGCGGTGACAACAATGCATTGCTGGCATGGCGCCCATTGGCCGCGCCCGCGCCGACTCGCCGACTCGCCTTGGTTTGGCGCAAAACCTTCCCGCGTCGCGAGGCCATCAAGCTGTTGCGTGAAGCGATCCTTGCGACAGAACTGAAGGGCGCTATTTTCCTGCCCAAAGAAAAGGCGCAAGAAAGCGCGGATTGAATGCCAGTGACTCATGCAAAAACGGCCCTTAAACGGGCCGTTTTTATTGGACGCCAAGAAATTTACTAATGGGTCGGAGTGGCCGAAAACTCCACTTTGCGTTAAGTTATTGAGAATAATTATCGTTGCACTAAGGGGCAATGCGCATGTTTGGCTTATTGGGGGAGCGTTCAAGGACGCTTAGCGTGCGCGGCTGTCGTCATTATTCCTTTCAAATTCATCTGCCTGCGTCTTCGACGGGCTGATTGGCTGTGTTTAATTTTTCTTACGAATTCTTTACGCAAACCGCATTCACTGACGACATCGAACGACTGATATGAACCTCGCTTACATCCGCTTGGCTGCTGGCCTCGCACTGACCACGACCTGCGCGTTTGCCCAAAATGACAACACAGTCGATACGCCAACCGTCAATGCGGCAGCGGACGAAGCTCAGCCAACCGTTTCGGTTGCGAAGTCATCTGAACCGGCTGTAACGCCGCCAGCGCCGGTGCAACTCCAAACTATTGTCGTCACTGGCGAAAAGCTGGGTCGCACACTCGCCGAAACCTCGACCAGTATTGGCGTGCTAACCCGCGAAGATCTGCAGAATTCCAGCGACGCCTCGATGAAGGACGCTGTGACCGAGTTCGGCAACGTCATCTCCGCGAGTGGTGATCGCGAAATCGCGATCCGCGGCATTCCGCAGGGTGGCATTGGTGGTGAAGGTGAAACCGTCAGCGTTTATCTGGATGGCGTTGCGCTGCCTGCTCGCGCCGCGAGTTTTGCTGGCCCGCTCTCTACTTGGGACCTTGAACAAGTCGAAGTCATGCGCGGTGCGCAGTCTACCAACCAAGGTCGCAACAGTTTGGCTGGATCAGTTGTGCTGCGCTCACGTCAGCCAACCAAGAATTGGGATGCACGTCTGCGCGCTGGTGTGATGAGCCGTGATGGTCACGACTACGCAATTGCTGGTGGCGGCCCGTTCACTGACACCTTGCGTTTCCGCGTCTCTGCACAAGATCGTTATGACCGTGGTGACATCACTAACATCACGCGCGATGAAGACGATGCAGGCCGCGAAAAAACCCGCAACCTGCGCGCGAAGATGTTGTGGATCCCAGAGGTTCTGCCGGGATATCGCGCGCAATACGGTTACACCCGCTCCAACAACGAGTTCGGTGATCCGCTACACGATTCTTCTCAAGGCGAGCGCACGGAGACTTCCAACGTTCGCGGTAACGAAGAAGATCTCACGCAGTTGCACAGCTTTGAACAGAGTTACACCTTCGGAAATGGCTGGAGTGTTGAAGCCATCAGCGGCTGGTCGAATATCGACAATCTCTACACCATCGACTATGACCGCTCGGCTGCGGAAGGCGGTTACTCCGACAACACCGTCGATGAACGTGTGATGAGCCAGGAACTGCGTCTCTACTTTGAACACGA
This sequence comes from Pseudomonadota bacterium, assembly GCA_040387055.1. Taxonomy (GTDB): domain Bacteria; phylum Pseudomonadota; class Gammaproteobacteria; order Nevskiales; family Nevskiaceae; genus Stenotrophobium. Next base: position 1,585 of record JAZKEM010000249.1, on the reverse strand, counting down.
CGACGTTAAAGCCGTGTTCGGCGCGTACTACTCAGATACGGACAAAGCCACCAACACCACCGGCCATGATGTTTCTACCGCAGGCGGCGTGGCTTTGCTCAACGGCACCATCGATTCCAAGAGCATGCTGCGCACACAAGCCTTGTTTGCCGAAGCGGATTGGAATTTCGCAGAGGCCTGGCGACTCACGCTCGGCCTGCGTTACAACCAAGAACGCTCACGTCGCCGTGATGTCAGCAATCTTGATCTCACCGTGACAGCGCCAGTGCCAGGTTTGCCTGCGGATATCCCGCTCGGCGTGCCTTTGCCAGATGCGGTGGGTGATTTGCTGGCGACACTGTTGCCGGATTTCGTTCCGCCAGATTACGACGTTGCTGGTCAGCGGCGCTTCAGCGATTTACTGCCGAAGATCGGGGTGACATGGCAGGCATTTGAAAATGCTTCGCTGTCGATCAGTTACCAAGAAGGCTATCGCTCCGGTGGTACTAGCGTTTCCTTCTTCGGTGGTTCGGTCAGCCCTTTCGATCCTGAGTACACGCGCACGGTCGAATTCGCTACGCGCTCACATTGGCTAGCCGAGCGCCTGATGCTCAACGCTAATGTGTTCTACACACGTTGGCGCGATCAGCAGGTCACCATTGGCGAGACCTCAGGTTTTCAAACCACGACTGAGAATGCTGGTCGCTCGCACTACTACGGTTTTGAAGCTGAAGCCTTGTGGAAAGTCCGTGGCCCGCTTGAAGTATTTGCCAGCATTGGCTTTCTCGAAAGCAAATTCGATCGCTTCAACAACGATGGTCAAGACTACGCGGGCAACCGCTTTCCTTATGCCCCGCGCCAAACAGCGGGGCTGGGATTCAACGTGCGTGAATGGCACGGCCTCAGCGGACAAGTTTCAGCGAACTATATCGGCGCCTACTTCAGCGATGCCGATAACGATCCACTTTCACGCGCTGATTCACGCGTCTTGCTGAACGCACGACTCGCTTATCAGCTATCGCACGGATTTAGCGTCGCTGTTTATGGCCGCAATCTCACAGACAATCTGAACTTGCAGGGTGCACTGGTTGCAGGAGATCGCTTAGCCAGTCGTTATGGTGAAGCGCGCACGCTCGGTGCGTTGTTGGAATGGCAGATGTAATGCGGCACACGACGAATTAATTGACGATAACGAATCACTGATATGAACCTGAACTACATCCGCCTCGCAGCAGGCCTTGCACTGACGACGAGCTGCGCGTTTGCACAGACTGACAGTGCTGTCGAAACGTCTCCTGCAACATCAGAAACAAAAGCAGAACTCCCTCTTGTTGCTGTGTCGAAGTCCGCTACATCAGGCGCAGCAGCGTCAGCGCCAGTGCAACTCGACACCGTTATCGTTACCGGTGAGTTATTAACGCGCGAACTCAATCGCACTACCGCGAGTGTCAGCGTTCACACCGGCACGGAGATTGAGAACAGCACCGCGCGCGATGTTTACGATGTGATCCGCGCAACACCCAATGCTAGTTGGCACGACAGTGATCTCGGACTCAGCACCATTACGCTGCGCGGCATCGGCAGCTATGGCGCAAGCCAAGTGGGT
>JAZKEM010000248.1:0-20964 GCA_040387055.1 Pseudomonadota bacterium | reverse complement strand
TCCGTTACTCGCGCATCGGATTGCGCCAGTCGCGCAAGAATCGCGCGCCGCGTTCCATCCGACATCGCCGTAAAGACATCATCCAGCTTCGTGTTTTGATATTCACCCATAAGGGTGAATATAGACTCGTCTGAAACCAGAGTCAAGCTGAGCGATACAAGTGATTGAGTTACTGCTTCTCGAAGGACTGAATCAATTGCTCACGCAGCCAGCGGTTTGCTGGTTCGGTTTCAGCGTTGGCATGCCAATAGAGATACGCATCCATCGTTGGCATATCAAAGGGCAGGGCGATGATCTGGTTGTCGAACATCGGCCCAGCAACACGGGCGTAGCTTTCAGGCATCGTCAGAATAAGATCGGTCTGACTGACTACGCGGCATGCTGAGAAATAATGCTGGCAACGCAGGCGTATGCGACGTTGCAAGCCTTGGCGATCAAGCTCGACATCTTCAAGTCCTGGGCCAGCACGACGTGAGCTGACCAAGATGTGGTTCTGCTTGAGGTAAGTCACCAGATTCAATTTGCGTTTGACGCTCGGATGACCTTTGCGTGCAACGACCACCAGTGGATCCAGCGCAACGCGTTTGCGCTTCACGCTATCGGTTAATGGCAGTAGCACATCCATTGCGGCATCAATGGTGCCCATCGACAACTCTGACTCCAGCTCGCGACGATTGGCGCGCACCACCGCAATCTCAACTTTGGGCGCGAGTTGGGTCACGCGTTGCATGAAGGTAGGCAGCAGTGTGGATTCGAGTACGTCGCGAACGGCAATCGTGAAGCGCTTATCTGAAGAGGCCGGATCAAACTGGCTCGCTTCATTGAGCGTGATTTCGAGACTGCGCAAGGTGCGACGCAGTGGCTCAATCACGCGACGTGCTAATGGCGTCGGCACCATCGAACGGCCTTCGCGCTCAAACAGGGGATCACCAAACATCTCCCGCAGACGCGCTAGCGCATGACTGATTGCGGGCTGTGTCAGATGCAGCTTCTTCGCCGCAGGAGTAATGCCGCCTTCGGTATAGATGGCGTCCAGTACGACGAAGAGGTTGAGGTCGATCCGGTTTAGATGCACGAAACTAATGGATACGTATTAGAACTATTCATTGGATTGATTTTAGGCATAGGCCTAACCTCGCACAACCCCAATCTGATTAATTCGCCCTCATGGGACAGATTTACCTCGTGCGCCACGGTCAGGCTTCATTCGGCGCTACCGACTACGACCAGTTATCCGACCTCGGCGCTGAGCAGGCGCGCATGCTCGGTGGCTGGTTCGCCAATACCGGCATTCAGTTCTCCCATGTGGTGACGGGCGGCATGAAGCGCCATCGGCAGACTGCAGAGGCTTGCTTTTCAGCATCGCCAGCGCCGTCTCCAGATGCGTGGATCACTGAGCGTGGCTTTGATGAATACGACCACGATGATGTGCTCAGTCGCAGCCGTCCGGGTTTTGACGAGCCGGGTGCCATCCGCCAATTCATTGCCAAGAGCAAAGTGCCGCAAGACACTTTCCTGCAAATCTTTGAAGAATCGATGCAGCGTTGGATGGGCGGCGAGCACGATGATGAATATCGTGAATCATGGCCTGCATTTCGCACACGTTGCCACGCGGCGCTAGAGCGCTTGATCGCGACGGCGGATCCAAAGGGCAATACCGTCGTCTTCACTTCCGGCGGAACCATCGCCACCCTGTGCCAACCACTGTTGTCGTACCCAGACAAACAAGTCGCAGCGCTGACCTGGAATCTGGTCAACAGCTCTGCCACCAAACTGCTGAATCGCGGTGGTCGCGTTTCACTCAGCACACTCAATAGTCACGTCCACCTTGAACAGGCTGGGCGTACGCACTCGATTACCTATCGTTAATTGGAGTTGTATTCGAATGGATCACAGCAAGATGTTTGACCTCAGCGGCAAGATCGCTCTCGTCACCGGCGCCAGCCGTGGTATCGGTGAATCAATCGCCAAAACACTCGCCGCACATGGTGCCCACGTCATTGTGTCGAGCCGCAAGGCGGCAGACTGCGAGAAAGTCGCTGAAGCGATTCGCGCTGCAGGCGGCAAGGCGGAAGTCCGCGCCTGTCATATCGGTGAAATGGACCAGGTGCAGAACATCTTTGCCGAGATCGAAGCGGCGCACGGACGTCTGGATATCCTCGTGAACAATGCAGCAGCCAATCCTTACTTCGGCACGATTCTGGATACTGACCTTGGCGCGTTTCAGAAAACCGTTGACGTCAACATCCGTGGCTACTTCTTCATGTGCTCGCTAGGCGGCAAGCTTATGAAGAAGAACGGTGGTGGCAGCATCGTTAACGTGGCTTCTATCAACGGCGTGATCCCCGGTGACTTCCAAGGCATCTACTCGATCACCAAGGCTGCGGTGATTTCAATGACCAAGGCATTTGCCAAAGAATGCGCAGGCTTCGGTATTCGCGTTAACGCGCTACTGCCCGGCGCAACCGATACCAAGTTCGCATCAGCGTTGGTGAAGAACGAAGCAATCCTGAAACAAGCGATGGCCCATGTGCCGATGCGTCGCGTTGCTGCGCCAGATGAAATGGCCGGTGCGGTGTTGTATCTCGTATCGCCAAGTGCCAGCTACACCACCGGCGCAAGCCTCGTGGTGGATGGCGGCTATCTCACGGCATAAGGAATTGACATGAAAGATCTAAAGAACAAAGTTGCCGTTATTACAGGTGCTGCGAGTGGCTTTGGTCGCGAGCTGGCCATTCTCTGCGCGCAGGAAGGCATGCGCGTAGTGATGACGGACGTCGACGAAAAAGGTCTGCAAGCTACCGATGATCTGCTGAAGCCATTCGGCGCGCAGACGTTGGTGATGCGATGCAATGTCGCTGAAGCTACAGAAGTCGAACGCGTTGCCGTCGCGACGTATGAAAAGTTCGGCGCAGCGCATCTGCTGTTCAATAACGCTGGTGTTGCTACGGCTGGCCCGATGTGGACGACGACGCTGGAAGATTGGCAGTGGACGCTTGGCGTTAATCTGATGGGCGTCGTGCACGGCGTACGCAGCTTTGTGCCCCGCATGCTCAAGCAGGGCGATGAGTGCCATATCGTCAACACGGCTTCGGTTGCGGGTCTGCTCGCTGTGCCGGCGTCCAGCGTTTACTGCGTCAGCAAACATGGCGTGGTGGTGATGTCCGAATGTCTGCATCACGAACTCGAGGCTGCAAAAGCAGCGATCAAGGTTTCTGTTTTGTGTCCTGCGTTCGTTAATACCGGTATTGCAGATGCCGCACGCAATCGTCCGCAGGAATTGGCCGCAACCAGCGCGCAAGCTGCGCCCTATGAAGAATATGTGCGACAGGCCGTGCGGAGAGGCAAGTTGTCCGCCACCGACATCGCGCAGATCACGATGGAAGGTGTGAAGAACGATCGCTTCTACATCCTCACGCATCCCAAGATCAAAGCGGCGATTGAAACGCGTATGCACGATATTCTCGAAGAGCGCACGCCAACCAGTCCGATGGCGAAATAGAACAATAAGGAGAACGCTATGAGTCAGGATTTCAACGGAACAAAACCCGTCGACGAGCGACAGATGTTTGATGTCGCGCGTCTTGAGCAATATCTGAAGGAAAAGGTCGCAGGTTTTGAAGGCCCCTTGGTCGTCGAACAGTTCAAGGGTGGGCAATCAAACCCAACCTTCAAGCTGAAGACGCCGAACAAGCATTACGTGCTGCGTCGCAAACCTGCCGGCAAGTTGCTCGCATCGGCTCACGCAGTGGATCGCGAATACAAAGTCATCACCGCGCTGCAAGGCAGCGATGTACCTGTGGCGAAGACGCACGTGTTGTGTGAAGACGATAGTGTCATCGGCACCGCGTTCTACGTGATGGATTGCGTCGAAGGCCGCATCATGTGGGATCCGGCATTGCCGGGCATGGAGCCTGCAGAGCGCACCGCGATATTCACTGAAATGAATCGCGTGATGGCAGCGCTGCATAAAGTCGATTACGCAGCATGTGGTTTGGCCGACTACGGCAAGCCCGGCAATTACTTCATGCGCCAGATTGATCGGTGGACCAAGCAATATCGCGCTTCAGAAACCAAACGCATCGAGTCGTTTGAAAACCTGATGCTTTGGCTGCCGAAGAATATTCCAGCAGGCGATGAAACCAGTATTGTTCATGGCGACTACCGCCTCGACAACATGATCTTCCATCCGACTGAGCCGCGCGTGCTGGCGGTGCTGGATTGGGAACTGTCGACGCTAGGCCATCCGCTCGCAGACTTCTCTTATCACTGCATGACCTGGCATATCCCCAAGGGTGTGTTCCGTGGTTTGGGCGGTGCCAAGCTGGCTGATCTCGGTATTCCGTCCGAGTCTGAGCATGTCGCTAACTACTGCAAGCGCACCGGCCGTGCGCCGATCAATCAGAGCGATTGGGATTTCTACATGGCTTACAACCTGTTCCGCCTTGGCGCGATTCTGCAGGGCATTGCGGGCCGAGTGAAAGATGGTACGGCAGCTAGTGCGCAGGCCAAGGCGATGGGTGATGCAGCAGGCCCATTGGCGGATCTGGGTTGGGCGCAGGTCGAAAAAATTCTGAGCCGCCGCTAAGCGACGCTAACGAACAACGAGGAACACATCATGGATTTCGAATACTCACAAAAAACCAAAGACCTGATGACGCGTCTCAACGCGTTCATGGATCAGCATGTTTATCCCAACGAAAAGACTTTTGTTGAGCAGGTTGCAGAAGGTGATCGCTGGCAGCCGACCAAGATCATGGAAGAGCTGAAGATCAAGGCCAAGGAAGCTGGTCTGTGGAATCTGTTTCTGCCTGAATCTGAGCGCGGCGCGGGATTGAGCAATCTCGAATACGCCCCGCTGTGCGAAATCATGGGTCGCGTGATCTGGGCGCCGGAAGTTTTCAACTGCGGCGCACCTGACACCGGCAATATGGAAGTGCTGGAACGCTACGGCTCACCAGAACACAAGGAACAGTGGCTCAAGCCTTTGCTCAACGGTGATATCCGCTCTGCCTTTGCAATGACTGAGCCAGATGTTGCTTCAAGCGACGCCACCAACATCGAATGTCGCATTACCCGCGACGGCAACGAGTACGTCATTAATGGTCGCAAATGGTGGACCTCCGGCGCCAACGATCCGCGCTGCAAGATCTTTATCCTGATGGGAAAGACTGATCCGGATAATCCGAGCCGTCACAGTCAGCAGTCGATGATCCTCGTCCCGCGTGACACCCCGGGATTGAAGATCCTTCGTCACCTGCCGGTGTTTGGTTACGACGATGCACCACATGGTCACGCTGAAATCCTGTTTGATAACGTTCGCGTTCCACTCAGCAATATCCTGCTCGGCGAAGGCCGTGGTTTTGAAATTGCACAGGGCCGCCTCGGGCCGGGCCGTATTCACCACTGCATGCGTCTGATTGGTTTGGCCGAGCGTTCGCTGGAGAAGATGTGCAAGCGCGCGCTGACACGCGTTGCTTTCGGCAAACCGGTCGCAGCTCAGACAGTGACGCTGGAGCGCATCGCCGAGTCGCGCATCATGATTGATCAGGCGCGGCTGCTGACGCTGAAGGCCGCGTACATGATGGACAAGGTTGGCAACAAGATTGCTGCCAAGGAAATCGCAATGATCAAGGTTGCTGCGCCGAACATGGCGTTGCAGGTGATTGACTGGGCGATTCAGGTTCACGGCGCTGCTGGCGTGACTGACGATTACGGTTTGTCCTACGCTTGGGCGTGCGCACGTACGCTGCGCTTGGCTGACGGCCCGGATGAAGTGCATCGCAACCAGATCGGCAAGATGGAGCTGTCACGCTACATCACTGCTGATGCGATGAAGGCCTACGGCGCCAGCCGCAAATGATCGCGCACGCGCTCGACAGTCTTCTTAACGCCGGCGGCTCAGTGCCGCAGGCAGACTGGCTGCCGGGCGCGCGTTATCTCAAGACGGCGCGCGGCACGGTGCGTGTCTATGACAGTCGCGGCACGGGACCCGTTGTAGTGATGGTGCCGGATGGTCCGAACGTGATTGAGCATCACGCATCTGTGATCGAACTCCTGACCCCGCATGCACGCGTGATTTGTTTTGAGATGCCGGGCTTTGGGTTTTCACGTCCAAGCTTTGGTTACGACCATAGTCTGAATGCAGGTGCTGAAATCGTATTGGCAGTCATGGATGCGTTGAACGTTAAGGAAGCTGCATTGCATTTCAGCTGCGCCAATGGCTTTTATGCTTTGGCTGCCGCGCGACTTGCTCCGCAACGTATCCGTCGCCTGTTGCTGTGTCAGACGCCCGCGCTGGAAGGGATGACGAACTGGGTGCAGCGCGTCATTCCGTGGCAGGTTCGTACGCCAGTGTTGGGCCAGGTTTTGGTGCGTGCGACACGTCGACGTGTCGCACATGGCTGGTATGCAGCGTCCTTACCCGACAAGGATAGTCGCGCGCCGTTTCGTGCCATTGCTGATCACGCACTCGCGCATGGCGCTTGCTTCTGCCTCGCTGGCGTCGTGCAGGGCTTGCAACGCGCGAAGCAGCAAGAAATCGAAGACGTTAAACAGACCGTCACATTGCTGTGGGGTGACTCCGACAAGAGCCATCGCAAAACGCCTGTCGATTCGCTGCTGACACTGGTGCCACATGCACAGATTCAACATTTCCCTGAGTGCGGCCATTTCCCGGATCTTGAGCGTCCGCAGCAGTACGCAGAAATTTCTTTAGCCGCGCTGTCGGCCTGACACCTTTTACGGAGCATTTTTATGAGCGACATCATCAATCACCAGATTCGTCTCGCTGCACGTCCAGTTGGTTTGCCAAAACCGAGCGACTGGAATTTCACGGAAGAGAAAGTGGTCGAGCCTGCAGAAGGGCAGTTGCTGGTTAAGGTGCTGTACCTCTCGCTCGATCCCGCTATGCGTGGCTGGATGAATGATGCCAAGTCTTACATTCCGCCCGTGGGTCTGGGCGAAGTAATGCGTGCAGGCGCGATTGGCAAAGTGATCGCCAGCAAGCATCCGAAGTTTGCAGTGGGCGATGAAGTTAGCGGTGCATTCGGCGTGCAGGAATATGCACTGTCAGACGGCAAGGGCCTGATCAAGGTCAGCAGCAAGCTGGCGCCGCTGCCGGTGTATCTCGGCACGCTCGGCATGCCAGGCATGACGGCGTACTTCGGCATTCTTGATGTGGGCGAGTTGAAAGAGGGCGATACCGTCGTCGTCTCGGGTGCAGCAGGCGCTGTCGGCACGGTTGTTGGTCAGATCGCCAAGATCAAAGGTTGCCGCGTGATTGGTATTGCCGGTGGTGCAGACAAGTGCGAGTGGCTGGTGAAAGACCTCGGCTTTGATGCAGCCATCGATTACAAATCCGAAGACGTCAAGAAAGCCCTGCGCGAACATTGCCCGAAAGGCATGGACGTTTACTTCGATAACGTTGGCGGCGACATTCTCGACGCAGCACTGACACAACTCGCACGCGGCGCACGCATCGTCATCTGCGGTGCGATCTCGCAGTACAACAACACGACGCCAGTGAAAGGTCCTAGCAACTATTTGTCGCTGCTCGTGAATCGCGCGAGCATGAAGGGCATGGTGGTGTTTGACTACGCCGATCGTTATGCCGACGCTGCTAAGGAAATGGCAGGCTGGATGATGGCGGGCAAGTTGAAGTCACGCGAAGACATCGTCGAAGGCCTCAACACTTTCCCCGACACACTGCTCAAACTGTTCAAGGGCGAGAACACCGGCAAGCTGGTGTTGAAGGTTGCCAGAGACTGAGGGCGAGTGCGTCTCCTGCGCTTAATCCAACATCTTGGAGAGAGATCATGCTTAAAACCTATGTGGGTAGTTGCCATTGTGGTGCCGTCAAATTCGAAGCTGATATCGACCTGAGTTCGGGCACGAACAAATGCAATTGCTCGATCTGCACAAAGACTCGGAACTGGAACGTCATCATTCGGCCCAATGCATTCCGCCTGTTATCAGGCGAGCAGGATTTGAAGGACTACCAGTTCAATCATAAAGTCGGCCACCATCTTTTCTGTGGACATTGCGGCGTACGTTCATTCGGACGAGGTCACGTAAAAGAAATTGGTGGTGATTACGTTGCCGTGCAACTGACTGCTCTCGATAATGTTGATCCCGCAGAATTGATTGAAGCCACCGTTAGATTCGCAGACGGCCGAAACAATAACTGGGGCTCAGTTCCAGCAGAAACACGACATCTCTAGAAGCTGAGCGAGTTTGTAGTTTGCGCGAAGACATCGTCTTAGACGCAGCGTCTCTCAGTAGCGGCTGTCATACTGATCCGCGATTTTCACGAGACAGCCACGAGATAGCATTGGGCGATGAGTAGTACAGCAAATCAATCAGGATCAGCAGCACACTCATACCGTGGTGTGCTGCTGTTCATGCTGGGCGTGTTGATGTTCGCTTGCATGGACAGTACAACCAAATATCTGGTGGCGCATTACGAGGCGCCGTTGGTGGTCGCGATTCGCTACATCGTCAACTGCTTGTTGATGGTGATTTTGCTTACGCCGAGCCAAGGCAAGGCGCTGGTCCGCACGAAGAGAACCGGTTTGGTTCTGGTGCGCGCGGCTTGTCTTGCGTCCGCATCCATATTCGTGGCCTTGGCTTTCAAGCGCATGCCTGTTGCTGAAGCGACGGGGATTTTGTTTCTGTCGCCTTTGCTCGTTGTGCTTGTTTCCGGGCCTTTGCTGGGCGAAAAAGTGGGCGCGTTTGGTTGGTTTGCAGCCATCGGTGGATTCGCGGGTATTTTGCTGATTGCACATCCGGGTTCAGGGATGGATTTCCTTGGAACCATTTTTGCGTTGTGTGCGGTTGTCGCCACAGGTTGCTACCAACTGCTGTCACGTGTTCTCGCAACTACAGAGAGCACGATCCCTATGTTGTTCTATACCGCCTTGGTCGGCTCTATTGTTTTTGGTTTTTTCTTGCCTTGGTCTTGGGGCGGTCCGGCACCAACGCCTTTGCAAATGCTGCTTTTCCTCGCAACCGGTGTTTTGGGTGGTCTTGGCCATTTCCTGTACACGGCGGCGCATCGTGAAGCGCCAGCGTCTTTGCTTGCACCGATGATGTATATCCAACTGGTTTGGGCGGGTTTGCTGGGATGGATTGTGTTTGATCATGTGCCAGAGAGCATGGCCATTCTTGGTATGTGCATTGTTGCTGCCTCTGGGCTCATGGTGGCGCTGAAATCGCGCATGGCGCAGCGAACGTTGGCGGAGCCAGTCGAGTAGCGATTTACCCCAGTTCAATCAAAAAGCCCGCGCTGAATTAATGAGAGTTCAGGGCGGGCTTTTTTGTTGAGGCGCTATCAGCGCTCATAGAAACAATTAGAAGATCGCCCTCGCGGCGTTGTAGATCAAGCCGATCAACACCAGTGATGACAGGAAGAAGATCGCAAAACGCAGTTCGATCTTGTTGATCACCGCTTGGATCAGGCTGTGCACCACGCGCAAGCCAACATACGCCCAAGCCAATTGCAGATTAATGCCATCGCCAGTGCCGATGATCGCCAGTGTCAGCGCGATCGCATAGAAGATCGTCGGTTGTTCCATCAGATGGTTGTAGTTGTCGGCTTTCCAACGCACGTTGGCCGGCAGCGTATTCATCTGCTCGCCACGCGGCGCATTCGAATCCAGCCTCATCTTCATTCTTTGAATGGCTGGAATACGTGTGATGTACATCCATAGCCACATCACCATCGACCAAGCAATCAGGGCAACGACAGGGGCAAGTATTGGACTGTGTGGGGACATTTGAGCTCCGAGTGGCTGAGGTGTTGATGTGGAAATGGTTAGCAGCGTACCGACTGTTTAGGTGCTATGTGCTTAAACCTGCATGCTGCAACAAAAATTGTGCACTGCACTACAAAGTGCAGCAAAAGCAGAAATGTAAATACCGCACAAAAATGGTGCGTTCGCGTAAAAAAAGAGTAAAAGTAGTTAGCGACGTATGGATGCGAGCGTCTGGAAGAAGAACTTTTGCTGCACTTTTCAAGATGTCTGCTTGGATTGACCCGCTGTTAAAAGATAATTCTAAGGAGAGCGAAGATGATGATGAAAAGTCGTGCTTTATTGCGTTTAGGTGCGGGCTGCTCGTTATTGGCCCTACCTTTAAGCGCCATGGCATTCCCTTTTGAGTTGGGTGCCGTAAAGGGTAGTTTTGACACTACTGTTTCTGTCGGCGCAGCAATGCGTATGCAATCACCAGACGGAAACTTAATTGGCGCCGCCAACGGCGGCGATTCGCGAACCCCAAATGAAGATGACGGCAACCAAGGTTTTGCTAAACACGATCTCGTTTCGGCCACGGCCAAGGCCTCGCACGACATTGAGTTGAAGTGGAAAAACTTTGGCGCGTTTTCGCGCATCACTTATTTCTACGATGGCATTGCCACGCATGCCCGGCATCGCGAAGACCGCATGGATGCCATGGGTAATCCGACGAGTGATCGCAAAGGCGGCAGCTTTGAGCTCGGCCCCAACGGTCGTGATCGTCTGGGTTCAGAGCTCGACTTTCTCGATCTATTTGCCTATGCCAATTTCAATGTCGCTGGCGTTGGTGTCTCCACCCGCTTTGGTAAGCAAGTGGTGAGCTGGGGCGAAAGCACGTTCATCGGCAACAGCATTAACTCAATCAATCCCATTGATGTTTCCAAGATTCGTGCGCCTGGCGCCGAACTCAAAGAAGCACTGATCCCAACGGCCATGTTGTGGAACTCGTTCCAGGTGGGCGGTGGTGTGAGTCTTGAATCGGTGTGGATGACTGAGTATGAAAGTACACGCATTGATCCACGCGGTTCTTTTTTCTCCACCAATGATTTTCTCTCAGACGATGGTGACAAAGCCTATCTAAGCTTTGGACGTCGTGAAGACGATGGCCATACGCTGCGCTCGCCCGCAGGTGTTAATGGTGGTTCTGCCAGCGTTTGGGCTCCGCGGGAAGCGGGTAAGAAAGTTGCCAGAGCAACCAGGCAGTATGGTTTGGCTATGCGCTACATGGCGGACTGGTTGAACAGTACTGAATTGGGTCTTTACTATTTGACGTATCACAGCCGTACGCCTATTGCTTCAGGCATTCGCGCAGGTGGTACGCCGCAGCAAGGTGGAACGAACACGCTGACAGCGGGACTGCCGACATGCTCTAGCTTGCCGGGACCCATCCCGCCTGCGACGGTTTGCCGCGGAACGTACTTTTCCGAGTACCCGTCAAATATCAATCTGTATGGTTTGAGTTTTAACACCACGGGTCCGGCAGGTATTGCCTTACAAGGTGAGTATTCCTTCCGCCCGAATATGCCCTTGCAGTTGGCTTCACCTGAACTTTTGCTGACGGCATTGGGTTTGCCCACCAGCATTAGTGCAACTCCATTGAACCCTGGAACCTACATCAAGGGTTATCGTCGCGTGGGGATGCATCAGGCGCAGGCTACGGCAACCAAATTGTTTGGCCCCACGTTTGGCGCCCAACAATTCACGATGGTTGGTGAAGTTGGCGTGACCCACATGAATCTACCTGAGAACACTTTGTTTAATGGCCCGGGTGTGGCGCTGCCTTCTTGCAACTATGGAACACCGCTGGGTGCTTCTAACGGTTCTTGTCAAGAAAATGTAGGCGGTGGTTATGCCACTGAAGATTCTTGGGGTTATCGCATTGTGAGTCGTCTGGATTATGAAAATGCTATCGGTGCCGCACAGCTCTCGCCACGCATTATTTTTGCACATGATGTTGCAGGCGTAGGCCCGAGCTTTAACCGAGACACCAAGGCAATCACCTTTGGTCTGGCAATCAACTATCTACAGCGTTGGCAGGGTGACATTGGCTACACAACTTTCCAAGGTGGACGTGTTTACAAGGGCGTTGATCCAATTCCCCCTGGAGCTGCTCCTGGTGTAGCGGGTGACCCGAGCCAGTCTGCATCATTTGCAACTGGTGCTAACCAGAGCAAGGACCGCGACTTCCTCGCCGTAAGCGTTTCCTACGCATTTTAAATTGATAAGAATTCGGAGAAATTATTATGCGCAAACCTCAACCCCAACTATTATTTATCGCCACGCTTTTAGCGGCGACTCTAGGCGCAACGGCTGCACAAGCCGCTGTCTCAGCTGCTGACGCTGAAAAACTTGGTTCAACGCTTACGCCGATCGGCGCTGAGAAAGCGGGCAATGCTGCCGGCACAATTCCAGCATGGACGGGTGGGCAAACCACTGCGCCTGCTGGTTTCAAACCCGGCGGTCATTATCCGGATCCATTTGCTGCGGACACCGTGCAGTTCACGATCAGCTCAGCAAATATGGACAAGTACAAAGACAATCTCAGCCCCGGTCAGATTGCGTTGATGAAGCGTTATCCCGATTGGAAGATGAATGTCTACCCAACGCGTCGCAGCGCTGCGTATCCAGCAGGCATCTATGCTGAAACTAAAGCCAACGCCACCAAGGTAAAACTGGTTTCTGGCGGCAACGGTTTTGAAGGTACTACGGGCGGCATCGCATTCCCGATTCCGCAAAGCGGCTTGGAAGTGATTTGGAATCACCTGACGTCTTACAAGGGTGATACCTATGCCACTTCTTGGGGGCAGGCGCCTGTTACTGCGAGTGGTGACTACAACCTGGTGAAGTTCGACTATGAGTACGACTTTATCTACGGCAACCAGAAGAAGACAGCGGCTCAGCGTGCTGACAACCAACTGTTCTACTTCTTGCAGGTGATCACCGAGCCACCACGTTTGGCTGGCGGTATCTTGCTGGTGTACGACTACGCAGACCAAGTGAAAGAACCGCGTAAGGCTTGGACGTACAACCCTGGACAGCGCCGCGTTCGTCTGGCGCCAACAGTGTCTTACGACAACCCGGGCACCGCGTCTGATGGCCTGCGTACAACGGACGACTTCTTCATGTTCAACGGTGCAACCGATCGTTACGATTGGAAGCTTGTTGGCAAGAAGGAAATGTACGTTCCGTACAACAGCTACAAGATCAATGGCCCGAGCTTAAAGACGAAAGACGTGTTGAAAGTGGGGCACGTCAATCCTGATCCAGCACGTTATGAGCTGCATCGCGTTTGGGTGGTAGAAGCTACGCTCAAGAGCGGTACATCGCATCTCTACAAGCGTCGTACGATGTATCTGGACGAAGATAGCTGGACCATTCTGGTTGCCGATAAATACGACAACCGTGATCAGCTGTGGCGCGTCGATGAACTGCACACCACGCAGTACTACGATGTTCCTTTCCTTGCTCCGGGTCTCGAAGTGCATCATGACCTGCAGTCGGGTCGCTATATCGCACTGTCACTGCGCAATGAAGAGAAAACTGTCTACACGCCGATTAACCGCGCTCCGGCAGATTTCTCGCCAGATGCGCTGCGTACGAAAGGCACGCGATAAAGTTTGAGGGTTATAAAAAGGCCGGCTTAATGCCGGCCTTTTCCATGTGCGATGGTTAATGAGCTTGGCGTTGTTGTTCGCGAAAGTGATGAGGCGAGCTGCCTTTCCATCGCTTGAAGGCATGAATAAAACTTGCAGGCTCTGAGTAGCCCAGTCGCATCGATATTTCTTCGATCTTCATGCCAGGCATGCGCAGAAATTCTTCGGCCAGCATTTGGCGAACTTCTTCGACCAGCGCGCGGAAGGTCGTGCCTTCTTCTTCCAGTCGACGACGCAGGCTACGTGTGGCGAGATGCATTTCTTCTGCGACTTGTTCAATGCCGGGCATTTCGCTAGGCGCTGTCAGTAAGCGGTCACGCACACGTCCAGCGACCCCTGTGCGCACGCGGCGCTTTTCCAGAAGTTGTCTGCACTGATCAAGGCACAGACGCGCCATGTCACTGTCGCTTTGTGGCAGTGGGTCATCGATGTGTGCGGGATCGAAGGTGATGATGTTGCCTGCCGCCTCGTACTGCGGTTCAACACCGCAGAGTTCGCGATAGCGTTCTGCGTAGGCTGGACGTTTGCAGCGGAAGGTTGCTTTGATCACGGGCAAAAGAGCAGGGCGTATTTCACGCATGACGTTGCCCCAGGCAGCGAAGTCCCGTTCGAATAAAAACTGGCGAACATCATCTGGAATCTCGCTGTCTTCCATCTTCAGTTCATAGACCTTGTCATTGACCACGCCCGGCTGAAAGCGGACGAAGGCGTAGCTCAGGTCCAGATAATTTTCGGCGGTGCTGAACATATGGCGGAGGTTGACGCTGGTGAGCAGCGCAAAGCCAAAAATGCCGTAGGCGGAGAGGTTGTAGAGCAGGCCGGCATCGAGTCCGATACCTGGGATGTGGCCGATCTCTTTGACGATGTTGCGGACCAGCTGCAATTCCTGCGTGGCAAGAATTTCAGTATTGGGATTCGACAGTGACGCCTCATCAATGCCGGTGCCTCGCAAGCAGGTCGCCACAGCCACGCCATGCCCGACGGCAAAGCGGGTTTGCAGCTGGGCGCTGAAGATCGAGCGGCGGACTTCGGAAATCGGCATATCCGATAGGCTTCTGTATAGACTGGCCTCGATTATCAATCGAATGGCTGCCGCCGTCATCCACAATCGGTGCCTCAGATATCAAGATGACTCCATCGCGCTCCCAGAAGCGCTTGTATCCAGAGAGGAGAAAGACATGCCAGGCAACACAGTAAAGGTCGCGATTATCGGCTCAGGCTTCGGTGGCTTGGGCATGGCGTATTCCCTGCGTAAGTCGGGTATCGATTCGATTGCGATTCTTGAAAAGGCCGATGACCTCGGCGGCACCTGGCGTGAAAACACCTACCCGGGCTGCGGTTGTGACGTCCCTTCGCATCTCTATTCCTTCTCGTTTGAATCGCATTACTCATGGGAATGGCGCTACGCCAAGCAGAGCGAGATTCTGAAGTACCAGCATTACGTTGCCAGCAAATACGATCTGGAAAAACACATTCGCTATCGCACTGAAGTGGCGAGCGCTGTGTATGACGATGCACGTGCCGTTTGGGTGCTGCAGATGAAAGACGGCAGCACGCTGGAAGCTGAGAGCGTTGTCAGCGCGGTAGGTCAGTTGCATCAGGCGGCGTATCCAAAGATTGCGGGCCGTGAAAAATTCCAAGGCAAGGCTTTCCACTCTGCGCATTGGGATCACAGCTACGATCTCAACGGCAAGAAAGTTGTAGTGATTGGTAGCGGTGCAAGCGCTGTGCAGTTTCTGCCTGAGATTGCGAAGAAGGTGAAGTCACTCGAGCTTTTCCAGCGCTCACCCGGCTGGACCTTTCCCAAGGCTGAGAAAAAGCTGTCGAGCTTTGAACTCTGGCTGTTCAACACGTTCCCGATTCTGCATAGCCTTGATCGCCTGCGAATCTTCTTGTTCATCGAGACGCTGGCCAAGGCTTACAACGGCAACAAGCCATTGCTGTGGCTGGTGACAGCACTCTCCAAGCTGCAAATGCGTTGGCAGGTACGTGATCCTGAACTGCGTAAAAAACTCACACCGGAATTTGCGATTGGTTGTAAGCGCCTGCTGCTCAGCAACGACTGGCTGCCTGCGTTGACGCGTCCGAATGTGGATGTGGTGGTTGATGCCGTCACTGAAATCACCGAGACCGGTGTGCGTACCGCGGACGGCAAGCTGCACGAAGTCGACGCCATCATCTACGGCACCGGCTTTGCCGCCACACAGTTCCTCACGCCGATGCGTGTGACCGGTCGCAATGGTCGCGATTTGCATACGGATTGGGCCAAGGGTGCTTCTGCTTATCTGGGCATGGCCATTTCTGGCTATCCAAACTTCTACGTGCTGTATGGCCCTAACACCAACGTTGGTGCCGGCTCGATCATCTTCATGCTGGAGCAGCAGCAGAACTACATCGCCAAGCTGATGGCGCAGCGCGCCAAGCAGAACTGGCGCAGTATCGAAGTCACTGCAGCAGCGCAGGCCCGCTATAAAACCGAAATGGATACTCGCAGCGCTGACACGACTTACTCAGGTGATTGCCAGAGCTGGTACAAAACTGCAGAGGGTGTGAACACCAATAACTGGGTTGGTTCGATGGTGGAATTCCGTCGTCGTTGTGCGGAACCGATCGCGGCAGACTTCCAGGGCGAGAAAGCTTCTGCTGCGGCAGCGTGAGGCCAAGCAGTTCAGCGTTAAGACAGAATCAAAACAAATATGGAATCGACATGATTGATTCCAACGAGGAGCTACAAATGGCGGTCACCAAGAATCCAAAGTCCACACTGTTGCATTGCCTGCTGCATTGGGAAGTGACGCAGACGCATCGCGTGTACATGACGCAGCCTTATCCCGATGGCCGCGTCGTGGATTACACCTGGGTGGAAGTCGCGAGTCAGGTGCGTCGCATGGCGACGCATTTGCGTTCATTGAATCTGCCACCACGTAGCAATATCGCTTTGCTCGGCAAGAACAGTGCGCACTGGATCATGGCGGATCTCGCGATCTGGATGGCAGGTCACATCACCGTGCCACTCTATCCCGCACTCAACGGCGATACCGCTGGCTATATTCTCGAGCACAGCGAAACCAAGCTGCTGTTCCTCGGCAAGATGGACGGCAAGAGTGATGGTTGGAATGAGATTGCACCCATCGTGCCGAAGGGCCTGCCGATCATTGCCCTGCCAATGGCGCCACGTGATGACGTGCCGCAGTGGGAAACCATCATCGCCAACACGCAGCCCTTGCAGGATCTACAACTGCCAAGCGCTGATGACCTCGCCACTATTCTCTACACCTCCGGCAGCACCGGCCGACCGAAGGGCGTGATGCACAGTCATGGCAGCTTCACGCGTTCGGCTGAAGGCTTGAATCGCATGCTGCACCTTTCTGCGACGGATCGTCTTCTGTCGTATCTGCCACTGGCACACGTTGCCGAACGCGCATTGGTGGAATCGGGCTCGCTTTATAACGGTTGCCGCATCTTCTTCGCCGACAAGCTCGATACCTTCCCTGCGGATTTGCGTCGCGCAACGCCAACCATTTTCTTCTCAGTTCCACGCCTGTGGACCAAGTTCTATTTGGGCGTCAATCAGAAGCTGCCTTTGGCCAAGCAGAAGAAGTTATTCGCTATTCCTTTTGTCTCCAGAATCATCAAGAAAAAAATCCTGACGCAGCTTGGATTGCAAGATGTCCGTGTTGCATTGACAGGATCTGCACCGCTGCCACAGGAACTGATGAATTGGTATCGCAAGCTGGGGCTCGATCTGCTTGAGGTCTACGGCATGAGTGAGAACTTTGCGTACTCGCATGGCGCGCAGCCGGGCAATGTGCGTGACGGTTGGATTGGTCAGGCTTATGCGGGCGTTGAATCGCGCATCGATAGCAATGGCGAGCTACTGGTGAAGAGTCCTTGTCAGATGACGGGCTACTACAAGATGCCAGAGAAAACGGCAGAAGAAATGACGGAAGATGGTTTCTTCCGCACTGGTGATCGTGGTGCCTTTGATGAACATGGACGCGTGCGCATTACTGGTCGAGTGAAGGAACTGTTCAAGACCAGCAAGGGCAAGTACGTTGCACCGGCGCCGATTGAGAATCGTATTGGCGCACATCCGGTTGTTGAATCCTCTTGCGTTACCGGTTCTGGTTTGGCGCAGCCTTTTGCATTGGTGATGCTGTCGCCCGAGGCACAGCAGCGATTGACGAGCACTGGTCAGGCTGCGGTCGGCGGGGAACTGCAGATCGTTCTGGATCGTGTCAACAAAGAACTCGAAGATCACGAGCAGCTTGATTTCCTCGTGGTGGTGAATGAACCGTGGACGGTTGAGAACGGATTCCTCACGCCGACGCTCAAGATCAAACGCAACATCATTGAAGAGCGTTACATGCCGCAGGCCGAGAAGTGGGCTGACCTCAAGCGTGCCGTGATTTGGCAGTAGAAAAAATTATTTAAAAGGAATTGAAATGAACACCCAAACTGCACCTGCCGTGATCGATGCGCCAGCGCCATGGACGCTGCTCGGTCGTGGTTATATCTGCATGTTCCGCGCCCCGACAGCACTGCTGGATGACGAACGCTTTGTTGAACCCTCATTGCGCGGTCGTCGTGGCGCATCGCGTTTCTGTTACATGATGTTTGTGGATTACTCGGATTCTCCGGTGGGCCCGTATCACGAGCTGCTGTTTATTCCGGGCACGTATCCCTTCGAAGACGGCAAGCGACATCTGTCGATCAGTCGCATCTTCGTTTCATCGCTGGATAGCGTCGTCAACGGCCAGCGCAACTGGGGTATTCCCAAAGCGGTTGCACAGTTTGATGTGCGCTATGGCGAGAATGGACTCGATCGCGTCAGTGTGAGTCTCGACGGTAAAACCTTTGCCGAGATGGATTTTGTCTCGTGGCCAATCTCGCTGCCGTTCACGACTGCGATTCTGCCGAGTAGTTGGATCACGCTGGGCCAGCATCTGGAAGGTAAGAGCTACGTCTATCAACCTTCGGCCAAAGGCTGGGTACGTCCGGGCAGCCTCAAGCGTTCGAAGTTTGATCCGACTGTGTTCCCTGATCTGGCACAGGCCACGTCGCTGCTGACGGTTGGCGTTTCAAAATTCAATATGACCTTCCACGAATCTACGATTCGTCCGATTGCACAATAAGCAACAGCGTCATGCCCGCGCAGGCGGGCATCCAGTTTTGACCCGCTAAATGAGTAAGCTGACAACTGGATTCCCGCCTACGCGGGAATGACGAATTGATAAGAGTTTCCTAAAAATTAGATGCTGAGGAGTTGTTGTATGAAACGTAAGCCGCTGGATTCCGAGATGGA
Source organism: Pseudomonadota bacterium (assembly GCA_040387055.1). Taxonomy (GTDB): domain Bacteria; phylum Pseudomonadota; class Gammaproteobacteria; order Nevskiales; family Nevskiaceae; genus Stenotrophobium. The sequence goes on along the minus strand of JAZKEM010000248.1, from coordinate 2,212 downwards.
GATGTTCCGTGACTCGGCACGCAAGTTCTTCCAACAAGAAATCCGTCCGCACGGCGAACGCTGGCGCGAAGCGCACATCATCGATCGCGAGGCTTATAAGAAAGCCGGTGATATGGGCTTGCTGTGCATGTGGGCCGATGAGAAGTACGGCGGCCAGGGCATCAAGGATTTTCGCTACGAGCAAATCCTGATTGAAGAGAACGCCTTTCATGGCGACTCCGGATTCTTCATCACGCTACACAGCCGCTTGGTTGCACCTTACATTGGCCACTTCGGAACTGAAGAACAGAAAGAACGCCTGTTCCCAGGCTTGATCAGCGGCGAGAAGATTCTGGCGATTGCGATGACTGAGCCCGATGCAGGCTCCGACCTTGCCGGTATGAAGTCACGTGCTGTCGACAAGGGCGACCATTGGTTACTCAACGGATCCAAGACGTACATTTCGAACGGCATCAATGCAGACGTCGTGATTGTTGCTGCCAAGACCCACGCGGAGAATGCACACGGCGTTACGCTGTTCATCGTTGAACGCGGCATGGAAGGTTTCGAGCGTGGGCGCAATCTGAAGAAGATGGGCATGCAGTCGCAAGACACCGCAGAGCTGTTCTTCCGCGATGTGAAGGTGCCGAAGTCCAATGTGCTCGGCAAGGTGGATGGTGGTTTCTATCACTTGATGCAGGGCCTGGCCGAAGAGCGTTTGATTGGTGCTTGCGGCAACATCGCTGCGGCACGTTATGCGCTGGAACTGACGAAAGACTTCGTGCGTCAACGCAAAGTATTCGGCAAGCCACTAAGCAAGATGCAGAACACGCGCTTCAAGCTCGCCGCTTTGGATACAGAAATTGATATCGCACAGGTCTATGTGGATCGCTGCGTTGAGGCGCACAACGAAGGCAAGCTCAGCCCGGATGATGCCGCTCGCGCCAAGCTTTACACCAGCGAAGTGAATGGCCGCATGGTTGATGAAGGCGTTCAGTTGCATGGCGGTGCAGGTTATATGGATGAGTATCCGATCTGCCGTTTGTATCAGGACGAGCGCATCCATCGCATCCTTGCAGGCACTTCAGAAATTATGAAAGAAATCATTGCGCGTTCAACCTTGGATTAATCATGTCCGACATTCTTTACCGTGCTGAGAACGGCGTCGCCATCATCAGCTTCAATCGCCCACAGGCCTTGAATGCGGTGACCTTCGATTCACTGGCGCAACTCTCTGCAGCGTTTGATCGCGCTGCGAGTGAGGCAGCAGTGAAAGTGATTGTTCTCACGGGTGAAGGTCGTGGTTTTTGTTCAGGCGCTGATCTCGCGCAGAACATGGCAAATCCGCCAATGGATGCAGAAGGCAAATTGGACTTGGGTTTGCCGCTAGAGCAGTACTACAACCCGCTAGTGCTGAAGATGCGTGCAATGCCTAAGCCAATCATTGCTGCAGTGAATGGCATGGCTGCGGGTGCGGGCGCTTCATTCGCGCTGATGGCTGATCTCACCATCGCTGCACGCTCTGCGTATTTCTTGCAGGCCTTCGTGAATATCGGCTTGGTTCCAGATGCAGGCGGCACTTGGCTATTGCCTCGCAGCATCGGCCCGCAGCGCGCGATGGGATTAGCGATGTTGGGTGAAAGGCTCCCCGCTGAAAAAGCCAAGGAATGGGGCTTGATCTGGGATGTGGTCGATGATGATCAATTGATGACGACCGTCAGCGCACTTGCCAATCGTCTTGCGAGCGGCCCCAGCGCTGCGCTGGCACGCATCAAGCAGACATTGCATGCCGCGCACAGTAATGAACTCGCAGAACAACTCGTGCTTGAACGTGAGCTGCAACGTGAATGCGGAAAAACCAATGACTTCGCTGAAGGCACCTTGGCCTTCGCGCAGAAGCGCAAGGCCAATTTCACGGGGCAATAAATTGTTATTGCTGGGCGCGAGATCTGAACTCGCCCGGCGATAAATCATTCCAGCTGCGGAAAGCACGGGCGAAGTTCGCGAGCGAGCTGTAGCCCAGTCGATAGGCAATATCCGTCAACGTCAGTCGTGAATCGCTCAGCAGTGCATGGCTGTCACGTTTCTGGGCTTCTGCTAGCAATTGGCGGAAGCTGGTGCCGCGCTCGCCGAGCTGGCGCGTGAGTGTTCGCGAAGAAATAAATAATCGTGAAGATACGGCGTCAAGCGAGGGATAGCCCTCATCGGTATTGATCAGCAAGGCGCGAACCTG
>JAZKEM010000247.1:0-2185 GCA_040387055.1 Pseudomonadota bacterium | reverse complement strand
ATGCGATGGCTGTTAACGAAGAGAATGCTGCGGGCGGGCGTGTCGTTACTGCACCGACGAATGGCGCAGCTGGGGTGATCCCCGCAGTGCTGCGTTACTACGAACGCTTTGTGCCTGGCGCTGATCAGGAAGGCGTTCTGCGTTTCTTTTTGACCGCAGGCGCGATTGGCGTTCTGTACAAGGAAAATGCGTCTATATCTGGCGCAGAAGTAGGGTGCCAAGGCGAAGTGGGTGTCGCGTGTTCAATGGCCGCGGCGGGTTTTGTTGCTGCGCTGAACGGCAGCAATATCGAAATTGAGCACGCTGCTGAAATCGGCATGGAGCATCACCTAGGTATGACCTGTGATCCGATTGGCGGCTTGGTACAAATCCCATGCATTGAGCGAAATGCGATTGGCGCGGTCAAGGCGATCAATGCTTCTCGCATGGCGATGCAAGAAGGGTCAGAGCACTCGGTAACGCTGGATCAAGTGATCAAGACAATGTTCGAAACCGGGCGTGACATGCAGTCGCGCTACAAAGAAACCTCGCTTGGAGGTTTGGCGGTTAACGTCGTGGAATGTTAGCTGCGGTGTTTCGTGTAGACGTAATGATCGTAGGTCTGCCCGTTTTTCACGACCTCGTTCTTCAGAACGCTTTCCAGTGCGTAGCCGTTCTTTTCCAGAACTTTCATCGAGGCTTGATTGGGCCCCAGCACGGGCGCGATGAGCTTGTTGAAAGCAGGCTGTGAGAACGACAGTTCAGTCATTTGCCGCAGTGCTTCGCTGGCGAGCCCTTGTCCCCAGAATTCTTCGCCGATCCAATAGCCGATCTCGGCGATGTGGCTGCGCCAGCCAATCTGCGGGTTGATACCGACGCTGCCGACAAAGGCGCCTTGGTATTCAATCACTTTGGTTTGTGCGCCTTGCTGATGCGCTCCGACTTCGATCCACCAGTCGGCGTCCTTTCTCGTATATGGAAAGGGGAATGTGTAGATGAGGTAGCGCGATACGTTCTGGTTGTTCGCGAGTTCAAGCAATCGCGACGCGTCAGAGGCTTGGTAATCCCGGAGTTTCAGCATCGGCTATTTACCAACACGCTTTAGCCCAGCGCAAGTACCAGCTGCGTGCGGCGGCTGAGGCTCAACTTGCGATAGATCGAATTGAGCTGAAATTCAATCGTGCGACGTGAGCGGCACAGGTGCTCGGCAATTTCATCATTGCGCAGACCCTTGGCAACAAGCAGAGCAACGCGACGTTCAGTGGGCGAGAGCTTTTGCAGCGCCGTCCAAGCTTCGGGCGACGGTTGTGCTGCTGCCGTGCTGTCGTCGCTTTCATCGTTGTGTTCATCTGCCAACGTGACGACGTAGCAGGGGCGTTCGCGCAATGCAGCGGTGTGCAGGTTGCGTTCTACCGTTGCAGTCAAACCTTTGATGTGTGGGTGATGCAGCTTCAGCGTCTTGCCGCCCACAGCTTGGGTGCTGCTGGCAAAAAGTTGAATTAAGTTTTCAGGTAGTGCGAGCTTGCGTTCGGCAGCTTCGCGTAGGCCGCGGTTCCAGCGCTCGCTGAGCTTTTTACCTTCAGCGGTGGCGAATAACTGGTGTCCATCCTGTGCGATCAATAAGGTCGCGACCGGCATGCGGTACAAGAGATCTTCGTAGGCGAGGCGACGTGCGCAGTCTTGTTCGAGCGCACGGATGCGTCGAAGGCTGGCTTCGATCATCGGATGCAGATACTCGAGGAAAGCACGGTCTTCGTTGCTGAGTTCTGATTGCTCGGGAGGGCGATGGATGCTCAGAACCGCTTCCGGCTGCTCATCGCGCCAGAAAGCCAGATGAACAAAATCGGTCCATTCAGGATCAGGCTCTTGCTCGACACGGCGACGCACTGCATCCGGATCTTCCGAGACGATCTGCGAATAGGTGTAGAGCTGAACCTTGGGGTGACGTTCCAGATAAGGGCCAGAAATGGTCAGGCTGGTCGCAGGCACGTAATCCGGATTGCGCGAGGACTCGACATGATGTTTGGCACTCGTCGGCTCAAAGCCAACGATATTGAACATCAGGCTGCAGGAACGATGCGGCAATTGGTTTTTGACTAGCTTCAGACAGCTTTTCCAGATGCTGTCGAGATCCAGCGCGCTCTGCAGTTCGACGACTGCGGCGTGCGAGTCATCAAGGAGTTTGGCAGGGCGGGTGCGGATGTTT
>JAZKEM010000246.1:21098-27183 GCA_040387055.1 Pseudomonadota bacterium | reverse complement strand
CGCTTTGGAAATCCACTGAGAGATGTTTGAGCTGTGCGCTCAGTGCACCATTGGCAGCATCACGCCAGACCAAATCGCCTTCCGCACCCGCACCACTCAACTTGGTGGCCCAGCCGTCTGCATTAGGAATCATCACAGCACGCACATCGCGCGCGACCTGCCCCATATAAGTCACACGATCGGCGTGCAGCTCTGCGCGATTGAGCGTCATGCCACTACCGCGTGCGGTGCCTAACACGCCAGCCCATGCGGCTAGATCAATCGTGTCGACATCACCATTAATATTCATGCCGGTGCCATCAACCAACGGCGCCGTACCGCGACCAAAGAATAAGTTAATGCCGCGCACGCGCTGAGTGCCAGCTTCAGTAACCAGTGCAATATCCGTATTCAAACGATCACGATAATCGACACGAACATGCGTGTTGCCGGCATTGCTGCTAGCACCGCCGATGACGACTCTGAGCGGCGCTGTTTCTTCTGCGGTCTTGCCCAAGGGTTGCGGCAAAGAAACGGCCACGCCTTGGAGATCGCTTAATAAATGTAATGCGGTTTCATCTTTGCCCAGCGGCAACTCAAGACTCCAGCGCGAACCGCCACTCATGGTCTTGCGCACCATCTCTGGCACAAAAGCACTGACGCCACTGCCATCTTGTTTTAGTGCATACGAGAAGTCAGCCGCAACCACGCCATAGGTATTCACACGCGGCATGATGCGTGCGACTAGATCAACGTCTTCAAACTTGGCAGTGAATTTATCAGCGATCACGCCAGCATTATTAAAATTGAGACTGCCAACAATATTGCGAACCGGTTCTTTCAATCCTATGTAGCGCAGCTCGACATCATTGAGCACGACCGCACCAGCAACTTCAGTCTTGTTGCCATCATGTAAAGGAATATTCAGATGCACCGCGACCTGTGATGGACCTTTTGCTGTGGTGTTGTTGACCAAACCCGCCAATGTTTTCTTGAGTGGTGATGCCTGCAAGAAATCATAGAAGCGCGCAGTCTCGCCACTGCCGGCAACATCGACCTGCAATATGCCCTCGTGGAAATCTCCAATACGTGCGCTGGCTTTTTCGATGCGATTGCCCATCACGCTGGCACTGTCGGCCTGAATGTCGAGACCGTTACCAACGAAATTCAGTTTCGCTTTGATTTGATCAATAGATGGCCAGTCCGGCAGATAAGCGAGCTTGGCATTAACCACGTCGATATCCAGTTTCCAAGAACCAGTACCGCGTTTGGTAAACGGAAAATCTGCCACAGCGCCATGAAACTCCAGCTGCGCCTGCGGCACACGAGCACTGACGATGGCGCGATTCAGCCAGTCATGCAGATTGTCATGCCAGGCCAATGGCATGAACGGCTTGGCTTGGTTGACGTCGCCCACGGAGAAGTTGGCGCTGAGATTCAACTCAGGCGAACTGCCTTCTGCCGAAGGCAACAACACATTCACCTGACTGGTGCCGACAATGCTCTGCACTTTCCACGACAACGCGGGCAAATCAAACTGCCAACCTTCAGCGCGACGATTCCAGCGTGCTTCACCACTCAGACGATCAAACGGCACTGAGCTGCGTAAGGCATGCGGCAAGTCAACACGCACTGCATGACCATCGAGTTTGAAACGTCCGCTGTTTTCATCTGCGGACAATTCGCCAGAGAGCCCATTGAAGCCGACAACGCCATCACCAGCCTTGAGCGCAACATCTTTGAGCGTTGCCAACACCGAGTAGCGCGATTCTTCTGCGCCTTTCTGCAAACTCAGAACCAAACGATTGATGTCGCCACTGGCGCGTGAAGCCATCGACAAAGCGTGTGGTGCATCTCTGAAATATGCCAACCAAGGCATGATCTGCGTCAGGCGCAGAAAATCCGCATCGGCCTTGAGCTCATAACCTTCGGTCTCCGGCTGCGCGGTGTAATGCACGCCGCCGCGCAGTTGATCTTCACCATTTACCAAAAACTTTTTGATGTCCAACTGCCAGCCATCGGCATCTGCACTGGCTTGCGTGAGGAAGTCGAGCGACTTCGCGGTAACTGTCTGCCCTGCGCGGCTGATCGCCAGCGCTTCTGTTTCTGCATGTGCTACCAGCGCGGTGATACGGCCACCCAACAACTTGCCGTGAATATCGACGTTGCCGTCTTCAACCGCCACACGCGTTCCTGGCAGCAACAACGCGCGCAGCCAAGGTTGTGGTTGCAACTCATGTGCATTGATATTGAAATCACCACGCCACGTTGCAGGCTTGGTCATCGGGCCTTCGACTTCGCCCTCAAAATCAATCGATTTTCCATATGCCGCAGGCAGCAACAACTCGGCTTCGCCTTCAAGACCGCTGCTGGTATGCGAAACCTCAGCGCTGGCCAGCGTGAGGCTGATGCTGTCTTCGGGTAATTGCGGCGCGCTCAGTTCGATCTTGCAATTGCTTAAGCGCACGCGCTTAAAGCGCGAGACCTCGCGCAATAATTTTTCGTAATTGGTTTTCTGATTCGGATTTTGCTCAAGGCCCGCAATGGTGACCTCGCCGTCTTCATCGATGTTGACGCCCAACTCCAATCCCGACAGCTCAATTCGCGTCGGCATGAAATCGCCGCCGGCGATATGCAGGAAGTTGAACCCGAGTGAGAGACGTTGCGCCGACAGCACTTCTTCGTCTTGACCATCGTCGCTGTAGAGCGTGATGTCAGACAGATCTATGCGCGGATAGATGCCATGCCAGACGAGGCTGATGCCGCCAATGTCTACCGGACGGCCTGCAACTTTGGTGACCCAAGTGGAAAGATCTTCACGATAGCTGGGCAGCGCTAGCACGGCCGCCTGGAACAGCGCGCTGACTGTCGCCGCAAGAATCACCAGAACGGCGACAACGGAAACGGTCCACGTCCACCAGCGGCGCCTTACACGCTCCATTGCACTCCGCTCAGGCGCATCACGAGATCAATCAAAAAACTAAGGGTCGCTATTGTCGCCGTAGCGAGCGGCGCAAGCTAGTGAAAGCCTTGCAAAAAATCAGACCTGAGCAGGTTAATTTTTGTGAATGTTATTTTTTATACAATATTATTTTTATTAGACAAATAATTAACACTATTCATCCAGTTTATTAAGGCTTAACCAGCGACGTTGCGCTGGATCAAATACACGAACAGGCGCATGCCGAAGTAAAGCGCAAAAGCAAAAATCAGTATCGCGCCCATCCATGCGGAATTACTGGAATTGGTGAAGTCTGTACCGCGATCTCTGCGACTGCGAATGCCCACCATCGCAGCAAGAATCTGTCCCACCAACTGAAACGAATTGAGACGTTTGACTTTGTCTTGCTCAGACATGCGAACAGATCCTGCTGAAATTAAATTTCGATTTCCACGGTGGGAAAATCTTATAGCGGCACGACGTCAAAGCTTTCTTGTCCGTACGACGATTCCGCTTGCAGGCGAATCGGTCGATGCAGTTGCGCTTCAAGCTCGCCCAAGCCCAGCGACTGCTCTTCCATAAATCGCGTGATGACATGCGGGGCAGCCAACACCAAGAAACCCTTGGCTTCAAACTGACGTGCAGCACGTTGAATATCGCGCGCGATTTCGTGGCAAACCGTTTCTACGGTCTTGACCGTGCCGCGACCGTTACAAGCAGCGCAAGGTTCGCAAAGAATGTGACCCAAAGATTCACGCGTGCGTTTACGCGTGAGCTGTACCAAACCCAGTTCGGTAAACGGATAAACCTGCGTGCGTGCGTGATCTGCGGCCAGCGCACGTTCCAAAGCTCGCATGACTTGCGCGCGATGATCAGCGCCCTTCATATCGATGAAGTCGATGATGATGATGCCGCCGAGATTGCGTAAGCGCAGCTGTCGCGCAATCGCCTGCGCAGCTTCGAGATTGGTTTTGAGCACCGTCTCTTCGAGATTGCGGTGTCCGATGTAAGCGCCCGTATTTACATCGACCGTGGTCATCGCTTCAGTCTGATCGATGACCAGATGGCCACCAGATTTCAGTTCGACGCGACGATCCAGCGCACGTGCAATATCGTCTTCCACACCATACAAATCAAAGATTGGCGCAGAGCCTTCGTAGAGTTCAACTTTAGCTGCAGCGTTGGGCACAAACACCTGCGCAAACTGCTGCAGATTGCGGAATTCGTCCATGTTGTCGATGCGCACACGCTCAACGTCGGTGCCCATCAGATCGCGCAGGATTCGCATCGACAGCGGCAAATCTCCGTGCACCATCGTTGCGACCGGCGCGACTTTGGCCTGCTCGCTGATCGAACCCCACAAGCGCATCAAGAAGCGCAGATCATTAGCCAAAGCCTCAGCGTCTGCGCCTTCAGCTGCGGTGCGTGCAATCACACCAAAACCCGGCGCTTCGACGCGCTGAATTTCATCAAGAATGATCTTGAGGCGATCGCGCTCAACTTCATCTTCAATTCGCGCCGACACACCGACATGCGGTTCGAAAGGCAGCAGCACGAGATAACGCGAAGGCACCGACAACAAGCTTGTGAGTCGCGCGCCTTTGGTGCCCATGGGATCTTTGACGACCTGCACCAATACCGACTGCCCATCGTGCAACAACTGCGTGATCTGCGGCACTGGCTTGCCCGCGTCACCAGTGCTGGAACAAACCATATCAGCGACGTGCAGAAACGCAGTGCGGTCCAAACCAATTTCGACAAATGCTGCCTGCATGCCAGGCAGCACACGCTGCACCACACCCTTGTAGATGTTTCCAGTCAATCCATGACGCGAGGCGCGCTGCAAATGCACTTCTTGCGTAGAGCCGCCTTCGACCAATGCAACGCGAGTTTCTTGCGTGCCAATATTGACGAGGATTTCGGTGCTCATGGTTTTTCTTGTTTTTCGTGTTTACAACGTGTGGATGCCAAAGCGCAGCAAGAGTTCTGTCGTCTCGAATAAGGGCAAGCCGACAACGCCACTATAGCTGCCGTTGATGCCTTTCACGAACTGAGCACCAAGGCCCTGAATCGCGTAAGCCCCAGCCTTGCCCACTGGCTCGCCACTTTCCCAATAAAGCGCTGCGGCTTCCGGTGTAATCACGCCAAAAGAAACATGCGTCACAGACAGCATCACTTCTGTGTGTGTGCCTTGCACCATCGCCACGGCGGAGTAGACCTCGTGTTCGCGATTCGACAGCGCAGCCAGCATCGCCAGTGCATCAGCGCGATCGCGCGGTTTTCCAAGAATGTGGCCATCGAGCACCACATCTGTGTCTGCGCCTAAAACCGGCAACGAGGAACCGATTCTGGCCTGCGTCGCCAGCGCTTTTTCCAGCGCCATGCGTCGCGCGTAATCGGCAGCGGTTTCTGATGGCAGTGGTTGCTCAACAATATCTGCAGAGCGCACATCAAAATGCAGACCCAGTTGCTGCAACAACTCTTGTCGGCGTGGCGATGCAGAAGCGAGATGAAATTGGAGATCGGACATGTCGTTCGACTTACTTCGGCATCACTTCTAACGTGCCGAGTTCCAAATGCGCGTGATGCAGTTCGTAATCAAAACGACCACTGTGTTCAGCTTTGAATGCCAGCTTCGCAGGCACGCCAGCTTGTAGTTTCAGATGCAGATCGTAGCCGTGCATATGAAGGTCGTCGGCATGGTCAGAGGTAATCTGCAATTCCACATCGTCGCCTTCTTGCACTTGAATCGACGCAGGCCCAGAAACACGCTGCCCTTTGCTGACGACGATTTCAAAGAGTTTTGGCTTAGGCAGTTCTGGCACTGCTGGCGCAGCGATTACGGTCACGGGCCCGCTTTGCACCACCGTCGCCGAATTCTGCGTAGGCGCCGACGCCGGACGCATCACCATAGACAGACCGGCAAGCACTGCAAGCGCCAGACCCAGAAATAACAGGGCTTTTTTATTCATGCGAATTGATCAACTCAAAAAGTAGCGATCAGGCTGATCGCGGGACAAGCCGTTTTTACCATATCTGATCATAGGTCCGCCGCCGTATAGTCGTGGCCACAAAAATGACTACAAGACCCTGAATACAGGGCTACACACTTAAGGAGTTAAATCATGCGTCAATCTGTATTTGTGCTGACCGCTGTGAGTGCAG
>JAZKEM010000246.1:0-20998 GCA_040387055.1 Pseudomonadota bacterium | reverse complement strand
GCGCTCGGTAAATATCTGTTCTACGCAAAAGACAAAACTTTTCTTGCTGCGAATGGCAGCAATGTCGGCAGCGCAGGCGCAGCCAGCGATGCTGCAGATTGGACGATTGATACCGACGCTAACAAGAACTACACCGTGTTCTCAGCCTCAGCCAACAAAGCCTTGGCTGTAGACGTTGCGACCGGCAAATTGATTCTCGCGGACGCTGCCAGCGCAGGCGATGCTGCCAAGTTTGGATTCACCGCCGCTAAAGACTGCACGCCATACCCAGAAGCAGAAATCAATGCCAGCGGTCCCAACTACAAAGGCAACGGCGTCGACAAACCTGTGATCGGTATTGCCGACGTACACCAACACATCAGCGCCAGCACCTTCCTCGGCGGTGCACACTACGGCAGACCGTTCCATCGCTTTGGTGTCACCGAAGCGTTGAAGAATTGTGAAGCCATTCATGGTCCTGATGGCCGTCTCGATTTGCTCGGTAATCTCTACGCCACGGATCCGCTGGCGACTCACGAAACCCAAGGCTGGCCGACATTCCACAGCTGGCCGGCAGCGCATTCGCTGACGCACGAAAGCACCTATTACAAGTGGGTGGAACGCGCCTGGCGCGGCGGCCTGCGCATCATGCTCAACAACTTGGTTGAGAACGAAACGCTGTGCAATCTCGAAAGAGTGGCACTGCTGGACCCGACCAAGAACTGCAACGAGATGGACAGCGCGGTGACGCAGGTTCAGCTCATGAAGGACATGCAGGACTACGTTGATGCTCAGGAAGGCGGCCCCGGCAAGGGCTGGTTCCGTCTGGTCGACAATCCCGTCGATGCGCGCAAGGTCATCAATGACGGCAAGCTCGCTGTTGTGCTCGGCATCGAGATCTCGCATCTGTTCAACTGCAACGTCAAACAGGTCGTCGGCAGCCCGCTCAACGACGGCAATACGCTTGAAATTCCCGGCTGCACCACCGCTGATATCGACACCCAGTTCGATCGTCTCTACGCGCTCGGCGTGCGCCAGATGTTCCCGGTGCACGAGTTCGACAACGCCCTCGGCGGCAACGGCATTTTTGATGGTCTGGTGCTCAACGTCGGCAACTTCGTTGACACCGGCAAGTTCTGGGGCACTTACAACTGCCCGAGCACCGACCCGACTGGCGAGTACAAGGATTACATCTTCGCACCAGGCGCGATCATGACAACCTCGGACCCGACCGGCGTTACCGCTCCGGTCAATCCGGTGGTGCAAGCGCTGCTTGCAGGCAACACTGTGCCGTTGCCGATCTACCCGACCACACGCCAGTGCAACGCACGCGGCCTGACGACACTAGGCAAGTATGCGTTCAAGAAAATGATGGACAACAAGATCATCATGGAAGTCGATCATCTTGAACTGTCGATCAAAGAAGACCTGATCAAGCTCGCCGAAGAGCAGACCCCGGTGTATCCGTTGATCTCGGCCCACGGCGGCCACGGCGGCATCAGCAATGATCAGGCCCAACGCATCTTCAAGCTCGGTGGCGTGATCTATCCGGGCGGCGGTGGCGGCACCGGCCCGCAGTGGTACAACTTCATGGAACGCCTGCTGCCGCTGAAGGACCCCAACCATCTGTTCGCGGTTGGCCTCGGTTCAGACGTCAACGGTCTTGCCTCGCAGCCAACGCCAAGCGATCTGGGCGACAAGGGCGTGAAGTACCCCTTCACCCTGTTCAAGGGTCCAGGTTGGGGCAAGCAGTTTGCCCACATCGAGCCAGTGAAATTTGATCGTCAGCTTAGCGGCGAACACGCCTACGACCTGCAAGCCGAAGGCCGCGCACACTACGGTCAGACCGCAGACTGGGTAGAAGAAATCCGTCTGGGCGCGATCAACGAAGCCGAGAAATGGAATGCTGATCCGGCCAACAAGGACAAGCCGAAACGCGATCCGAAGAAAGAATCCGAGAAGGCAATCACCACACTGTTCAATTCAGCAGAAGCCTATCTGCGACTGTGGGAAGCGACGTTGAATCGCTAATTCGCAGTTCATTAAAAAGCCGACTCTGATTTTCAGGGTCGGCTTTTTTATTGGCGTAGGCTGGGTAGAGCGCCAGCGAAACCCGGCATTTGTGCGTGTCGGATAAATGCTGGGTTGATAAAGCCAACCCAGCCTACGCACTGAGCCTCGCGAATGTGCCGTGATGCGTCCGTTTATTGAGACAATGCGGAGGTCGATACTTTTGACATCTGCGTAGATGCCTTTAGTCGTCGTATCTGCCCTTGCATCCAGAACAGCAAGAGTGGCTTTGCTTTTAAAAACGTTTTCTTTCGTGAGTTTCTTTGACGTTCATCAAAGAAAGTCACCCGCCCTTAGGCGGAACAGAGACGTCAGAGATGATCAGGCAGCAACCCCGCCGCAAGGCGGCGCACCACGCGCGGAAAATCGCGAGCTAAGCGCGGTGGTATGGATGGTTGATCAGCAAGCTATGCGCGCGGAAGAGTTGCTCAGCAACCAACACCCGCACCATTCCATGCGGCAGCGTGAGTTTGGACAACGCCCATTTGCGATCAGCGCGCGCTAAAACTTCTGGCGCGTGACCGTCGGGACCGCCAATGAGCATGCAAACATCACGGCCCATTTGTAGCCACGATTTCATCGCATCGCCCCAGCCAATGCTGGTCAGCGCATCGCCGTGTTCGTCCAGCGCGATCACATAGGAATCGCGTGGAATGGCTTTGAGGATTTTTTCGCCTTCGGCTTGTTTAACCCGAGCGACGTCGGTGTTTTTGCCGCGCTGTCCGGGCGCAATTTCGATGAGATGCAATGAGCACTCACGCGGCATGCGCCCGGCGTAGTCAGCGAATGAAGTTTCCACCCATGTCGGCATGCGGGTGCCGACGGCAATCAGGTGGATACGCATCTACAAAATTTACAGACGTGTTCTTGCCTTGATGTTCGACTTCTTCGCAGCGGGCTTTGCAGCCGGCTTTAAAGACGACTTGAACGCGGACTTAGCACCTGACTTGAAACCAGCCTTGCTTGTAGGCTTGCTTGCAGACTTGGCGCTCGGCTTGGACGCAGGTTTTGCACTCGGCTTGAATCCGGCCTTGCTTGCAGCAGGCTTGGTGCTCGATTTGAAAGCTGGTTTAGCAGCTGACTTCGAGACCGTCTTCTTGGCGGCTGGTGCTTCTGCACCCTTGGTCACAAACTTGCGACCTGCGGCCAAGCTCTTCTTTGGCTTATCAGCTGAACGTGCTGCTGAACGCGACGCTGGTTTGTCTTCGCTCTTCGGTTTGACGCGCTTGGCTGGCTTCAACGCTGCCTTGCCTGCGCTGCCTTTGCTGGCGAGCTTGCCCATCTTCTTGGCCTTGAGACCGGCACGAGCCAATGGCGCTTTGCCACGAATCGCCTTCGGCGCTTCTTGTGGTTCTGGCGGAGCAACATCCCACAGTCTTTCGAGCTGATAGAACGCGCGAGCCTGAACTTGCATGACGTGAACAACAACGCCACCGAGGTCAACAAGTACCCATTCGCCTTGCTCAATGCCTTCGATACCAATCGGGCGATTGCCGAAATCCTTGGCCATCTGGATCACGTTGTCGGCCAGTGACTTCACATGGCGGTTCGACGTACCCGTGCAGACGATCATATGGTCAGTGATGGTGGTGAGCTTCATCACGTCGATGACTTTGACGTCAATTGCCTTCATATCTTCCAACGCGGCAATAGCAACCTGCACAAGTGTCGTCGGTTTGGCCTTGACGGGCTTGGCAGTGGTTTTAGTGAGTCGTGGCATCTTCGTCCTGGGTCAGCACCGCGATATCTGCGGCAGTTATATGGTTGAGTATCGCATCCGGCAACAGACCGCGCACGGACTGTTTTTTCTTCAGCAGGCGGCGAATACGGGTTGAGGAAATGTCCAGCAATGGCAGGTCCAGTTGCATCCACAGGCCTGCGGGCGCGTTATGCAACGCATCCGGGTCGGTGGTGCGCAGACCTTCCAGCGTGCTGGCGCACTCGGCAGAAGCATCCAGTTTGGCGCCTTTGCGAGCTATGACGACCAGATGCGCCAAGTTCAACAGTTCTTTCCAACGGTGCCAGGTATGCAAATGCGCGAAGGCATCAGCACCCATGATCAGCACCAGTGAGGCTTTCGGATACTGCGCACGCAGTTCAGTCAGCGTGTCAAAAGTGAAGGAAGTGCCCTGACGCAAAATCTCACGGTCATCGGCAACAAAGCCCTTCTCTTTACGAAGCGCCAAGCGCAGCCATTCCAGACGACGCTGCGCGCTAACGCGTGCAACCGTGCGGTGCGGTGGATTGGCAGTAGGAATCAGGTGAACGAGAGACAAGTCCAAACGTTCGCGACATTCAATCGCGACACGCAGATGCCCGTTGTGAAAAGGAGCAAACGCGCCGCCGAAAATGCCTATCGCTTTCATGCGTGACGATTAGCGAACATTGCCATCGCCAAACACAATCCACTTCTGCGAGGTTAAACCTTCGAGACCGACCGGCCCGCGCGCGTGGAACTTGTCGGTGCTGATGCCGATTTCGGCGCCAAGACCATACTCGTAACCATCAGCAAAACGCGTTGAAGCGTTGACCATCACCGAACTCGAATCCACTTCGCGAATGAACTGACGCGCACGGCTTAAGTTTTCCGTGATGATGGCATCGGTGTGTGCCGAGCTGTAAGTGTTGATGTGATCAATCGCTTGATCAACGCCATCGACAATCTTGATCGACAAGATCGGTGCGAGATATTCCGTGCGCCAGTCTTCTTCCGTCGCAGGACGAATGTCCTTGAGAATTTTGCGCGTGCGATCACAGCCGCGCAGTTCTACGCCGGCCTCTACGTAAATATCTTGCAGACGTGGCAACACTTTTTCTGCAATCAACTTATCGACCAGCAACGTTTCCATCGTGTTGCAGGTGCCGTAGCGCTGCGTCTTGGCGTTAACCGACACTGCAATCGCTTTTTCGATATCGGCTGCTGCGTCTATGTAAACGTGGCAAATGCCATCAAGATGTTTGATCACCGGCACGCGCGCATTTTTGCTCACGGCTTCAACCAAACCCTTGCCGCCGCGCGGAATGATCACGTCGATAAATTCTGGCATCGCCACCATTTCGCCAACGGTGCGACGGTCGGTGATGTCGAGCACTTGCACGGCTTCTTCCGGCAAGCCAGCTGCGCCGAGTGCGCGTTCAATGCAGCGCGCAATCGCTTGATTAGAAGCCATCGCCTCCGAGCCGCCGCGCAGAATCGCTGCGTTGCCAGACTTGAGGCACAGCGCCGCTGCGTCAGCAGTGACGTTGGGACGAGATTCGTAAATGATGCCGACGACACCGAGTGGTACACGCATCTTGCCGACTTGAATGCCAGACGGACGCATCTTCATGTCGGTGATTTCACCGACTGGGTCTGGCAGGTTGGCGACTTGCTTGACGCCATCGGCCATCGCGGCGATGCGGTCTTCATTCAGCTCAAGACGATCCAGCAGCGCAGCGTCGAGCTTTGCCGCGCGACCATTACGCATGTCTTCAGAATTGGCCTGCAGCAGACTGCGGGTTTCGTTGACCAAAATTTCGGCGAGCGCGAACAGGCAGGCGTTCTTGGTGCCTGAATCAGCCTTGGCCATTTCACGTGCGGCAACACGGGCTTTTTTGCCCTTGTCCTGCATGTAATTAATGATCGACTGATCGTCGCCTTTGCTCTTTACAGCTTTAGTTGCGGTACTCATGGGACTCTACGGGAAGCGGCGCCACTGGCCGCGAGGGTCAATATTAGCAATTCCTCCCATGCCTGTTCCTTTCCACCGGTCGATTTAGCCGCGGAATCGATGGTGGCGCAGCGCCTGAGCCAGCCATAAACCTGCGGTAAACGGGTGCGGACGAGGGCTTTGGACAGCTGGGCCTGGTTTTTTCGGGGCACGCCAGCCTGCTGGCAAGCACTGCCCGCATCGCCAGATTGCGCATAAGCGGCCTGTGCTTTGGCCCAGGTGCGCAGGCTCCAAAGCAGCGCGCCGAGGATTTCCATCACCTCAAAACCCTCTTCGCGGAGGCGGTTGAGGCTGCGAACGGCGCCCGGAGCGTCGCCCTGTTGCATCAATGCAATGAAGTCGAAAGCCTCATAGCGGGCACTATCGGCCACTGCATTTTCGAGCTCATCGACCGTAATACGGCTATTCGGATAGAGCAGCTTGAGCTTGTAGATATCCTGCGAAGCGGCGAGCAGATTGCCCTCGGTGCGCTCCGCGAGCAGAGACAAGGCCTCTGGCTCTACATCAACACCTGCCGATTTCATTCGTGATTCCAGCCAAGGCCTGAACTCACCTGCCTGCATCGGCTCGAAATAAAGCGCCGCGCCATTGGTCTCGAATGCCATGTACCAGGCACCGGAACGACTACGCCATTCAATCGCGCCACAAATCAGAATCAGCAACACATCCTGCGGCGGCTTCGATGCCAATTGCTGCAACACCTTGCTGCCTTCAACACCCGGCGCACCGGATGGCAGATTGATCTCGACAATGCGACGCGTCGCGAACAGCGACATGCTGGCGCAGGAATCGACCACGCGCTGCCAGTTAAAACTCTTGTCGACATCCAGCGTCTCGCGCTCGCTGTAACCATCCTTGCGAGCTTTGGCGCGAATCGCGTCTAGCGATTCTTGAATCAACAAAGGTTCTTCGCCCGCAACGATGTAGATGGGGGCTAGGCCTTTAGTGAGATGCGAAGCGAGTTGACTGGAGCTGAGGCGCACGGTGAAGGAGCTAGTTTGTGAGAGCACATTCTACCGGGTGAACGGGTTTAGCGAAAAAAGAAACGCGCCTTGAGGCGCGTTTCTTTTAATCAATCCAGCAGAGATCAAACTTCAATCCATCGGTTCCATCTGAAAATCATCCTTGGAAGCCCCGCAGTCCGGACAAGTCCAATCCTCTGGAATATCTTCCCAGCGAGTGCCAGCAGCAATTCCATCCGCTGGCCACCCGAGCGCTTCGTCATAGACGTAGCCACATCCAGCGCACTGCCACTTCCGTAGCTTCACTGCGTTCTCGAGTTACCGAGCGCAACAAAATCCACCTTCTCACGCACCGCACAATCCGGGCAAGGCCAGGTGTCTGGAATCTGCGACCAACGCGTACCCGCAGCAAAACCTTCACGTGGACAGCCTTGTGCTTCGTCATAGATGTAACCGCAATCGGTGCACTGATAGCGCGCTGCATCCGCAACAGTCGCTGGCTTGATTGCTGCGTGGCCACCGGGAAATAAAGCGGGATTGCCATCGCTAGGCACTTGGTTGTTCCAACGTGCGAGCAGTTCTGCGCGCTTCGGCGGATAGAGGTTGGCTTGGCTCAGATCGCCTTTGAAATGCTTGGCGACGAGTGGGTCCATCTGACGAAACCACAGGAAAGGGATGTAAGCCGGAATCAGCATCGACGCATAACCTGATGGCAGCTGCGGGCTTTCATCAAAGTGGCGCAGCGCTTGGAAGCGACGCGTCGGATTCGCGTGGTGATCCGAGTGACGCTGCAGTTGATACAGGAACAGATTGGTGACGATGTGATTGCTGTTCCATGAATGCTTGGGCTGGCAACGCTCGTAGCGGCCGTCCGCACCTTTCTTGCGTAGCAGACCGTAGTGTTCGATGTAGTTGATGACTTCGAGCAGCGATGCGCCGTAGAAGGCCTGCAGCAACAGGAACGGCAGCGCCGCCCAACCCAGCCACAACACGATGGCGCCGAAGAGCAGCCAAGTCATCGCCCATGATTGGAGATTGTCGTTGTCGAGACTCCACACACTCTTGCCGGCGCGGGCGAGACGTTCTTTCTCGATGCCCCAAGCCGACTTCACGCTGCCGATCATTGTGCGTGGCAAGAAAGCCCAGAAGGTTTCGCCCATCTTCGAACTAGCCGGATCATCTGGCGTCGCGACATTCTTGTGATGACCGCGTGTGTGTTCGACATAGAAGTGGCCGTAAGCCACCGGTGCCAATGTGATCTTGGCAAGCCAACGATCGAGTGATTCTTTCTTGTGTCCGAGTTCGTGTGCGGTGTTGATGGCGATACCGTTTGCAGTACCGACGGTGAAGATCAGGCCAACCAGATCCCAACCCGCAACGTGATTGTTCACCACCAGCCATGCACCCCAGATGGTGGCGAGGAACTGCGTGGGGATATAGGCGTAAACGATGGCGCGGTAGTAGAGGTTGTTTTCCAACCCTGCCACAGCAGATTCAGGTGGATTATTTTTGTCTTCGCCAATCAGCCAATCGAGCAAAGGGATTAATCCGTAAACGAGGAGCGGCCCGCCCCAGGCCCAAACCGTCCAGCCGGTCCATTGGAAGAGACCAATAGCAGCGAGCACCAAAACAGGAATCAAAGGGCTCAGCAACCAAAGATAGAACTTGCCGTCGACCCATTGGGTTTCGGCCTGTTGGTTCATGACTGTGCTCATGTCTCTCTCCACCTTGTCGCCCGTATTTGGCCTCGGGCTGCCACGACGGTATATGCCCGGCGCGGTGGTATAGTCAATGCCATTGGACAATGGCGGAATACGCTGTACTCCGGCAAACCACAGTCAAACGCCGCCGCCTGCGCCAAACGCCGGAAAAATCTATTAAAACGCCGCTCAAGCGGCCGCCCGACCTGATGGAACATATAGATACGCTGAGCCTGATCCTGAACGACATCCGTCTGCACGGCGCGGTTTTCCGCGAGTCGCAGATGTCGGCGCCGTGGGCGATGCGTCTGCACACGCCGGGGCTCACCAGTTTTCATATCGTCACCCGTGGCGAAGCGTGGTTGCTACGCGGCAACGCCGAGCCACTGAAATTGCAGGCAGGCGATATCGTGACGCTGCCGAGCGGCGTTGAACATCGCGTGCAGGACGATCCCGCTACTCGCATAACACCGCATGACCTGATGCCAGAACTCAGCGGCTTGCAGGCAGAGCCGGTGCGTCTTGGTGGTGACGGCACCTCTACCGGATTGCTCAGCGGCCATTTCCGTTTCGATATTGATCTGGCACGCCCACTCATCGCAGCGCTACCGGATGTGATGCACCTGCGCAGCATCACGGGAACGCCGCCGTTGTGGCTGCGTATTGGCCTGCAGTTCATCGCGCAAGAAACTGCGACCACGCAGCCCGGCCAACAAGTCATCATTAATCGCATTGCAGACATTCTGTTGGTGGAAGCACTACGCGATCACGTCGCCTCGCTGCCGGAAGGTGTTGGCAACTGGTTGCTGGCACTGCGAGACAGTTCCCTGTCTGCCGCCCTCGCCGCCATGCACCAAGCACCAGAGCGCAATTGGACAGTGCCGGAACTGGCAGAAATCGCGCACCTCTCACGCTCCGCTTTCGCCGAACGCTTTGCGCAGGTGATGGGCCAGCCACCACTGTCTTATCTCACCGAACATCGCATGCGTTTGGCGGCATGGAAACTGACGCAAACACGGCTGACGCTGGCGCAAATTGCGGCGCAGGTTGGTTACGCCTCAGAAACCGCGTTTAGCCAAGCTTTCAAGCGTGCGCACGGACAATCTCCGTCCGGCTTTAGAAAGCTCTAAAATACGGACATGGAACGCAACTACACCCCCGCCGATCATTTGCTGATGCGCCTGCAACAGGGCCTGTCGATTCTTGCCCCGCGCAACGACATCGGTCGCAAAAATCCTTCACAGCACACGGAAGAGCCGGAACTGCAGGATCGCGAACGTCGTCATGCCGCAGGTTTGATGCGCGTGAATCATGCCGGGGAAGTGGCGGCACAAGCGCTATATCACGGCCAGGCACTCACCGCGCGCAATCCGCAGGTTCGTGAGCATTTGCTGAAGGCCGCAGCGGAAGAACAAGATCATCTGCGCTGGTGCGAAGAGCGTTTAGGCGAATTGGGCGAAGGCCCGAGCAAACTGAAACCGCTTTGGTACGCGGGTTCATTCGCGATTGGCGCTGCTGCGGGTTTGGCTGGCGACAAGTGGAGCTTGGGTTTTGTTGCTGAGACCGAGAAACAAGTTTCTGAACACTTAGGCGAACATTTGCAAAACCTGCCCGAGCAAGATGAAAAGAGTCGCAACATCATCAGCACCATGCAAGCGGATGAAACCCGTCACGGTCATGAAGCTGAAGAAGCCGGTGGCCGCCAACTTCCCTTGCCGATTCGCGAGTTGATGAAGCGCGCCGCCAAGGTGATGAAACGCGCTGCGTATCGCTTCTAGGACGAACGGGCATATCTGGCGAACGCTTAGCCGCAGCCTGTTTCTTGCCACAGGTCTAGGATGTCCTTCATCAAAGCGATAACGCTTAAGAGGATGCCAAGATGAAAAGACGTGACCTGATGCGCCATGGCCTTGCCGCAATCGGCATCGCTACTTTTGCAAAACCACTATCTGCCATCGCTGCGCAAGCAAGTGCCAAGCTCACCAAGAGCAAAGCAGAGTGGAAAAAACTTTTGCAGCCTGAGCAATACGACGTGCTGTTTGAAGAAGGCACGGAGTATCCAAACACCAGTCCGCTGTTGAAAGAAAAACGCGCGGGGAAATTTATCTGCGCGGCCTGCTATCTACCGCTGTTTGATACCAGTACCAAATACGAGAGCGGCACAGGCTGGCCTAGCTTTTATGCATCGCTACCCAATGGCGTGGCGACGAAAGTTGATTTCAAACTTGTACTGCCACGCACCGAATATCACTGCTCACGCTGCGGCGGTCACCAAGGCCATGTGTTTGATGATGGCCCAGAACCTACTGGCAAGCGCTACTGCAATAACGGCATTGCGTTGTTATTCGTACCTAAAGATCAAGCCTTGCCCGCACTGCGGAGTTAATCCTGAGTCATTCAAGCCTGAAATCAGAAGCCCCGCAATTAGCGGGGCTTCTGCTTAAAAGCACACTCAAGCATTGCGCTCGAAGACCAACAAGGTCGAAGTTGCTGACGCATAAAGTCGGCCTTGCGCATCAATCAGACGCGCCTCTGCAAATGCCGCGCGACGACCCATCGATAACACCTTGCCTTCAGCGCGCAACACACCGGACTCTTTGCTGATCGCCTTGTGATACGCCACTTTCAACTCCAATGTCGTATAGCCCTGCGTTGGACTCAAGCGCGAATGCACGGCACAGCCACAGGCCGAATCGAGCAGCGTCGCGGCATAACCGCCGTGAACACTGCCGATTGGGTTATAGGCCCGCTCACCCGGCACACCGGCAAACACGGCACGCCCCTCCTCGACTTCGACAAAATCGAAGTCGAGTGCGGTGAGAATGCCCGGCTTGCGGCCAGACGCCATCAGCGCGCGCAACTGCGCAAGACCATCCAGACCGGGTGCAACTTCATCAGCTAGACCCGCCATTACGCACCTTCCAGAATCGCAACTGCACCTAAACCGCCAGCAGCACACAACGACACCAAAGTACGTCCAGATTTTCCTGTCTTGGCGCGATGTGCCACCAACTGCTTGGCCGCACCTGCCAATACACGTGCACCCGTTGCAGCGAACGGATGACCCAAACCAACCGAGCCACCATTGACGTTGAGTTTGCTGCGATCAATCTTGCCAAGCGCAGCATTCAAGCCCAACTTGTTGCGGCTGAACTCATCGCTCTCCCACGCAGCCAGCGTGCACAACACTTGTCCGGCAAACGCTTCATGAATTTCGTAGTAGTCGAAATCCTGCAGTGTTAAACCATTGCGTGCGAGCAAGCGTGGCACTGCGTAGGCAGGCGCCATCAACAAACCTTCTGCATCAGGCCCGAAGAAATCCACTGCTGCAGTTTCTGCATCCACCAGAAATGCTTGTGGCTTGTGACCATTCGCAGCAGCCCATTCTTCAGACGACAGCAATAAAGCTGCCGCGCCATCCGTCAGCGGTGTCGAGTTACCTGCGGTTAGCGTGCCTTTTCCGGAAGTCTTGTCGAAGGCAGGCTTGAGCTTGGCGAGTTTTTCTGCGGTCGTGTCCGCACGCAGATTGTTGTCGCGCTCTAGTCCTTTGAACGCCACGAGCAGGTCGCTGTAGAAACCTTCCTTGTACGCGCGTGCAGCGTTGAGGTGACTGGCCAAGGCGAGTTCATCCTGCGCTTCACGCGTGATGCCCCACTGCTTGACCATCAACTCCGTATGCTCGCCCATGCTCATGCCGGTACGGCGCTCATTCACGCTAGGCACTGATGGCTTGAACATCGAAGGACGCAGCTGCGTCAGCAGCGAGAACTTCTCGCCATTGGTTTTGGCGCGGTTGATTTTCAGAATCAATTTACGCAGCGGATCTTGCAGCGACACCGGCGCATCTGACGACGAATCAACGCCACCTGCGATACCGACTTCAATCTGTCCTGTCGCAATCTTATTGCCGACGAGTACGGCTGTTTCCAGCGACGTCGCACAAGCTTGCTGCACATCATATGCAGGCGTTTGCGGCGCAAGGCCGCTATCCAGCGTTGCCTCACGGCTGATGTTGGCATCACGCGAATGCTTGAGCACCGCACCTGCGGCGACTTCGCCAATTCGCTGGCCTTTCAGACCAAATTTATCGACCACCCCACGCAATGCGGCCGTGAGCATTTCAATATTGCCGACATCTGCGTACTGAGTGTTCTGACGCGCAAACGGTATGCGCTGACCACCTAAAATTGCGATTCGCTTTAAAGTTTTCATGACATTCTCCTGGCTAGCGATAGCCAACTATTGGTTCTTGTAACGGGCAGCAGCCTGATCACGTGAAAGATTGGGACCGAGTTTAAGACGCGCTGCTGTTGCGGCCTGCCAATCAGCGGCATCTGGTAGCGAAGGAATGGTGACAACCTCGCCTTGATCAAATCCAACAAGCGCCGCATCAACCATCTCATCAACGTCCATCAAAATTTCTTTCGGCAGGTTGTTGATGCCCGTGCCCGATCTTTCCCAAATCTCGGTGCGGGTCGCGCCTGGCAATACAGCCTGTATACGCACGCCTTTACTGCCGACTTCCTGCTGCAGTTTCAAACTCAAATTGAGCATGTAAGCCTTGGTGCCACTATATGGGCCGTTGAACATCTCCGGCGCCAATGCGAGCACCGAGCTGATGTTGATCAGCGCGCTATTACCGCGAGCGATGAATCCTGGCAGTGCGGCGACAGCGAGGCGTGACGGCGCAATCGCATTCAATCGAATCATCTGCTCAAGACGATCAGGATCAGCCTCAGCAACTTCGCCGCTCATCGCAACGCCAGCGTTATTCACCAGCAAGCTGATGCTGGCATCACTACGCAGCCGCTGTTCAACCTTGAGCAAATCCGCAGATGAGGTCAGGTCGGCATTAATGATGTCGACTGATACGCCAGTTTCCTGCTTCAGTTTGGCGGCGAGTTGATCAAGGCGTTGTTGGTCACGCGCGACCAGAATCAGGTCATAACCACGTCGTGCCAAACGGTCGGCATAAACAGCACCGATACCTGACGATGCGCCGGTGATTAATGCTGTGCCTTTGCTTTTTGCGTTTGCCATTTTCAGCCTCCTGATAGCCATGAAATTCATTAGATCACTATTTAAATGATGATCATCATGATTAATTATATGACGATCATCATGTATAATGTCAAGCAGTAGGGGTAAGGAAACTCAAAAATGAAAGTCAGCAGAGAACAGGCCACTGAGAACCGCGAGAAGATCCTGTCCGCAGCGGCAGCCCTATTCCGCGAGCGTGGCTTTGAAGGCATTAGTGTGGCGGATCTGATGAAACAGGTCGGCCTGACTCACGGCGGTTTTTATGGTCATTTCAAATCCAAAGAGGATTTGATGGCGCAGGCCTGCACCTACGCTTTTGAGGAAAAACGCCGCGCTTGGAACGCACCGCTAGCCCGTAAAAGCGAACAACCATTGGTCGACTTTGCTAACGGTTATCTGACCAAGCAGCATCGCGACAACCCGGATAACGGCTGCGTGATTGCAGCACTAGCCGTGGACGCCACCCGCCAAGGACCCGCCGTACGCCGCGCGGTGACTGAGGGCCTCAAGCAGCAAATAGAAATGATGTCACTGATGGTGACGGGAAAAACTGCTGCGATCCGTCGCGATAAAGCTTTGGCGGCTTACGCCAGCTTGATTGGCGCTTTGATTTTGTCGCGCGCTGTTGATGAGTCAGACCTGTCTGCAGATTTTTTGCGGGCTGTGCAGGAAGCTGTGATTGAGTCAGCTTAAAGCGCCGCGGAGCGCTGCTGGTGCTGGTGCTGGCGGCCTTATAAGAAGAGCATCTCTGCGCAAACACCTCCGCTCCTGCGCATCCTGCGCCCGCGAAGGTACAGGCCATCCATGGCCATAAAAAAAGCCCACTTTCGTGGGCTTTTCAATCACGCAGCGAATTAGCGCTGAATGTTATTACCGTAATAAATTTCCATGATTTCGTGGTTCACGTTCTCACGGATTTTGCGGGCTTCGCGTGGCGGCAGCTCTGACGCACCTTCACCGAACAGATAGGTGTCGAGATCCAGTTCCTTCAGGCGCATCTTCGTGTGGAAGATGAATTCCTGATAAACGTTGACGTCAATCATCTGGTAACGGTTCTTGATATCAGCCGAGATGAAGCTCTGAATCGAATCCACATTGTGGTCGATAAAGTGCTTCATGCCACGCACGTTGCGGGTAAAGCCGCGCACGCGGTAGTCGAGCACGACGATGTCGCTCTCGAAAGACTTGATCAGATAGTTCAGCGCCTTCAGCGGCGAAATCTTGCCGCAGGTGGAGACGTCGATGTCTGCACGGAAGGTCGAAATGCCGTTATCCGGATGGGTTTCTGGATAGGTGTGAACCGTGATGTGGCTCTTATCCAAATGGCTGACGACCGAATTCTTCGGCGTCGTCAGACCATCGTGATGGCCTTCCGAGATCAACATCGTCACTGACGCACCCTGAGGATCGTAATCCTGACGCGCAATATTGAGGATGTTGGCGCCAATGATATTGGCCACTTCCGTCAGGATCGCGGTCAAACGCTCAGCGTTATACGCCTCGTCGATGTATTCGAGGTACTCCTGCTGATGCTCTTTGCTGCGCGCATAGCAGATGTCATAAATGTTGAAACTCAAGGACTTAGTGAGGTTATTGAACCCCAGGAGCTTGAGTTTCGGATTATTAGTTGGTTTGGGCTTGGGCTTGGCCAATGCAGGAACCCTCAGATACAGAATAAAAAGGCGCGCCAATCAGCGCGCCCACTGCCGTCTATTATCCAATAAATCGTCCGGCGATGTATGAAGCTTTAGCGACAGCCCTTACGCGGTCTCGCGAACCTCGTAATCGTGGGTGATATTGCAGCCACCCTTGGCCAGCATGATCGAGGCCGAGCAGTACTTTTCTGCCGACAACTCAACCGCCCGCTTCACATGGTTTTCGCCCAACTCTTTGCCAGTCACTACAAAGTGCAGGTGAATGCCTGTAAACACCTTCGGATCGGTGTCAGCGCGCTTGGAAGTCAGCTCGCAGTAGCAATCGGTGACGTTCTGGCGAGACTTCTTGAGGATCATCATCACGTCCACTGAAGAGCAGGCGCCAACGCCCAGCAACAACAATTCCATCGGTCGCGGCCCGAGGTTGCGACCGCCAATCTCCTGCGGCCCGTCAATCACAATGGCATGACCGCTACCGGTTTCACCGATAAAGGCTGCGTTCTCTGACCACTTAATACGGGCTTGCACTAGATTTTCTCCATATGGGAGGAATAACGATTGTGCTATTTTCGGAAAAAACAAGCATCTAATCCAGATGCTGGAGAAATTTTTGAATGCTTGATAAGCCCGTCGTACAAGCCTTTATTACTCAGGCACATAAACGTAGCTACCCTGCAAAGCACACCCTTATTCACACGGGTGATGCGCCGCAGACGCTGTATCTGATTCTTGAAGGCTCAGTCAGCATCCAGCTTGAAGACGAGCAAGGCCACGAAATTGTCCTCGCCTATCTCGGCGCGGGCTCGTTCTTTGGAGAGCTATGTCTGTTTCCGGAACAACAAGCTCGCACCGCTATTGTCCGCACTCGCAGCCCAACGCTGGTGGCGGAAATTGGCTATCAAAGTTTTCGACTGTTTAACCAAAAACACCCGGAAATCATGTTCGAGGTGGCCGGCCAGCTTGCGGCACGCTTGCGTGACACCAGCCGCCGCTTAGGCGATCTCGCCTTCCTCGATGTCTCAGGCCGCATCGCGCGAACCTTATTAGAGCTGTGCCAAAGACCAGAGGCCGTACCAAGTCCACGCGGCACAACCGTGCGGATCAGCCGCCAGGAATTAGCACGCAATGTCGGCTGCTCGCGTGAAATGGCCGGTCGAGTCTTGAAGAAGCTGGAAGAAGATGGCGTGCTCAGCAGCAAAGGCCGCAGCATCCACATCAACAAGATCAAAGGCGTGGCTGCTTAAGCCACGCCCGCTTTCTAGGCGATCAAATCCTTCAGCGCCTTACCGGGGCTGGGCTGGCGCATCAGAGATTCACCAATCAAGAAGCGATGTACGTCTGAGTCGCGCATGCGCGCAACATCAGTCGGCATCGCAATGCCGCTTTCGGTCACGACTTCGCAGCCTTTAGGTAACAGAGGCAATAAATCCAGCGTGGTTTCCAGACTCGTTGCGAAGGTGCGCAGGTTGCGGTTGTTGATGCCCAGCAGGTAATCGCTGCCGATGCCGGCATTCAGTACCTGCTCCAGTTCTGCTCGGTCGTGAATTTCAACCAGAACGTCCAGCTTCAACTCACGCGCGCAGGCATGAAGTTCGTTGAGCTGTTGCTTGCCGAGTGCGGCGGCAATCAGCAGCACGCAATCTCCACCAATCGCGCGCGCCTCCATGATCTGGAGTGCATCAATCAGGAAATCCTTACGGATCACCGGCAGCGTGCAAGCAGCACGCGCAGCCTTCAGATAATCGTTATGACCTTGGAAGAACTGCACGTCGGTAAGCACTGACAAACAAGCTGCCCCACCCTCCGCGTATTCATTCGCAATCCATGCTGGATCAAAGTCTGCACGGATCAAGCCTTTGCTCGGCGAGGCTTTTTTAATTTCGGCAATGACGCCAGCGCCACCCGTTTTGACCTTGGC
The DNA here is from genome assembly GCA_040387055.1 of Pseudomonadota bacterium. Classification (GTDB taxonomy): domain Bacteria; phylum Pseudomonadota; class Gammaproteobacteria; order Nevskiales; family Nevskiaceae; genus Stenotrophobium. The sequence continues at coordinate 3,964 of JAZKEM010000246.1, read as the reverse complement.
ATTGAGCGACGCCGCAAAACCGCGCGGCTTGCTTTGCTCGGAAATCAGATCTTGCAGCGCAGTCTTGGAATACTGCTTTTTCAGCGCGGCAATTTCGTCTTTCTTGACCGCCAGAATTTTGTCGAGAATGTCGCTCATGCTTTCAGTCGTTGCGTAGTTTTAATGAATTGATCGAGGCGAGCCCGCGCTGCGCCGCTCGCGAGAGCTTCGCGTGCTTTGGCAACGCCTTCGCTAATGGATGTCGCAAGGCCAGCGGTGTAAAGCGCAGCGCCACTGTTGAGCATGACGATGTCACGCGCTACGCCAGGTTTGTTGTCCAGCACTTCGAGAATCTTGGCGCGCGATTCATTGGCATCCGCCACTGCAAGATTGCGGCTTGAGGACATTGGCAAGCCAAAATCTTCTGGCTGAACTTCATACTCGCGCACAACGCCATCACGCAATTCGCCAACCATCGTCGCAGCACCGAGCGTGATTTCGTCCATGCCGTCTTTGCCCCAGACCACCATCGCACGCTTGGTGCCAAGGCGTTCGAGCACACGGACCTGAATACCAACAAGGTCAGCGTGAAATACGCCCATCAAAATATTCGGCGCGCCTGCGGGATTCGTCAGTGGTCCGAGAATATTGAACATCGTGCGCACACCCATTTCCTTGCGAACGGGCGCAACCGCTTTCATCGCCGGATGATGATTCGGCGCAAACATGAAGCCGATGCCTGTTTCCGCAATGCACTCGGCCACATGTTCAGGCGTGAGATCGATGGCAACACCAAGTGCTTCGAGCACATCTGCACTACCCGACTTTGACGAGACACTGCGCCCGCCATGCTTGGCCACGCGCGCGCCTGCGGCAGCAGCAACAAATATCGAGCAGGTCGAGATATTGAAACTGTTGCTGCCATCGCCACCGGTGCCAACGATATCGACGAAGTGCTGACTGTCGGTAACTTTCACCGGACGCGACAGCTCACGCATCACCTGCGCAGCCGCTGCAATTTCACCGACCGTTTCTTTCTTAACGCGCAGGCCAGTCAGAATCGCAGCCGTCATCACCGGCGAGACTTCACCGCGCATGATCTGGCGAATCAAATCCATCATTTCATCGTGAAAAATCTCACGATGTTCGATGGTCCGCTGCAAGGCTTCCTGTGGCGTCATTTGTTCTGCTCCAGAAAATTACGCAGCAGCGCATGACCGTGTTCGGTCAGGATGGATTCCGGGTGAAACTGCACGCCTTCAATCGGCAGCGTCTTGTGGCGCATGCCCATGATCTCGTCACGCGAGCCATCAGCGTGTTGCGTCCACGCGGTCACTTCCAGACATTCAGGCAAATCGCTCTTCTCAACAATGAGTGAGTGATAACGCGTCGCGGTGTACGGACTCGGCAAACCTTTGAACACGCCAACATCGCTGTGATGAATCGGCGAGACCTTGCCATGCATCACTTCACGCGCACGCTTCACCGTGCCACCGAACGCCTGGCCAATCGACTGATGCCCGAGGCAGACGCCAAGAATCGGAAACTTGCCTTTGAGCTGATCAATCAACTCCAAGCAAATACCCGCTTCATTCGGCGTGCATGGCCCCGGCGACAGGATGATGTGCGAAGGGCGCAGAGCGGCCACTTCATCCACCGTAATCTTGTCGTTGCGATGCACTTGAACGTCCGCACCGAGCTCGCCGAAGTACTGCACGAGGTTGTAGGTGAAGCTGTCGTAGTTGTCGATCATGATGATCATGACGCGACTCCGTTGTTATTGATCCATTGAACAACCCGCCTAACCACGGCGTTGTTCTGTTTGATCCAGTTGTAATGATTCAGACGCGCGCCGGTATCCTTCTCGCCAAGGGCAAGGTGGCTCACACGCGCCTTCGTGAGCTTGTCGAGCAGGTTCTGCTGCGAGCGATGTGGTGCAAGATCATCATGATCAAAGCTCAGGCCCAGCACTGGTTTCTCCAGCTTGGACATGGCCGTTTCGTAATCAACACCATCTCCCGCCAGATCAAGACGACCTGTGCGGCCAAAGCGCGCCCAATCCTGCATCAGCGTTTTGGCTTCAGTGCCACCAAAGCCGACGCGCTTACCAGGAAAATAGCCCAGTGCACCACTCAGCACACCGGCAAATTGTGTGAAGCTCAGAATGCCGAGGGCCTTCATGCCCTTCCAGCTGCGGTAGTAAACGCTGCCACAAGCCACAATCACGACACCCGCAGTATTCGCCGGATGCGCAGCAGCATGCAGCACAGAAACCTGACCACCAAGACTGTGCCCAAACAGATAGGTTGGTGAGCCTGCAAAGCGCGTTCGCAATGCCGATAGCGCTGCGGCCCAATCTTTTTCAACCAGATCGCGATAACCGTAATTCACTTTTTTGCCGGCACGCAGGCTGCTGGAGCCGATGCCGCGCAACTCAATCACGGCAGCATTCACACCGGTCTTCGCGAAAGCTTCAGCCAGAGGCGCGTAGATGCGCGCAGGCGTGCCCATTGCAGGGCCAATCAAAAGCAGTGGTGCATTTGCAGACGCCGAGAAGATCGTGAGATCAAAAGCGTGACCGTCCGCAGCAGTGACTTTCAATGTCTCGCTCATGCCAACGCTCATGACGCCACTCCCGCTTGCGCAGCAGCCTTCATCATCGCGCGCGCCTTGTTCATGGTTTCTTCCCATTCGGAATCAGGCACGGAGTCGGCGACGATGCCTGCACCGGCTTGCACATAAATCTTGCTGTCCTTGATCACGGCGGTGCGGATTGCGATCGCCATGTCCATATTGCCGTCCCAGCCGAGATAACCGACAGCGCCGCCGTAGATGCCGCGCTTGACCGGCTCAAGCTCGTCGATGATTTCCATCGCGCGAATTTTGGGCGCACCCGACAAGGTGCCTGCGGGGAATGCAGCGGCTAGTGCATCGAGCGCATCAATCTCCGGATTCAATTTTCCAGTGACGTTGGAGACGATGTGCATCACATGCGAGTAACGCTCAATCGCCATCTTCTCGGTGAGCTTGACGGTGCCAGTGCGTGAAACGCGACCTGCATCGTTGCGGCCCAGATCAATCAGCATCAAGTGCTCGGCGATTTCTTTCGGATCTGCGAGCAGCTCTTGTTCCAGCGCGCGATCTTCATCAGGCGTCGCGCCACGCTTGCGCGTGCCTGCGATTGGGCGAACGGTGATTTCTCCGTCCTGCACGCGCACCAGAATTTCCGGGGACGAGCCGACGACATGGTGATCGTCGAGATGCATGCAGTAGAGGTAGGGCGATGGATTGAGTCGACGAATCGCGCGATACAAAGCCGCAGGCTCCGCAGTGAACGGCGCCGTCAAACGCTGTGAAGGCACAACCTGCATGACGTCACCGGCGGCGATGTACTGCTGAATGCGTTCAACCGCTGCGCAGAATTTCTCTTGCGTGAACTCGGAGACAAAATCCGGCGCATGACTATCACGCGGCAACGGCGCACGTGTCTGCGTTGCGGGCTGCGCGAGCTGCGCTTCAATTTCGTCGAGTCGCGTATTCGCGCGCTTCAGGTCTGCTGCATCGGCAGGATCAGCGTGAACAACCAGCGTCAGCGTCGCACGCAGGCTGTCGAACACGACCAACTCATCGGCCACCATCAGCAGAATGTCTGGGGTGCCGAGCGGATCCTGCTTCTGCGTCTTCGCGAGCTTGGGCTCGAAGTAACGCACGCAGTCGTATCCGAAGTAACCGACAAGGCCGCCTGCAAAACGCGGTAGCGAAGGTTCCGGACGCACACGCAGACGCGCTGCGTATTCACGCACGAATTCGATGGGCTCTTTGGAATCGAGTTGTTCAATCACTGCGCCGTCTCGACTCACAGTGACGTGCTGACCATGAACACGCAGCACTTCACGGCAAGGCAGGCCGATGAAGGAGTAACGGCCCCATTGTTCGCCGCCCTGCATCGATTCGAGCAGGAAGGAATAGGGGCGGTTGCCGAGTT
>JAZKEM010000245.1:0-25014 GCA_040387055.1 Pseudomonadota bacterium | reverse complement strand
GGGACGCTGTTGTTCACGCAAATCATGGGCTTGCACCATCACATGCACAGTGACATCAGCGACAGCGCTCATGCTGCGTCGATTGAATTGCACTTTGCGGATGCTGGACTGCACGCTAACGAGCATCACGATGCTGCAAGTGCGGACCATGCCACGCATGGCGATGTCGAGATCAACTCAGTCGACAATGCCCTTGCCAAGATCAAATTAAATCTTCTGCCCTCCGGCTTGTTGATGCTGGTGATGTTGCTGGTTTTTGTACGCAGACCCAGCAACATTCCACGCGCAAAAGATTTTGATGCCCCGCGACTCCCCCATCCCTTCACGCTTCATCCGCCCGCCAACGGGCCTCCAGGACTGCTCTCCTAGTCCGCTCAAGCTGAGCCGCATTGCGGCCTGCTTGCCTAGCCGCGCTTGCGGCACCGCACTCGCTAAGAGTGCCGTTGGAGAAAACCCGTGTCTCTGTTTCGATTTTTTATTGCAGCCGCCTGCGTGCTGCTCACACCTGTGGCTTTGGCGGATCAATCCGGTGCGCCACTCCCTCCGCTTAGCCTTCAACAAGCGATTGCGCTCACGCTAGAGCGCAATCCTGAGCTCGCGCAGTTTGCGTTCCAGCTCAAAGCCAAATCAGCGCGTGTCGATGCTGCTGGCTTAACCCCTGCACCAGAACTCAATGTACAGCTCGAGAACTTCTTAGGCACTGGCCGCACGCGCGGAGCATCGGGACTGGAAGCAACCTTTGCACTCTCAAAAGTGATTGAGCTGGGCAATCAACGTCAGCGCCGCGTTGAGCTGGCGCGTACAGGAATAGATAGCGTCGACATCGCAAGCAAGTCAGCGCAGTTGGATGTGCTGGCTGAAGTGTCGCGCCGTTATATCCATGTCGCCTCCGATCAGGAACAGCTACGTCTCACTGAACTGGCGACAGAGCTCGCCGAGAAAACCGTGAACGAAGTGCGGCGCCGCGTCAAAGCCGCAAAGTCGCCAGAAGTGGAATTGCACCGCGCCAGCATTGTGCTCACTCGCGCTGAAGTGGAACAGGAACATGCCGAGCATGAACTGCTGACCTCACGCCGAAAACTCGCGGCAATGTGGGGCTCGCGTGAAGTCACGTTTGGCGAGGTACGCGCCAAGTTGTTTGAGTTGCCTCAAGTGGCTGACTTTGACCTGCTGACGACACAGCTCGCATCCAATCCGGATTTTCTGCGTTTCGCCACCGAAGCACGTCAGCGCGATGCCGAAGTACAACTCGCGAAAGCCAAGGCCAGTTCGCACTACACCGTGTCGGCGGGTGTGCGTCGCTTGCAAGAGAGCGACGACACTGCATTTGTAGCGGGATTCTCCATGCCACTGTTTGGACGTAAGCAAGCGCAGCCCGCCATCGCAGAAGCACAAGCACTCCGCGAAGGCGTGGAAGTTGAATCCGCTGCTGCAAAGCTCAAGGCAGAAACCAGCTTGTTTGAGTTGGTGCAAGAACTAAAACATTCGATCACTGAAGCCGAAACCCTGCGCGACAAGGTTCTGCCCAAAATGGAAGAAGCGCTCAAGGCAACCGAATACGCCTATCAGCGTGGGCGCTATGGCTATTTGGAATGGGTCGATGCTCAACGTGAGCGCGTTGCGGTTCAGCGTGCATTGATTGAGTCCGCTGCCAACGCCCACTTATTCCACACCGAAATTGAGCGCCTCACTGCTGCGCCTGTTTCTGACAACGCGACAGATCGCCATGCTGAATAAAGCCTGCGACTCTCGCCCACATCATTCGAGCACCATCATGAATTCCAACATTCTTAAAACTGCACTACTCAGCACCATTCTCTTGATCACCGCTTGTGGCAAGTCTGCATCCGACGAAGCTAGCCATGGCGAACATGCAGCAGGTGAATCTGCTCACACTGACGAAATCGTTAAAGGCCCACATGGCGGTCGCCTGCTGCAAGACGGCGATTTTTCCTTGGAAGTGACCATCTTCGAGCGTGGCGTTGCGCCAGAGTTTCGGCTTTATCCGCGTGTCGATGGCAAGCCTGTCGCACTCAAAGATGTGCAAGTACGCATAACACTACGTCGCGTCAATGGCCTGCAGAACGGCATCAGCGAACAGCACACCTTCGTGCCCAAGGAAGACTATCTTCGCAGCGCTGCAGAAGTTTATGAACCCCACTCTTTCGATGTGACCGTCCAAGCGACCTATGCCGGAAAAGTGCACAACTGGCGCTACGCTTCACCTGAAGGAGAAGTTCGTATTGCCGCCGACATGGCTGCAGCAGCAGGCCTGAAGACTGCGGTGGTCAGTGGCGGCGCTCTGCACGAAACGCTGTCGCTATACGGCAGCATTCAAGCCAACCCGGAACGCATGCGCGCCGTTACCGCACGTTTCCCCGGCATCGTTCGAAGTGTGCGTATTAAAGTCGGTGACAAAGTGAGTCAGGGTCAAACGCTGGCGACCGTCGAGAGCAACGAAAGTCTGCAGGTGTATGCTGTCACCGCGCCCATCAGCGGCACACTGACTGCACGCAATACCAATTCCGGTGAAGCTGCCGGTGCAGAAGCACTCTTTGAAATTGCCGATTTCTCCAGCGTACGCGCCGAACTCAGCGTGTTTCCACGCGATCGTGGCCGCTTGCAGCCAGGTCAAGCCGTAACGATCAAAGCCGCGGATGGCGTTGCGCAAGGCACAGGCGTGATCGGTTTTGTTTCTCCCATCGGCGCCGCCAATCAGGCACTGAGCGCCCGCGTGGTGTTGGATAACAGTACAGGTGCATGGACGCCGGGACAGTTTGTGAATGCTGCAGTCACCGTCGGTGAATCATCTGCCGCCTTGATCGTACCGCTGAGCGCGATCCAAATCTTTCGCAATTGGGACGTCGTGTTCGTTAACGAAGGCGATCGCTACCAAGCACAACCCGTGCAACTGGGACGCAAGGACAGTGAGCACGTGGAAATTTTGAGTGGCTTGTCTGCAGGCGCTCGTGTGGTCGTTAGTAATTCCTATCTTGTGAAAGCCGACATTGAAAAGTCTGGCGCTTCACACGACCACTAGGAGCGGCGCCATGATCGAAAAGATTCTTCGCTTCTCAATCGCGCAACGATGGCTTGTGATGGCCGCTGTGCTGCTGATCTCTGCTCTGGGTTTCTACAACTACAACCGTCTACCCATCGATGCCGTACCTGACATCACCAATGTACAGGTACAAATCAATACCGAAGCACCGGGCTATTCACCGCTGGAAGCCGAACAACGCGTCAGTTACCTGGTGGAAAATGCGATGGCCGGCTTGCCCAAGCTGGAATACACCCGCTCGTTATCGCGTTATGGCTTATCGCAAGTCACCGTGGTTTTTGCCGATGGCACGGATCTCTACTTTGCACGGCAGTTAGTCGGCGAACGCATTCAACAGGTCAAGAGCTTGTTGCCAGATGGGCTAGAGCCGAATCTAGGTCCTACAGCTACGGGCCTTGGTGAAATCTTCATGTTTACCGTCGATCCCAAAGACGGTGCGCGTAAAGCCGACGGCAGTGCTTACAACGTCTTCGATCTGCATGATGCGATGCGCTGGATCGTTCGACCACAGCTGGCCAAAGTCCCTGGCGTCACCGAGGTCAACAGCATTGGCGGACAAGAGCGCCAAGTGTTGGTCTCTCCCCTGCCCGCAAAGTTGCTGGCGTATGGATTAACGTTTGACGACATCAGCAACGCGCTGTCGCGTAACAACGCCAGTGCCGGCGCTGGGTACATCGAACGCAATGGCGCGCAATACCTGATCCGCTCACCCGGCCAAGTAACAAGCTTGGACGATGTGCGTCGCGTTGTGGTGAAAGTGGTGAACGGCGCACCGCTAACTTTGGCCGAAGTGGCAGAAATTGGCTGGGGCGGCGCGCTGCGCACCGGCTCCGCAACCATGAATGGACATGAAGTCGTGCTTGGCACCGTGTTCATGCTGGTCGGCGAAAACTCGCGCAAAGTTTCTCGTGCAACCGCCGCAAAGCTGGCCGAAATCCAAAAGAGTCTGCCGCCGGGACTTGAGGCACGCACGGTTTACGATCGCACCGCGCTCGTCGACAAGACGCTCGACACTGTGAAGAAGAATTTATTGGAAGGCGCGTTGCTGGTGATCGTCGTACTGTTTCTGCTACTCGGCAATCTGCGCGCCGCATTGATCACCGCCATGGTCATTCCCTTGGCGATGCTGGCCACGATCAGCGGCATGGTGCACAACCAGGTCAGCGCCAATTTGATGTCTCTGGGCGCGCTGGATTTCGGCCTGATCGTTGATGGCGCAGTGATCATCGTCGAGAACTGTGTTCGTCGATTGGCAGAAGCACAGCATGGGCGTGATGCATTGAGCCTGAAGGAAAGACTGGAAACCGTTTACGAATCCACCCGGGAAGTGATCCGCCCTAGCCTTTTTGGCGTCGGCATCATCACGGCGGTCTACATTCCGCTATTTGCACTCACCGGCGTTGAAGGAAAAATGTTTCAGCCAATGGCGGCAACCGTGGTGATGGCGTTGATCGCTGCCTTGGTGTTGTCGCTGAGCTTTGTGCCAGCGGCGGTTGCGCTGTTGTTGAGCGGCAATATTTCTGAAAAGGAAAATCCGGTCATTCGTTATGCAAGCAAGGTTTATGCGCCTCTTCTGGAATCAGCCTTGCATCGTCGCCGCACATGGGCATTGTCATCACTTGCGCTAGTGTTGTTCTGCGGCGTTTTAGCCGCACGCATGGGCAGTGAGTTCATCCCCAGTCTCGATGAAGGCGATGTCGCGCTGCATGCCTTGCGCATCCCCGGCACTGCGCTGGGACAAGCCGTCGAAATGCAGAAAACCCTGGAAGCCGAAATCAAGAAGCTGCCAGAAGTTGAGCGCGTTTTCGCCAAGCTGGGCACGGCTGAAGTAGCGACAGACCCGATGCCACCTTCAGTCGCTGACACTTTTGTCATGCTCAAAGACCGCAGCGAGTGGCCAGATCCACGCAAACCCAAAGCACAGTTCGTGGCCGAGCTTGAGGCCGCAGTGATGCGCGTGCCGGGCAACAACTACGAATTTACGCAGCCGGTGCAAATGCGCATGAATGAATTAATCTCTGGCGTGCGCTCCGACCTCGCGATCAAACTGTATGGCGACAATCTTGAAGTGCTCAACGAGCAAGCAGAGAAAATTGAAGCCGTGCTCAGCAAAGTGCCGGGTGCAGCCGACGCCAAAACCGAGCAGACCACCGGCCTGCCGGTGATGAGCATTACACCCAAGCGCGAGTTGTTAGCACGTTACGGTTTGTCGGTCGCAGATGTACAGGCAGTCGCTGCAACCGCTTTTGGTGGCAGCGAAGTCGGCACGCTGTTTGAAGGCGATCGTCGCTATGACATCGTCATACGTTTGCCTGATGCAATGCGCGCAGATCCACGCACGCTGGAGCAATTGACGATACCCCTGCCCAATGGTGGCTATGTCCCCTTGCAAGAGGTCGCCGACATCACTGTTGGTCCCGGCCCCAATCAAATCAATCGCGAACAAGGTAAGCGTCGCATCGTCATCACCGCCAATGTTCGCGGACGTGACATTGGCAGCTTCGTCACTGAGGTGCAGCAACGCGTCGATGCTGAAGTAAAACTGCCCACCGGTTACTGGCTGGAATACGGTGGCACTTTTGAACAGCTGCAGTCCGCCAGCAAGCGACTCGCTATTGTTGTGCCACTGACACTCATCGTGATTCTTGGACTGTTGCTGATGGCCTTCGGCTCACTGCGCGATGCGCTAGTCATCTTCAGCGGTGTACCCCTCGCGCTCACCGGCGGCGTTCTGGCCTTGTGCCTACGCGGTATACCGCTATCGATCTCTGCAGGTGTCGGCTTTATCGCACTTAGTGGCGTGGCAGTACTGAATGGCTTGGTGATGGTGAGCTTTATCCGAGATCTGCTCCAGCATGGCAAACGCTTGGATGAGGCCATCATTGAAGGCGCAATGACCCGTCTGCGCCCGGTTCTGATGACCGCACTCGTTGCAGGTTTGGGCTTTGTGCCGATGGCTTTCAACAGCGGCATTGGCAGTGAAGTGCAACGACCGCTGGCGACCGTGGTGATTGGCGGGATCATCTCTTCAACACTACTAACGTTATTAGTACTGCCAGGATTGTTCCGAATGGCCCATGGCCATAATCGCGAGACCACCGCTAAGCATTGATCACAGAAAAGCCCGCCATGGAAACCATGGCGGGCTCTTTATGAACAGCAACGACTAGAAGTTGAACTGTACCGTCGCCGACATATTGTCTACGTGAGTCGAATCCATGCGGAAGCGCTCGTACTCGGCACGCAAGTCGATGTTGTCAGAGAGTTGGAAGCGCAGACCGCCGCCCCATGTAAAGTCAGTGCCCGTTTCGTTTGCGCTGATGTTGTTAAATCGATTGTCGGTCTTCCAACGAATCGCACCCGCTTTGCCATAAGGCGTGACGAAAATACCGGTTGGAATATCGACAACAAGTCCAGCGGTCCAGCCCGTGGCCTTCACACGATCAGTGTTGCGATTGGCGCCACCGAAATCAATGTACTGTCCTTCGATCGATACCACTGGATTAAATTTGATACCGGCCTGAGCTTTCCAGGAGACGCGGTTCTCTTCAATGTCATCGTTGTTATTGGTGAAATCTTCACCGTTGAGTCGGCCCGCGCCGATACCGCCACCAATATAGACCTGAGGTTGAACAGGTTCTGCAAACGCGCTCAGCGAAACGACGCTAAGAGCAATCAGTAGTGTGCCGGGCATTACATGCTTGATAAGTTTCATTAGAAAAGCTCCTTGAGTGCTAAATGCAAAAGTAGGGATGAGTCCTTTGCGTCCCATCGCATGCGAAGAATCTCTCGCTGATCCATGTCTTTTCTGTGCGCTGGCATACAGAGTGCAAACGATCATCCTTATGCTTACGCTCTCTTTATATAAATATTGACGAAAATTTTTCGATAACAAACTTTGTTTTACATTTCCTAAGCGGGGCAGCGTACCGACCACGCATTCGCTAGTCGATAAGGTTCATGTGTCAATTAATCCCGGGTATCTCGCAATTTCGCGAGTCGTGGGGTTCAGAGGTCATCATGAACAATACAAATGGACAGAGCGCTGGAAACAGCACCGATAAGCCTTCTTCGCAGTCTCAGAATTCTGGAACTGATAAGGCTATCCCTGAAGTAACGCAGCCCACCAAGACGCCTGAAGTGACTCCTACTCCAGTGATTCCAGAAATCATCAATCCTGTCTCGCCTACACCAGGTGAAAGCAAGCCACTTTTGGAGAAGCAATCATGAGTCTGCCAAGCATTGATGAAGTCAAAGGCAAGTGGAAGCAGCAAGTGGGCGCCGCCAAGATCGCTTGGGGCAAGCTGACTGAAGACGAACTGCTAAGGCTGGAAGGCCATCAGCAGAAGCTGGCAGGCCTCGTGCAAGAACGCTACGCCGTTACGCGTGACGAAGCTGAAAAGCAGGTCAAGAGCTTCTTTGAGAAGAATTAAGACCTGATTCGTAATCCAAGGCCGCCGTTGCATCGCTTAAGGCGGGCAATGTGTCGCCATGGTTACATTCAGACTTCCAGAGAATTGCTTAGCGATCGTGCAGCTCATTAAAAAGAGCTGCGCGATTTTTTGATATCAAAAGGAGATTTCACATGTCATTCGCAATTTATCTTGTCGGCGTTGCCATATTTTTAGGTGGACTCGTGTACGGCGCAGTTCTGCTGAATGTCCCGCATCAATGGATCGTTGTTGGTGCCATCATCATGCTCGGCTTCTCAATCATTACCGGCGTCAAAGTTACACGACAGAAAGATCCAACAAGCTGAGATAGGCAGCAATGTGCGACGACGTACCGACGGTAGTCTTGCCTAACGCCAATATGAGACTCCAATCTCACTGGCGTTGATCATGAACACAAACACAAAACCTGCGCTCACAGATATCAAGACGATTCGTGAGCAAGCGCGTAAACACATTGAACAAGGCGCTGTAACTTCTGGCTACTCTGCTGATCGCGACGTCGTGATCAAGCAACTCAATGATGCGCTCGCTACCGAAATAGTCTGCGTACTGCGCTATCGCCGCCATCACTTCATGGCGAGTGGCATTCATGCCCAAGCGATTGCCGCTGAGTTTTTGGTCCACTCCAATGAGGAACAAGGACACGCCGACATACTTGCGGAACGTATTGTTCAGCTGGGCGGGGATCCCGACTTTTCGCCTGAGAGCCTGACGCTACGCAGTCACGCTGAATACATTGCTGCCAACAATTTGGCCGATATGATTAAAGAGAATCTTGTCGCTGAGCGCATTGCCATCGACAGTTATCGAGAGCTGATTCAGTACATCGGTGCCAATGACCCCACCACTAGCCAAATGCTCAAGGGCATCCTCGCAGTGGAAGAAAAACATGCTGACGAACTGGCGGACCTGCTGGTGGAATTACCCCACAAGGTTTAATCGCCCAAGAAAAAACCCGTTGGCGCATGGGCGGCAACGGGTTAAATATGAATCCGGTTGAACCATCGTTTCTGGGGGAGATACGAAATGGTTCCAAGGGGAGACGGACTCTGAGTGATTAGCTCAGTGGCCAGACTACTGCCTTTAAACCGATTGCTCTGTTCGTTAGCAAACATACGGCGCAGGGCGCTCTCAGACTACTGACGCAGCCCCAGAAGTGACCGCGTAAGGAAGTAGACGATCTGCCTCCTTCTTAACCACCGCATAGCACTCGCAGCTTAGCTTTTCGAGCTTCACACGATCCAGCACAGTGATTTGTCCGCGGCTATATTCGATAACGCCCAGTTTCTGTAGTTTGCCCGCAGCGTCGGTGACACCCTCGCGGCGCACACCCAGCATGTTGGCAATCAACTCCTGAGTCATCGTCAACTGGTTGCTCGGCAGGCGATCCAAAGATAGCAATAGCCAGCGACACAACTGCTGATCAAGAGAGTGATGTCGATTGCAAACTGCGGTTTGCGCCATTTGCGTAATGAGCGCCTGCGTATAGCGCAGCATCAACAACAGCATCTCTCCGTGGCGATTGAATTCATCCTTGAGCCGCTGTCCTAGCAAGCGATAGGCAGAACCTGCGCTCTTGACGATTGCGCGACTCGTCGTGCTTTCACCGCCCATGAATAGCGCAACACCAATTAATCCTTCATTACCAACGACAGATATTTCTGCCGAAGCACCGCTCTCCATGACATAGAGCAAAGAGACGATGGAATCAGTAGGGAAATAAACATATCTCAAAGCGTCGCCGGATTCATACAAAACCTTTCCCAATGGCAACTGCACTAGTTCAAGGTGCGGCAACAACCGCGCCTGAACTTCGGCCGGCAAAGCAGCCAGAAGACGATTTTGATGCGGATTAGGTGTATTAGGCATTTAGATCTGCTGAGAATGGATCGGCCCAACACCACCGAGCGATGAGCATACTCTCACTATAGATTTCTATATGTATGCAGCCGTACATATCCGTCATACATAAAACGAAATGTGTAATTACATTAGGTCAACATCGGTGCGATGCCGCACAGACCCCAGTTGCCAACCTAGCCCACTCTGAATGCTCTACAAAACCTCAACATTCGGAGAGCACAACATGCTCGGAACTATCGCTATTGTTTTAATCATTCTGTGGGCCCTGGGCATGGTGTCTTCGTACACCATCGGCGGGTTCATTCACATCCTTTTGGTTGTTGCCATTATTGTCGTCCTCATCCGCGTGATCCAAGGTCGAAGAATCTGACGTAGTCGGCCGCATGTAACCTGGGCCGACCTCGATTTGGATACACATTAGGACTCGAAAGACGCCGTACGTTGTTAATCACACTTTTATCAACGTACGGCGCCGTACAGACTCTATCCAGAGCAATGTGCATGATGAATAGGTTCACCATCTGCAGGAATCCGTCATGAACCAGATTAAATCTTCATCCGCTACAAATCATTCATCGAATGAATCCAAACCGATGAATATGTCTGCAAGCGAAATCGTCGAAGGGATGTACAGCCTTTGGCCCAAGGCCACGCCTGCTCAAGCCAAGAAAGAAGTTCCGGTCTCAACCGCCGCCAAAGGCGACGACGACATCATGAGTACGCCGGCCAAGCCAGCAGCCAAGTCGACCAAGCCTTAAACGCTACGGTTCGTACCGCTATTCCAACACCTGCTGTACGCACCGTTGCATGTTTGCTTCTCCACCGCCCTTCACCGCGAGTAACAGATCAACACTGTTTTGAGCACTGGGCTCTTCGCGTTGGAATCCACGCTCACCACAGGAAAACATGCCCGCGAACCTGCCACACATCTTTGCTGCACGAAGCGCGCTATGGCATCGACGCCGGTTGCTTGCGTCCAGAGCAGCTGTTTCAGTGTTAGCGGCCTGTAGCAATTTCTCCACACGCTGGCCTTCGTCATGAGTTGCACTTCTGTTTTTCTGGCGATCCCACATCGTCTGACTATCGCCGGGCTGAAAGCTGGCCAGTGTTGCCTCGATGTTTGGGCAAGGGTTGCTTTGAAACGTCAGCTGCCCTTGATGATCTACACAGCGATGGATCGGTCCGGCGCAAGCGATGGACGACGATCCGAGAAGAAGCAAAGCGAGTGTGTATTTCATAGTGCATTCAAATTATCGAATGCACGAGCAGCTATCCGTGCGCCAGCGTCCTTAAGAAGAAATTTATTTTCTTGCTTAACGCTGAGTGCCGCTCTACTGCTTGGAGGCTGCTCTGATCAATCGACCCAATACACCGGCATTTGGAAGAATAGCTGCGAAGATTATTGGGGTGTGCAAATTAAGCCGAGCGTTGATGGGCTTTATAACGTGACTTTCTGCGGCCTGTCCGGTTGCCTAGCGCCAGGTGAATGGCTACCAGATACACGTATTGTCAGTGATCCGGTTTATCAAGTGATTGCGCCAGACCAGATTCGCATCACACGCGGCGATCATCCCCCGCTGACTTATATCCGCTGCAGTAAAGATCCGGATTGGGCGATTATGGTGCGGTAGCTTGAGCGATGCTGTAAGCGCTGCCCGCTAGAAGGATCAAGCTCACAAACGCCATCTGTGCGATGACTCGGATGCGTTTGCCAAATCCTTCAAACCCTAGAGCAGCCCATAGCAGGGTTGGAACCACCAGAACAAAAACATAAATCATCATGGCAACTCAATTTCAAGGATAGGCAAGCAGTGAACCCAGCCTGATCCTGAAACCAAATTTGTTCTGTACTGTTTCGTACACAGCGAAAGATATCTTGATGCGCTGATCTAAGTGGCCTGGCGAACAGAAAAATAAGAATAGGCTGCCGACAATAAGGCTTGCAGTTTTGCTCCAGACCCAAAAACAGGTGCAAACATGAAGTATGCAATTCCTTTAGCGGTCGTAATGGCACTTGGACTTAGCGCTTGTGATCGCCAGGCTCCAACTCCAATCGTTGTGACTCCAGCCGCCGTCCCCGGGCCAGCAGGTCCACAGGGCGCTCCAGGCGAACCAAGTGCCCCGGGCACTAAAGGTTCCTCCGGAGAACAGGGCATGACCGGCGATCAAGGCATGCAAGGTGACGCTGGCGCACAGGGCGACAAAGGCAAATCGGGCGAAAACGGCACCACGATCGTCGTTGTTCCACCCGCTGAGTGAGCCAATAGCCCCGTTAGCTGTCCGGCAGCTAATGGGGCGTATCCCTCGGTAAACCGTGCTGAGCTGGGCTGTGCTGGATCGCGCCTCAGTCGTAATAGCCGCCGTCTGTGCGGTAGCCAACAGAAGAACGCCTGCTGGCACCCCACACTGCACCATCGGCGTGTTCGAGCAACTCTGATGGCTTAACCAATCTGGCTCTGTTGTCCTGCGGGAGAATCAATTGCCAGTTGTGCAAGGGCAGGAAGCCCATCGCGCTGTTGTATCAAAAACAGCACTATTGCTAGTACCCAGTCCCCTACAAAATCATTTGCTAGCCGCGCTACCCGCGCCCACGTTCAGCCAGCTTGCGCCACATCTCGAAGCCGTTCCCATGCGCTTGGGCGAGATTCTGTGTGAATCCGGCGCGCCGATGTCGCATGTTTACTTCCCCACCACTTCGATCGTCTCGCTGCAATACGTGATGGAGAACGGTGCTGCGGGAGAAATCGCAGGCGTCGGTAACGAAGGCATGCTGGGCATATCGCTGTTCATGGGCGGCATCACCACACCCACGAGAGCCTTGGTGCAAACCGGTGGCATGGGTTATCGCTTGAGCAGCAAGATTCTCCTTGAAGCTTTCCATCGCGATGGGCCGGTGATGCGCCTATTACTGCGCTACACCCAAGCCTTGATCTCACAGATTGCGCAAACCGGTGCGTGCAATCGACACCATTCAATGGAGCAACAACTCTGCCGATGGTTGCTGTTAACGCTAGATCGCATGCCTTCGAATGATTTGGTGATGACGCAAGAGTTGATCGCCAGCATGCTCGGCGTGCGTCGCGAGAGCGTGACTGAAGCCGCCGGCAACCTGAAACACAAAGGGGTGATTAGCTACCGCCGTGGGCACATCACCGTTCTAGACCGCGATGGTTTGAACTCGCATGTTTGCGAATGTTACGTAGTGGTTAAAGCCGAATTTAATCGTTTGCTCCGCGATGCACAGCACCACTAAAAGACCATAGCCATGTCCGAACCCAATATCTCACTCAATACTTCCGCAAGCCATGCCGGAGTCGAGAACGCGACTGAATCCCTTCGGCAGGAAGCCCTGCTGAAAACAGGCGCTTTGCAGAATGCGATTTTGACGAGCGCCAACTTCTCGATCATCGCCACTGATGAGAAAGGCATCATCCAGTTATTCAATGTCGGTGCTGAACGCATGTTGGGCTATTCAGCGGCTGAGGTTGTTAACAAGATCAAGCCTAGCGACATGCACGATCCAGAAGAAGTGATGGCACGTGCAAAGTCATTAAGCTTGGAGCTTTCAGCCACCATCACTCCAGGCTTTGAAGCCCTCGCGTTCAAAGCCTCACGCGGCATTGAAGATAGCTACGATCTGACTTACATCTGCAAAGATGGAAGCCGTTTCCCTGCAGTGGTTTCGATCACCGCATTGCGCGACGACTACGATTCTCTGATTGGATATCTGCTGATCGGCGCCGATAACTCGGTGCGCAAGCAGATTGAGATTGAGCTGAATAGCGCCAAAGCGGTCGCGGAAAAAGCTAATCTCGCTAAATCAGATTTTCTTTCCAATATGAGCCATGAACTGCGCTCGCCGCTGAATGCGATTCTGGGCTTTGCACAGCTAATGGAATCCGATCCTGTTCCACAAACCGTATCGCAGAAAGAAAGTACCGGACAGATTCTTCAAGCAGGCTGGTATCTGTTGGATCTCATCAACGAGATTCTGGATCTGGCCTTGATCGAATCAGGAAAGCTGTTGTTATCGCAAGAGCCGATGTCAATCGACGAAGTATTGATCGATTGCCAGGCGATGATCGAACCACAAGCGCAGAAGCATGGCATCACGATGAACTTTTACAACCTGCAAGAACCCTGCTTTGTTCATGCCGACCGCACGCGTGTAAAGCAGGTCTTGATCAATCTTCTGTCCAATGCCATCAAGTACAACCACGCTGGCGGAACCGTTACCGTGGATTGCGCTGTGAAATCTTCTGAGCGCGTACGGATCAGTGTTACGGATACCGGCGAAGGACTCTCAGCAGAAAAGCTTGAACAACTGTTTCAACCGTTCAATCGCCTAGGTCAGGAAAACAGCGGTGAGGAAGGCACAGGCATCGGTCTGGTAATGACCAAACGCCTAGTTGAATTAATGGGTGGAACCATCGGCGTTCAGAGCACCGTCGGCAAAGGCAGTGTTTTTTGGGTTGAACTCGCACGGGCACAAGAACCGCTGTTGAACGAATCGCTGATTGAAATGCAGGAAACCCCAGCATCATTGGCGGAACACAACGCTGAGACTCGCACTCTGCTGTATGTCGAAGACAATCCGGCCAATCTCAAGTTAGTCGAACAACTGGTTAAGCGGCGTCCATATATGCGTCTGTTGAGTGCAGGCGAAGCAACACTCGGCATCAAGATTGCGCGTGAGCAGCAGCCAGAAGTGATCCTGATGGATATCAACCTACCAGGCATCAGTGGCATCCGCGCGCTGGCGATTCTGCGTGACGATCCTCTAACAGAGCACATTCCCGTTGTTGCCATCAGCGCCAACGCCATGCCCCACGATATTCATAAGGGACTCGAAGCGGGGTTCTTCCGTTATCTAACCAAGCCGATCAAAGTCGATGCATTCATGACGGCACTCGACGAAGCTTTTGAATTCTCCAGAGCGACGGCAGAAAACGCACAGGATTTAATAGCACGATGATCAACGCCACCGATATTCTGAATGCCAAAATCCTGATCGTTGATGATCTGGAAGCCAATGTGCGTTTGCTACAGCAAATGCTGAGTGGCGCAGGCTATACCCGCGTCTCCTCCACGATGAATCCGCATGAAGTTTGCGATCTGCATCGCAAAAACCACTATGACTTGATCCTGCTCGATCTGTTGATGCCCGGCATGGATGGATTTGCAGTACTGGAAGGCCTCAAGGCGATTGAGACCGAGCGCTATGTTTCCGTTTTAGTGATCACCGCGCAGCCCGGTCATAAATTGCGGGCACTGCAAGCGGGCGCCAAAGATTTCATCAGCAAGCCTTTTGATTTGGTCGAAGTGAAAGCGCGTATTCACAATATGCTGGAAGTTCGTTTGCTGTATCAACAGATCGAGAACCACAATTTATTGTTGGAGCAAACCGTACTCGAGAGAACTGCGGAACTTCGTGAAAGCGAAGAACGCTTCCATCGCCTCACAGAACTATCGTCTGACTGGTATTGGGAACAGGATGTGAATGGAAACTTCACCAATGTCTCCGGACCCGCATTAGAAATGCTTGGCATTCGTGGCGATGCCGCTACCCACACCGAGACAGATGTCCAAGGCGCTCGCTGGAATGAAATTGAGCGTGCTGCGCTTGAAGCCAATATTGCCGCCAGAAAGCCATTCCTGGATTTTGTGTACAGCAGAACCAATGCCGATGGCTCACTGCAATACTTTCAGGTGAGTGGAGAGCCGATCTTTAGTCGATCAGGCCACTACTCGGGTTATCGCGGCATTGGCATGGATATCACCGAGCGCATGCGTAAGCACTAGTTCTATGTGCGCTTACAGACGGACGCCTTAATGCCTTGCGCGTAAAACAAAGCACGACGAAATGATTGGGAGTTACATACCCAATCCGATATCGCGCCAAGTTACGTGCAAGCATTTAAGGAGTTCATTATGAAAAACAACAACGTTCCTCTGCGGTTTCTACTTGCGGGCGGAGTGCTCGCACTTGCGGCTTGCGCTAG
This sequence comes from Pseudomonadota bacterium, assembly GCA_040387055.1. Classification (GTDB taxonomy): domain Bacteria; phylum Pseudomonadota; class Gammaproteobacteria; order Nevskiales; family Nevskiaceae; genus Stenotrophobium. The sequence continues at coordinate 9,634 of JAZKEM010000245.1, read as the reverse complement.
CGTTCCACAGCCACCGCTCGATGCACTGCAAGCTGCGGACATTTCAGTAGCTAGTGCTGAAAAAGAAAGTGGCGCTGAATTTGCTCCGCTTGAAATGCGTACCGCACGCGAGAAACTGGCTGCTGCACATGCCAGCGCCCTAAAGAAAGATGAAAAAGATATGACAGAGGCCCGTCGCCTTGCTGATGAAGCACGCGCCGACGCTGATCTCGCCACGTCCAAAGCACGCCTAGGCAAAGCCAATGCAGTGAATCAAGAACTGCAAAAGAACGGCAAAGCACTGCGCCAAGAAACACAACGCAATACGGGAGGCTAATCCATGAACTTCAATAATATGAGCAGCGTCATTCGCAGCACTTTCTTGGTTGCCGCCATCGGCAGCGCCGGTCTACTCTTGGCATCTTGCGCCGGGCATGAGACGAAGGACCCAGGTGTTACCCGCGTTCGCGCCAACCTGACTGAGTTGCAATCTGATCCAAAGTTGGCAACCCGCGCACCCGTTGCGATGAAGGATGCTGCAGATGCTGTGTCAGCGGCAGAGCAGGAACAGAAAGATCCAGCGGCAACGGCACATCTGGTTTATCTGGCTGATCAAAAGATCAATATCGCCAGAGCCAACGCTCAGACCAATTTCACTGAAGAGCAGCGTAAAGCGCTCAGCGAACAGAACAGCCAGATTCAGTTGGATGCTCGCACACGTGAAGCAGATGCTGCCAAACGTGCAAACAGTGCGCTGCAAATTGAAAATGAAGAGGCCAAGCGTAAGAGCGACGAACTGAAAGCTCAGGCTGACAGCGCCGTCATGAGAAATAACCAGCTGCAGGCGCAAAGCGACGCCATCAATCAAAAGAACGATGCCCTTCAGGCACAGCTATTAGCACTTGAAGCGAAGAAGACCGATCGCGGCATGGTGCTAACACTAGGCGATGTTCTGTTCTCGACCGGTCGCTCTGACCTCAAACCAGGCGGCGCTTCCAAGCTGAATCGCCTGACCACTTTCCTTGCACAAGCCCCAGATCGCACTGTTCGCATTGAAGGCCATACCGATAATCGTGGTGGCGAAGCACTGAATCAGGCGCTGTCACAGCGTCGTGCGGATTCAGTAGCTGCCTATCTCACCAGTCATGGCATCGATGCCGCACGTGTTACGGCTACAGGCTCGGGTTTCTCCTCGCCAATTGCGGATAACAAAACTGAAGCTGGCCGCCAAGCCAATCGTCGTGTCGAAATTATTATTTCGAACCCGACCGTTGCCGCTAAGTAAGCTCAAGCATCACAAAAAGTGTTGAAGTAAAAAAGCCCAGAGAGATCTGGGCTTTTTATTTACTGGATGCGCCTCATTGCCGATGCGCCAATTTACTCGCCGCGTGTACAGCAGGAGCAAAATCCTGCCGCGTGATACTCCGCATCAAAGATCGGCAGATCAGCGGTCACGTTGTTCTTCGCATGCATCTGGATAACAGAACTCTTCTGTAGAACCGCGCTTTTAACGGCTCTCTCAACTCTTATCGACTGCTCGTTTTCTGATGACATACCTGCTCCATTAACAACTTCGTAGGGTGCGCCGTGCGCACCGTTTGTCCCTTTAATGAGGACTGCTGGTGCGCGCAGTGCACCCTACAACGCAGCTCGCGCTTCTTTTGCAGTGGCCACCATGCGCTCCAGCGCCGCTTCGGTTTCCGGCCATGCACGGGTCTTGAGTCCGCAATCCGGATTCACCCACAGGCGTTCTGCCGGAACAACCGCCAGCGCGCGTTGCAACAGTGTCTTCATTTCATCTGCCGCAGGCACACGCGGTGAGTGAATGTCGTAGAGGCCAGGACCGATGTCATTCGGATACTTGAACTCGGCAAAGCCATCAAGCAGCTTCATGCGGGCACGCGAGGTTTCAATGGTGATGACATCAGCATCCAGCGCTGCAATCGACGGCAGAATGTCGTTGAACTCCGAATAGCACATATGCGTGTGGATCTGCGTTTCGTCACGCACACCTGAGGCAGTGATGCGGAAGGCACGAACTGCCCAGTCGAGATACTCCGGCCAATCCGCTTTCTTCAACGGCAGGCCTTCGCGAATCGTTGGCTCGTCGATCTGAATCACCTTGATGCCGGCCGCTTCGAGATCAACCACCTCATCACGCAGCGCAAGTGCGAGCTGCAAAGCCACATCGCGCTTCGGCAGATCATCACGCACAAAGCTCCAGAACAGCATCGTCAGCGGTCCGCTGAGCATTCCCTTCATCGGCTTAGTCGTCAGACTCTGTGCATACTTCGTCCACTCAACCGTCATTGCCTGGGGACGTGAGACATCGCCGTAAATCACCGGCGGCTTTACACAGCGTGAGCCGTAGCTCTGCACCCAGCCGAACTGAGTGAAGGTGTAGCCATCCATCTGCTCACCAAAATACTCGACCATGTCATTACGCTCGGGCTCGCCATGCACGAGCACGTCGATGTCGAGTTTCTCCTGCTTGTCGACTGCGAATTTGATTTCAGCTTTCATTGCAGTGATGTAGTCCACTTCGCTGAGCTTGCCGGCCTTGAATGAAGCACGTGCCGTTCTGATTTCTGCCGTCTGTGGGAAAGAACCAATGGTCGTCGTCGGCAGCTTCGGCAAATTGAGCACTGCTTGCTGCACCACGATGCGCTTGCCAAAAACTGACTGGCGTTCGGTATCGCTATCCTTCAGCGCCGCAACACGCGCACGAACATCCGCGCGCTTTGTGCTCGGGGCATTGCGGCGATCTTCAATCGCTTTCACAGCGGTCTGTAGCTCCTTCCACACACTCGCCTCGCCTTCGCTTAACGCGCGTTTAAGCAACGCCAGTTCATCAAGCTTCTGATTGGCAAAAGCCATCCAGCTCTTGATGCGTGGATCGAGTTTGGTTTCCTGCGCTAGATCATGCGGCACATGCAGCAAAGAACTGGATGCAGAAATCCAAAGACGTTCGCCAAGCACTGCTTTGATTTCATGCAGCGTCGTTAATGCTCTAGCCAGATCCGTGCGCCACAAATTACGTCCATCGATCACGCCAGCGGACAACACCTTGTCCTCGGGCCAATCTTTCAGGAATGCATCAAGCTGCGCTGGTGCACGCACCAAATCGAGATGCAGGCCATCAATCGGAATACGCTTGAGCAGTTCTGCATGCGCAGAGACATCGCCGAAATAAGTCGCAAGCAAAACCTTTGGGCCTGCCGTGCAAAGTTCGCGGAATACTATTGGATATGCGGCCAGCCATTCTTGTGGCAGATCGAGTGACAGAATCGGCTCATCAATCTGCACCCATTCCACGCCCTGCGCCTTGAGATCACCGAGTAGCACCCAGTAAGCGTTGAGTAGCGAGGACAACAAGCTGAGTTTGTCGAAACCAGATTCCGCCGAGGCCAGCCACAACCACGTCAGCGGCCCTGGCAACACAACTTTCACAGCGTGACCGAGCTCGCGTGCTTCGCGAACCTCAGGCAACAGCCAATCACGATTCAGCTTGAACTGCGTTTCGGGACCAATCTCAGGCACGAGATAGTGATAGTTGGTGTTGAACCACTTCTTCATCGCCAACGCCGGTTGTTGTGGTGTGCCGCGGGCCATTGCGAAATAGCCGGACAGATCGACGTTGGAGAGACCGAAGCGTTTCGGTGCGGCACCAAATAACGCCGTGACGTTATGCAGGTGATCGTAGAACGCGAAGTCACCCACTGTTACGTAATCGAGGCCTGCAGCTTTCTGCAAATTCCAGTGGCGACGACGCAGTTCTTGCGCCGTTTCTTTCAGGCCAGCCTGATCGAGCGTGCCTTTCCAATGCGCTTCGGCAGCCGCTTTAAGTTCACGGCGAGCGCCGATACGAGGGAAGCCAAGAATATGAGCGATAGACATGTGCGGAACCCGATTTGGACAGGCGCGCATGCTGGGTTACGGTCATGTATTATTCAATCTCAAAGATTTACCAATTCATGTGAATTTAATTCATGTCTCAATCCCCCTTAGAAATCCGCCACTTACAGACGATTATTGCGCTGGCCGACACCGGCTCCCTAGCCAAAGCCGCAGATCGTGTGTTCGTGACCCAGTCCGCGCTCTCGCATCAGCTCAAAGCGCTGGAGACGCATTACGGCTCGCCTTTATTTGAACGCAACACCAAACCCTTGCGCTTCACCCAAGCGGGATCGCGGTTGTTAGCACTCGCACGCGAGGTGACTTCGCTGACCTCCGACGCCGAGCGTGAAATTTCACAATGGGTATCGGGCCGCAGCGGTGAACTGCGCGTTGCCGTGGAATGCCACACCTGCTTCGACTGGCTGATGCCAGCGATGGATGCATTTCGCGAACACTGGCCAGAAGTCGAACTCGATCTCGTCAGCGGCTTTCACACCGAACCCATCGCATTAGTCGAAGGCAGCACCGCAGATTTCGCAGTGATTCACGACAAGCCCGCTGCACGCGCAGGCATCGTCACCGAACATCTTTTCACCTACGAGACTTTGGCAATTCTGTCGCCCAAACATCCGCTCGCAGGCAAACCTTATCTGCAGCCCGAAGACTTCAAATCAGAAACGCTGATCAGCTATCCGGTTGATGACGAAATGCTCGATGTGGTGCGTCACTTTCTCGCACCTGCACGCATCAAAGCCAAGCGCAGAAATGTAGAACTGACGGTGGCGATTCTGCAGCTCGTTGCGAGCGGCAGAGGAATTGCCGCGCTCCCAGAGTGGAGCGTTAAACCGTATCTGGATCGCGGTTATGTCGTCGGAAAATCGTTGGGGCCGAATGGCTTGAAGTGCGAACTACATGCAGCGATGCCAGAGAGTCTCGCCAATAAGCCTTACATGCGAGACTTTATTTCAAAGGTGCGGTCTGTCTCGCTATAAAGCGCGAATGACAGACCGCCTGTAACGCTAGGTCGGCTTCCTTGCATTAGCGCGCAGCTGATAAATACCACTGCTCGTCGCGACGGTCGTGCCGTCAGCCGTTTTAATTTCGCCTTCCAACACAAACTCGGCTTTGCCCTTGGCATCGGCTTCGGCTTGCAGCTCGGCGATGCGCGCATCGCTGATGGTGATCTCGATGGTGACATCGGTGGTCACGGGCTTGAGGAACTTGATGGTCTGTTCGCGCACGATAGGGAAATAGCGGGCGACATCGAAGCTGGAGAGAAAGAGCGCGCCGCCGGGGATTTCGGCCAGCGTGTACAGGGCACCGGCGTACATGGTGCCGATGTGGTTGCCGTTGCCTGCAAAGGGCATCTGGCATTTAACCCGGCCTTTTTCCAGTTCTAGTACCTTGAGGCCAGAGCGCTCGACGAACTTGATGCCGGTTTCCAAAACTTTTTTTGCCTGATTTAAATCCATTTTCGCAAAGCCCTCGTATTGTTAAGGAGAGTTTATCCATTTAACGAGCTATGAGCCCACTAAACGCCTTCTGGATCAGTGTTGCGATTGTCGTCAGCGCCAAGACCGTGGCCTGGCTGATGCAGCTGCGCACGGGCAATGCCGGGCTGGTGGATGCGATTTGGGCGTGGACGCTGGGCGGGCTGGCCGTGTTCTATGCAGTCGCGGGCAATGCACCCGGAGGCACAGGTATCGTACTGGGACTCATGGGCGGGCTCTGGGGCCTGCGTTTGGGTACGCATCTGTGGCGGCGGAACTATGGCAAGCCAGAGGATTTTCGCTATGCCGAGTTCCGCGAAAAATGGGGCTCGCGAGCAAACTTCAATATGTTCTGGTTCTTTCAGTTTCAGAACATCTTCACCCTGCTCCTTTCAGCCAGCGCCTTCATCGCGATTGCCTACCGACCCGATGTGCCGTCTTCATCCGCTGTACTCGCAGCCGGTCTAATCTGGGTTGCGTCTGTGGTTGGTGAAGGCATTGCAGATTCGCAGATGGAAGCGTTTCGCCATAACCCGGCGAACAAGGGCCGCGTCTGTCGCGAAGGCTTATGGGCTTGGTCACGACATCCCAATTATTTCTTTGAGTGCCTGCATTGGGTGGCGTATCTGCCGCTGGCGCTAGACGCGCCTTGGGGCTGGACAGCGCTTGCCGCGCCACTCGTGATGGCATTTTTGCTCACCAAGCTTTCTGGCATGCCGATTCTCGAAGCTGAAATGGCGCGCCGCAAGCCAGGCTATGCCGATTACATCCGAACAACGAGCGCGCTGATTCCCTGGCCGCCGAAAGACTAATTCCTCATTCACTTTTATTACGACGCGAACGCAAAATGAATCCGATTGATCTAGTAGAAAAAGGCTATGTGCCAGACATCATCACCCGCGCAGCGATGCGCAAATTGATGGCACAGCGTTTGGTGGATGAGTCCGCGGGCGATGGCGAAGAACGTTCGCGGCGCTTTAATGATTTTCTCGATGAACTACACGCAAGCCCAATTGCGGTAGAAACAAAAGCTGCCAATGAGCAGCATTACGAAGTGCCCGCAGAATTCTTTCACCTGCATCTTGGCCCTCGCCTCAAATACTCCTGCGCGCTCTATACCAACGGCAATGAGACACTTGCGCAGGCTGAGGAGAAAATGTTTGCGCTCTATGCTGAGCGTGCGCAGCTTAAAAATGGCATGCGCATTCTGGATCTCGGTTGCGGTTGGGGTTCACTATCGTTGTGGCTAGCAGAGAAATATCCGGGCTCACAAATTGTTGGCCTCTCCAACTCTAATGGCCAACGTGAATTCATCATGCGCCGCGCCAAAGAGCGTGGCTTTGATAACTTAACGATCCTCACCGGCAATATCGTCGACTTTCAGATCCCCGCAGAAATTCTCGGTGACGGCTTTGATCGCGTGATGTCGATTGAAATGTTTGAGCACATGAAGAACTACGGCGTTCTGCTCAAGAAAGTTTCCCGCTGGATGAATGCAGAGGCAAAACTTTTCGTTCATATTTTCGTACACAAACTGCTCGCGTATCACTTTGAAGTAAAGGATGGCAGCGATTGGATGAGTCAGTATTTCTTCACTGGCGGCACCATGCCCAGTGAAAACCTGCTGCTGAATTTTCAAGATGATGTGAAGGTGCACCAGCAATGGTGGGTTTCAGGCACGCATTACGAAAAAACCTCCAACCATTGGTTGGCCGGTATGGATGCCAAGAAAACCGAGATCATGAACGTCTTCCGCGCAGGTTATGGCGAAAAGGATGCGGTGATCTGGTTTAACCGCTGGCGCATGTTTTATATGGCAGTGGCAGAACTGTTCGGCTATAACAAGGGCAACGAATGGGGCGTGGCGCATTACCTGTTCGTCAAACGCTAATCACAGAGTTCAGACCCTCATGCTCAAAAAATTATTAGCTGCATTGCTGCTCGTAAGCGCCCTGCCGGCTGCGGCAGCGGGCGATGAAGTCCAGCGCTTTTATGGCTATGCCTATGATCAAAAGAGCGGCAAGTATCTCTATACCGAAGTGCATGAGCAGCGCTCAAACGGTGATCGCTGGTTGGGCGGCACCATGAAGTATTTCGATCCGCAGGGAAAACAGATCGGCAATAAGACGCTGGATTTTTCTAAGGATAACTTCATTCCGCTGTATCACCTCACCCTCAATCGCGACGGTTTCGAAGAAGGAATTAACGCCATCACCAGCGACAAGGTGGAGATTTTTAAGCGTAGTGGCAGCGGCAAGCCTGTGGAACGTAAGCAAGTAGATCGACTTACAGCGATGGCCGCGGACTCCGGTTTTCACGCATATATCCGCGCCAACTTTGCTGAATTGATGGCAGGCAAAACCATCGCGTTTAAACTTGTTGCCGCTGGCAATCTCGACGCCTTTAAATTCCGAATCAAGCGCATTGAAGACGGTAGCTTTGAAAGCGCTCCCACCGTTCGCTTTCGTGTGGAACCCGATTCCATGCTGCGTTTTGTGATTGACCCGCTGGAACTCAGCTACGAAGCCAAGACGCGCAAACTGCTGGAATACCGCGGCATCGCCAACATTCATGACAGCAACGGCAACCCCTATGTGGCGCGCATTGCCTACTACAGCAAGCCGCCAGCTGACGCGCCCAAGACCCTGCCGCCGCTGCAATAGTTGGCCCAAAATTTGGCCTTGGACGAGCGCTTGGGCAGAATAGCCGCCCAATCGCCGTCTATGTGCCGCCGTGACCACCCAACCTGAAACCACCGCCCGCCTGCTGATTACCTGCCCGGATCGTCCCGGCATCGTCTCGGCTGTCACCACGTTTCTGTACCACCACGGCGTCAACATCACTGAACTGGATCAGCATTCGTCTGACCCTAGCGGTGGCAAATTCTTTCTGCGCTTGGAATTCCAAACACCAACGCTGGATGTTTCGATCAGCGCACTACGTCAGGCTTTTGGCGACGTCGTTGCCAAACCTTTCAGCATGCAGTGGCACATTACACAGGCCAGCGAGCGCCCTCGCATGGCAGTGCTGGTATCCAAACACGATCACGCGTTGATGGAATTGCTGTGGCGCTGGCAGCGTGGCGAGTTGCAGGTCGATATCCCGATGGTGATTTCGAATCACGCGGATCTGCGCGCTGCGGTTGAGAGCTTTGGCGTGCGCTTTGAGCATGTGCCGGTAACAGCTGAAACGCATGCAGAAGCCGAAGCCAAAATGCTGGCGCTGTTAAAAGATCAAACCGACTTCATCGTGCTCGCACGTTATATGCGCGTGCTGACAGGCAGCTTCGTTTCGCATTACCCGAGTCGCATCGTCAATATTCATCACTCTTTCTTACCCGCATTCGCAGGCGCTGATCCTTATCTACAGGCTTACAAACACGGCGTGAAGATCATCGGCGCCACTGCGCATTACGTGACGGCGGAGCTGGATCAAGGCCCGATCATTGAGCAGGACACTGCGCGCGTTTCGCATCGTCAGTCGATTGCCGATCTCAAACGCTTGGGCCGCGATCTTGAACGACAGGTGCTCGCACGCGCTGTACGGTGGCACGTAGAAGATCGCGTGATTGTAGATGGCAATAAGACGGTGATCTTCGCGCAGTAAATTGCTGGTTGAACCTAAGGGAACAGAACGCATGAAGCCACGCATTACCGTGATTACGATCGGCGTCAATGATCTCGAAAAGTCCTTGCTGTTTTATCGCGACGGCCTAGGCTTTCCAACCGAAGGCATCATCGGCAAAGAGTTCGAATATGGCGCTGTCGTGTTCATTCAACTCCAGCCTGGCTTACGCCTTGCACTGTGGCCTCGCAAAAGCATCAGCCATGACACCGGCATTGCTGAGAGTCCCGCCAGCCCTACCGAGATGACGCTTGGTCACAACGTTGCTTCAAAAGCTGAAGTGGATGCAGTGATGGCAAAAGCTACAACGGCTGGCGCGAAGATTATTAAATCTGCACACGACACATTCTGGGGCGGCTACTCTGGCTACTTCCAGGATCCAGATGGTCATCTGTGGGAGATCGTATGGAATCCGCAGTGGACAGAGTGAAGCTTGCACCTGCCTAAATAAAAAGCCGCTCAATGAGCGGCTTTTTTAATTTCATTACGTTAATGATTTGGCAAAAGTCTTTTGCTGCTTGAGCTCGGTATAACCTTCTCGCAGATAAAACTTATGTGCTCGCTCACGCACCACGCTTGAACGTACACTCAAGCTGCGCTCACCCTGCGCTCGCGCCCACTGCTCGACTGCACGCACAATCTCT
>JAZKEM010000244.1:2508-11162 GCA_040387055.1 Pseudomonadota bacterium | reverse complement strand
GAAATCGCCTTCTGCTTCGCTCAGCGCTCCGAGCAAGAGGCTGCCACGTACGCAATCTTTGTCGGTATCCAACGCTTTGCGAACCAGCTTCAGCGCTTCTGCATTGTTCTTGGCGCGGCGTGCTTCATCCGCCATCTCGCAGTAGTACTGCGAGATCACAGCGCGCTTGGATTCGCCCTTGGCTGCTTCAAGCTGACGCGCAGCTTGCATGGCCTGCTTCCAGTCGCGACCTTGCTCGTAGACAGCAACCAGTTGTTCCAATGCAGCGGTTACAAATAAGCCTTGCGCTGCTAAATCTTGAAACATCTGCTCAGCGCGATCCATCAAACCGGCTTTCAGATAGTCCTGTGCGAGTTCAAAACGCACTTGGTTTTGTAATTGCGGATTCAGCGCCGGGCGTGCCAGCAGCGTTTCATGCACGCGCATCGCGCGATCCATTTCGCCACGCTTGCGGAACAGATTGCCTAGCGTGAGATGGAGTTCTGCTGTGGACTGATCAATCTCTACAGCCTGTGTCAGTGCTGCAATGGCTTGATCAGGATCATCGCCTGCGAGATGAGAAAGCAATCCGCCGAGTTGTTCCGTGCTCAGTGACTGCTGTTCTGGCTGCGGCATGCGTTTGGCCAGCGCCCAACCCAGCACAACGCCCAATGGGAGTAACAGCCATGCGAGCAGGCTATCAACCATAAGTAGCGATCACTTCTGCTCTTGATTAAGAGGAAGATCGCGCAGGTTTCTAAGCTCTGTCTGCGAGTCACGCAGTTGGCGATGCAGGCGACGAATCTCGCGCTTGAGTCCAAAAATACGAGTCATGGTTAGCGCCAGTGTGATCACGACAGCAAAACCAAACACGAAAATAACGAGCGCAATCAGCGGCAGATGCGCTGAGCCAAACAGATAATAAAACTCGACAGTCTGGGCATTGAAAAAGCCCACAGTTGCGCCAAGACACAGCACAACGACAAGAACAATAAGTAATAAAGTCTTATACATAGGTTACTTTATTAAAGTACCTTGCCTTCTGCAGCGCGAGCCTGAGCGTTGGCATTGACGCGTTCACGCATCTCTTTGCCAGGCTTAAAGTGCGGCACGCTTTTGGGTGGAATATGTACCGGCTCACCGGTCTTGGGATTACGCCCAACACGTGCCGGACGGTGATGCAGCGCAAAGCTGCCAAAGCCACGAATTTCGACGCGATCCTTGCGAGCTAATGCGTTGCTGATTTGATCCAGCACGAGCTTAACGGCGAGCTCGACATCTTTCTGCATCAGATGGGTTTGTTTGCTGGCGAGACGTTCAATCAGTTCGGACTTGGTCATGTGGTTTCCAAAACGCTAGGAAAATCATTCTTCTTGGTGTCTGTAGACAATAGAGAAAAAAAGAAGGCCGCGCAAGCGCGGCCTTCTTAATTTCCCCAATGTTTGCAGGAGGATAGACGGAAAACTTAGTTTCCAAGCTGATCCTTAAGGATGTCACCCAGGCTAGTCTTGCCGGTTGAGGCGTTACGGTTGCTGTATTCCGTGACGACTTCCTGCTCTTCCTGGATTTCCTTCTCACGTACCGACAGGGTCACGATGCGGTTCTTGCGGTCCACGCCGATGAAGCGCGCTTCCAGCTCGCCGCCAACGCTCAACACCTTGGTAGCGTCTTCCACGCGATCGCGTGAGAGGTCGTTAGCCTTGATGTAGCCTTCGACGCCGTTGCCGAGGTCGATCTGGGCGCCCTTGACGTCAACCGTCTTGACGATGCCCTTAACGAGGTTGCCCTTGGTGTTGTCAGCGATGAACTGCGACAGCGGATCGGAGCTGACCTGCTTCACGCCGAGCGAGATGCGCTCGCGCGCGCCGTCGATAGCGAGAACAACGGCATCCAGTTCCATACCCTTCTGGTACTTGCGAACGGCGTTGCTGCCGTCGTCGTTCCAGTCGAGGTCGGAGAGATGCACGAGGCCGTCGATACCGCCGTCCAGGCCGATGAAGATGCCGAAGTCGGTGATCGACTTGATGGCGCCGTGAACCTTGTCGCCCTTCTGGTGGTTCTGAGCGAACTCTTCCCACGGATTAGGACGGCACTGCTTCATGCCCAGCGAGATACGGCGGCGTTCGCCGTCGATGTCGAGGATCATGACTTCAACTTCGTCACCGACGGAAACAACCTTCGCCGGGTTAACGTTCTTGTTGGTCCAATCCATTTCGGAAACGTGCACCAGACCTTCAACGCCTGGTTCGATTTCAACGAACGAGCCGTAGTCGGTGATGTTGGTGACCTTGCCAAACAGGCGGGTCTTCTCAGGGTAACGACGTTCGATGTCCATCCAAGGATCAGCACCGAGCTGCTTGAGGCCGAGCGAAACGCGGCGGCGCTCGCGGTCGTACTTGAGAACTTTAACTTCGATTTCAGCGCCAACCTGCACGACTTCTGCTGGATCCTTGACGCGCTTCCAGGTCATGTCGGTGATGTGCAAGAGACCGTCGATACCACCGAGGTCCACGAACGCGCCGTATTCGACGAGGTTCTTGACCACGCCGCGGAGAACAACGCCTTCCTGCAGGTTCTGGAGGAGGCTGTCACGCTCTGCGCTGTATTCGGCTTCGAGTACTTCGCGACGCGAAACAACGACGTTGTTGCGCAGCTTGTCGAGCTTGATAACCTTGAACTCGAGAGGCTTGCCTTCGAGGTAAGAGGTATCGCGAACCGGACGGACATCGACCAGCGAACCGGGGAGGAACGCACGCACGGTGCCAATGTCGACGGTGAAGCCGCCCTTGACCTTGCCGGTGATGATACCGATGACGGTTTCTTTGAGTTCGGTGGCTTTGGCCAGACGTTCCCAAGTTTTGATGCGCTCTGCTTTTTCCTTGCTGAACTTGGTTTCGCCGAAGCCGTCTTCAACGGTTTCGAGAGCCACTTCAACCTGGTCGCCAACAGCGATACGCAGTTCGCCGTCAACCATGAATTCTTTAATATCGATGACGCCTTCGGACTTCAGGCCTGCATCGACGATGACGACGTCGGTGTTAACTGCCAGCACGATCGCGTTGACGATGGTGCCCGACTGCATCGATTGACCACCTTTAAGGCTGGCCTCAAATAGTTCTGCAAAACTCTCGCTCATTTTGATACTCGTTAAGTTGAACATCCGCCTAATCCTTTTTGGCGGGCCTGTTTAGTAAATTAGAGACCGAAATCCTTTTCAGTCCTTCAGATCAAACCGCGGGATTTCAACAGTTCATCTACCGTGGCCAATACTTCAGCCGGCGGCATTGAGGTTGTATCTATCGTCACAGCGTCACTTGCGGGTACCAGAGGCGCAACAGCACGTCCCCGATCCCTCTCATCGCGCTGAAAAATTTCAGTTCGAAGGTCGTCTAGGGTAGCAGTTATGCCTGCTTCCCTCAACTGATTGAGGCGCCGCCGTGCCCGCTCGTCTGGGCTGGCGTCGAGAAATATCTTTAAATGGGCGTCTGGAAAGATCACGGTGCCAATATCGCGGCCATCGGCAATCAATCCTGGCGACTGCCTAAACGCGTGCTGCCGCGCTAACAATGCCTCGCGCACCTGTGGAATTGAAGCGATTCTGGAAGCCATGCCGCCGGTAGTTTCAGTACGCACCAGGCGCGTGACATCCTGATTATTTAGAATAATAAGCTCTTGTTTTTCTTCTGTTTCTGAGAACTTAATATCTAACTTTTGGGCCAAGGTAGCCAAAGCCTTGGCATCATCTAGTGCAATCCCAGTTTGGTGAGCCGCCAAAGCCAGCAAACGGTACAAAGCGCCGCTATCCAGCAAATGCCAGCCCGGCAACCGCGACATCAACGCGCGCGTGACCATGCCTTTTCCAACGCCGCTTGGGCCGTCGACGGCAACGACAGGGGCCAGAGAAGTCACATCATCACCTTGGGTTTAATTTGAACTCAGCGCAGCGAGCTGCGTGAAATAATCGGGAAAGGTCTTGGCGACACAGCCCGGATCATTGATACGCACAGGAATACCGCCGCAGCTTGCGAGCGAGAAACTCATCGCCATGCGGTGATCGTCGTAGGTATCGATGGTGGCTGTGCGCAATGTTTTCGGTGGCTCGATCCGGAGGAAATCAGCGCCCTCTTCCACCACTGCGCCTAACTTGCGCAACTCAGTAGCCATCGCTGCGATGCGGTCGGTTTCCTTGACGCGCCAACTACCGATATTACGCAGCACGCTAGGGCCATCAGCGAATAGCGCGACGACGGCAATCGTCATTGCTGCATCGGGAATGTGGTTGAAATCGGCATCGATCGCCTTGGGTTTGAAGCCTGCTGCCAAGCCCGGCGAAGACACTTCAGTCCAATCCTCGCCTTGCGTCACGTTCGCACCCATCGCAGTCATCACTTCGGCAAAGCGCACATCACCTTGCAGGCTGGCGCGGCCCATGCCGTGTACACGAACAGGTCCACCTGCGAGCGCGCCCAGCGCAAGAAAATACGAAGCGGACGACGCATCGCCTTCCACAGCAAAACTGCCGGGTGCTTGGTAACGCGCACCAGCGGCAATGCTGTAACGCGGCGAACCTGATGCTGTGCTTGAGCGCTGAACTTCAACACCGAAGCGCTTCATCAGCGTCAGACTCAACTCAATATACGGCTTGGAGATGAGTTCGCCTTCAACTTCAATCACCAACTCGCGCTCACGTGCGAGCAATGGTGCGGATTGCAGGATGCCGGTGAGAAACTGACTCGAAGCATCACCACGCACACGTACCGGTTGAAGTGAGCGCGCCTTCGCGGGTTCGATCAATAACGGCGGAAAACCTTGATGCGCTTCATAAGCAATGGATGCGCCGAGTGGGCGCAGTGCATCGACCAGATCACCGATAGGCCGCTCATGCATGCGCGGCACGCCAGACAAGCGATACCGGCCATTCATGAAAGCCAGCACAGCGACGAGCGTTCGGATAGAGAGTCCGGAATTGCCAACGTAGATTTCGGCATCCTGACGCGGAAATTGCAGCGTGCCCTGCACTCGCCAAGCGTTATTGCCTTCATCGATCAGCGGCACGCCGCAAGCCTTGAGCGCTTCGCGCATCACGCGTGTGTCGTCGGAATCGAGCAGCCCGGTGAGATGTGTTTCACCTTCGGAGAGAGCTGCTAACAATAGCGCGCGGATTGATACGCTCTTTGAACCCGGCAGACGCATTTCACCACGCGCTGCACGAATCGGTGCCAAATCAAGAAATGCGGTCATTCAATCTGCGTCAGATAGTGCTCACGCGCTGCGCGTGCACGTTCAAAAATATGGCTCACTTCATCCCAGCGATCAGCAGCGATCAGGGTTTGCAGTTGCTGCAAATCTTCAATTTGTTTGGCCAACAATTCGCTGACGCATTCCTTATTGGCTTTGATGATGTCATGCCACATGCGTGGCGAACTGGAAGCGATACGCGTGAAGTCGCGGAAGCCGCCGCCAGCATTGGGGAAAATTTCGTGCTTGTGATCGAGGCGATCCAGCATGTCGACAAAGCTGAATGCCAATAGATGAGGCAAGTGCGAAGTTGCAGCGAAGATCGCATCGTGACGTGCGGGTTCCATCTCAACCACGCGCGCACCGCAGGCTTCCCACATCGCCAGAACCTGATTCTTGGCAGCAAGGTCTTGCTTGCTGTGCGGCGTCAGAATGACGCGATGTCCTTTAAATAGCGCGGGCTGTGAATTGGCAACACCGCTTTTCTCGGTGCCAGCAATGGGATGGCCTGCAACAAACCACGCAGGCACTTCGCCTCCGCATGCATTGGCCACATCACGCAGGACAGACTGCTTGGTGCTGCCCACATCCGTAACGATTGTGCCGGGCTTCAAGCCGGACACCAGGGATCGCATCGCTTCTTCGGTGTGAAGCACGGGCACTGACAACACAACGAGGTCAGCATTCGATACAGCATCGGCTGCAGAACTCGCAACGCGATCAATCACGCCCAACTTCAATGCCGCTTCACCTTGCGCAGGATCAGGGTCGTAGCCGCTGATCTTTCCAACAAAACCCGCCGAGCGCAGTGAACGAGCGAGCGAGCCGCCAATTAAACCGAGACCTACGATTGCGAGTTGTTGAATCACGCTTTCAGGATTTCCTTGAGTGCGACGAGGAAGCGATCGTTTTCACGTTCGGTGCCGATGCTGACACGCAAAAACTCTGGCATGTCGTAAGAAGCTACCGGACGCACAATCACACCGCGCTCCAGCAAACCTTGATGCACGGGCTTGGCATCGCGGCCAAAACCAATCGCGATGAAGTTAGCTTGCGTTGGCAACACAGTCAGACCGAGTGCACGCAGTTCTTTGGAAAGACGTGCAACTTCGCGTGTATTCAACTCAACCGACTTTGCAACGTGCGCTTGGTCTTCAATCGCAACTTCAGCAGCAAGTAATGCAAGGCTGTTGTTGTTGAAAGGCTGGCGCACACGATTCAGCAAGTCCGCCATCTCAGGGCTGGAAAGCGCATAGCCCGCACGCAGACCCGCAAGGCCATAAGCCTTGGAGAAGGTGCGAAACACGACGAGGCTCGGGAACTTGTCCAGCAGCGCGCGTGAGTTGCCGCTCAGCTTCGGATCCATGTATTCGTAATACGCTTCATCCAGCGCAACGATCACATCAGCAGGAACCTTGTTCAGGAACGCTTCGATCTCGCCCGGCTCCAGCCAAGTGCCGGTCGGATTGTTCGGGTTTGCGATGAAGATCAACGAAACATCAGGTGCCAGCTTTGCAGCGAAGGCATTCAGATCGTGACCGAGTGGCATCGCATCCGTCATCGGACGCGCAGGCACCACAATCATTTCTGCGTCCTGCGACTGCGCAATGATTGAGTAGACCGCAAAAGCGTGCGCCGAAAACATCGCCTTGCGACCCGGACCGAGATAGACGCGGCCGAGCAGTTCGATGATGTCGTTGGAGCCGTTGCCAAGCGTGATGCAATCTGCCGAGATCTTGTGCATCTCAGCCAATTTTTTCTTCAGACGGAAACCGCTGCCATCGGGATAACGCGCCAGATCGGTGCCGGTGATGGCGTCAGCCACAGCCTTGCGCGCAATCGGGCTCATGCCCAGCGGGTTTTCGTTGGACGAGAGCTTCACTGCTTCCGCAACACCGAGTTTGCGCTGCAGTTCTTCAATTGGCATGCCTGGCGTATAGGCCTCGAGACTGAGGACGCCAGAAATTGCCTTCTTGTGTATTGCTTGTGTCATTACATTACCGCCAATGGGTACGAGCCCAGAATTTTGAAAAACGCCGCGTTGGAGCGCACGTCATCGAGCGCTTTTTTCACCAGTTCGTCGCTGGTGTGTCCAACGAAATCGACGAAGAAGAAGTAGTCATTCACCGGGGAGCCTTTCATCGGACGCGATTCAATACGCGTCAGATCAAGCTTGGCATCGGCAAACGGTTGTAGCAGCTTGAATAGCGCACCCGGTTGGTTGCGATGAGCAGACAACACGATGGACGTAATGTCTTCGCCCGTGCGCGTTGGATCTTGCTTGCCAATCACGAGGAAGCGCGTGGTGTTGCTTGGATCGTCTTCGATGTTGCTGGCGAGAATGTTCAAGTCATACAACTGGCCAGCCTGCAGACTCGCAATCGCAGCAACACCCGCGCCCTGCTCTTGTGCAAGCTGAGCCGCAGCCGCATTGCTCGCAACGGTTTCACGATCAGCCTTCGGCATACGTGCATCCAGCCACTTGCGGCACTGCGCAAAGGACTGTGCGTGCGAGTAGACCTTGGTGATCTTTGACAGGTCTGCATCTTTCGACAACAGGTGATGATGAATCGGTAGCGTCACTTCGCCGCAGATACGCAGCTTGGTGTGAGCAAGTGCATCCAACGTATGAGTGACTACGCCACCAATCGAGTTCTCGACCGGCACTACGCCGTAGTCAGCCGCACCGCTTTCTACGTCGCGAAAAATTTCATCAATGGCGGCCGTCGGGCGCGCTGTAACCGAATCACCAAAGTGCTTGAGCACTGCAGCTTGCGTGTACGTGCCTTCGGGGCCGAGATAGGAAATCGTCAGCGGCGACTCCAGCGACAAGCAGGCCGACATGATTTCGCGCATCAAACGCGCAATCGATTCATCGGTCAGCGGACCGGAGTTGCGCTCCATCGCGCGACGCAGCACTTCCACTTCGCGGGACGGGCGATAGTGATCGCCGGTATCGCCCATACGTTGTTTGATGTGCGCAACATTCTGCGCGACGCGCGCGCGCTGCGAGATCAAGGCCTGGATTTGTTCATCCAGACCATCAATCTGCTCACGTGCTTTGGCAAGTTCGTTTGGGGTCATGCCGTTCTATATAAAGGACAAAGGGGCAAGGTCGCGCATTTTACGCGTACCCCGCCCCTTCGTGCACAACTAAGCTCTATAGAAGCTTATTTAGCTGGGATCACGCGTACTGCCAACACGCCTTGAATTGCTGCAATTTCCTGGGTTACGGACTCAGGAATTGCTGCATCGACGTCCACCAAGGTGTAGGCGATATCGCCACGTGACTTGTTGAGCAGGTCGGAGATGTTGAGGTTGTTCTTGGCCAGCGCGGTCGTGATCTGACCAACCATGTTTGGCACGTTGGCGTTGACGATGCACAGGCGATTTGCGCCTGGTGCGAGCGCCAGAACGGCTTCCGGGAAGTTGACCGA
>JAZKEM010000244.1:0-2408 GCA_040387055.1 Pseudomonadota bacterium | reverse complement strand
ACCGACAGCGCCTGCTTGACGCGTGAGTCCAGCTGCCAAGCGTTGTTCACGGTCATCGCCGGATCAAAGCCGTGGACGTCCATGCCCAGTTCAACAGCAGCGTTAGCAACCTTGACGCCGATAGCGCCCAGACCAATCACGCCCAACGAACGGCGTGGCAATTCAAAACCAACGAATTTCTTTTTGCCGTCTTCGACTGCCTTATGCATGGCATGGTCGTCGCCGTCGAGCTTTTTGACGAAATCCAGCGCCTGCGGAATGTTTCGTGCGGCCAGCAGCATGCCGGACAGCACGAGTTCTTTAACAGCATTAGCGTTGGCGCCGGGAGCGTTGAACACTGGCACGCCGCGCTGCGACATCTTTGCAACTGGAATGTTGTTGGTGCCTGCGCCTGCACGGCCGATGGCCTTGATCGAAGGGTTGATTTCGATCTTGTGCATGTCAGCCGAGCGAACCAGCACGGCATCCGGATTGGTGATTTCCGTGGCGACTTCGTAGCGGTCACGCGGCAGGCGCTCGAGGCCGAACACCGAGATATTGTTGAGGGTCTGAATCTTGAACATGCTTAAAACTCCTGAACTCTTAAAAATCCACCACCGCAATCGCAGTGGCGTTTTTGATGGGGCTTAGCTGCGAATTAACCGTGGGCTTTGGCGAATTCCTTCATATAAGTAATGAGAGCCTGCACGCCTTCTTCCGACATCGCGTTGTAGATGCTGGCGCGCATGCCGCCGACGGCGCGGTGACCCTTGAGGCCCGAAAGCTTGGCCGCAGCTGCACCTTTGAGGAATTCAGCGTCGAGCTCAGCGTTCTTGAGAACGAATGGCACGTTCATCCACGAACGATCCGCCTTGTCGACCGGATTGCTATAGAAAGGCTCGCTGTCGATGTAGTCGTACAGTGCTTTTGCTTTGCGCTCATTGCGCTCGGCAACTGCCTTGAGGCCGCCCTGTGCGAGCAGATACTTGAACACGAGACCAGCCACGTACCAGCCGAAGCATGGCGGCGTGTTGAGCATCGACTCGTTTTCAGCCATCTGCTTGTAATCAAAGATGCCCGGCGTCAACTTCTGCGCGTGGCCGATCAGGTCTTCGCGAACGATGACGATGGTGAGACCCGAAGGACCGATATTCTTCTGCGCGCCGGCGTAAATCAGACCGAACTTGCTGACGTCGATTGGGCGCGACAGGATCGTCGACGAGAAGTCGGCCACCAGCGGTACGCCGTTGGTTTCCGGGATGTCAGCGAACTCAACACCGTGAATGGTTTCGTTCGGCGTGTAGTGAACGTAAGCAGCGTTAGGGTCGAGCTTCCAGGTATCGCGCGCCGGAACCTTGGTGAACTTCTCGGCTTCGCTGGTCGCAGCAATATTGACCTTGCAGTACTTGGCCGCTTCTTTCGCAGCCTTCTTGCCCCAATCGCCGGTCACGATGTAATCCGCGCCGGTCTTTTCGCCGAGCAGGTTCATCGGGATAAAGGTGAACTGCGCCGTCGCACCGCCCTGCAGGAACAGGACTTTGTAGTTCGCCGGAATATTCATCAACTCGCGCAGATCTTTCTCGGCGGCCTGAGCAATCGACATGAAAGGCTTGTCGCGGTGCGACATTTCCATCACCGACATGCCGGTGCCGTTCCAATCCAGCATTTCGGCAGCAACCTGCTTAAGAACGGCTTCCGGCAACGTTGCAGGGCCAGCGCTGAAGTTAAATAGTCTCGACATTTCAGTTCCTTATATGACTAACTTAAAGTAATAAATGGTTTAGTTATGATCCAGCTACGCTAGATCATTCAAGCTGCATTCCGCAGCCAATTCTCAACATCCAAACCCGGCACATCGGCAAACGCCAAGGTGTCATCGGTAACCAAAACTAGCTGATGAGCCAAGGCCGTAGCCGCAACCAGCAGGTTGTAATTGTCCATTGGCGCACCGCCGCCCTGACGCTGATAACCACCCAACGTGATCGCGTGCTGCGCTTCTGCTGCACCAAAATCCAGAACGCGGACATTGGCAAAAAATTCTCTCAAAAGCTTGCCGTAACGATTTTGCGCTCTCGTGTCAGCGCGCAAAGCCATTTCAGCTTCCATCTTCGCAATGATGGGTACAGCGATATCGCCGGGCCGCATCGATGACAAACGAACCGCAACCGGCAGCCGTCCTTTAATAGCGGCGACAACGATATTGCTATCCAACAAGTACTTCACCAGCGCACGCCTTCAGTGGCCGACTCAGAACGCCAGGCTTTGGCTTCCAGCGAATCATTAGATGACTGATCCGGCGCAGGATTCCGGAAATGCGCCTTGAGCGCTTCCGGCCAATCCTTTTCCTCATTGCGCTCCAGCCATTCCTGCACGGCTTTGACAATGATTCGGTTACGCGTGAGATCCACGCGCTCGACCGCCTTATTCAG
>JAZKEM010000243.1:0-12008 GCA_040387055.1 Pseudomonadota bacterium | reverse complement strand
TGAGCGGTTGATCCAGCATTTTCCCCAGTCTAGCGTCCTTACGCGTCCAAAGCTCATTGATCCAAGCCTGGAAACGCCCCCGAAACTCTTCGTCATGCTCGTAATCGCCATGAATCAGATCAGCCGGGATTGCCGAGATATCCGCCCGCATCATCAGATCATCCTGCTCCCCGCAAAGCCAGCTCCAGAACACGGGCTTACCGGTTTGGCGATAAGCCACAGTCACATCAATCAAGCCGGCAAACTGATCCCCCATAGCATTCAGCGCAAAAGACATGCCACCTGACTTTGGGCGCAGCAGATAACGGTATGGCGACCCGCTCTTTAGGCGCTTGGCCTCGGAAAAGCGAGTGCCCTCAATGTAATTAACCAGCGTGACCGGCTCAGTGCGGAAAATTTCGCAGGACCGCTTGGTCGCTTCCAGATCTTCGTGACGCAAAGCCGGATTGGCGGCCACGGCTTCTTTGCTATGGCGCTTCATAAAGGGGAAATCCATCGCCCAGCAGCCCATGCCAATAATCGGCACGTACATCAATTGCTGTTTCAGAAAGAAGCGCGGCAGCGGCACGCGGCCATGCAGCACATCAAACAACAACAAAATATCGGTCATCGATTGATGATTGCTCACCAATAAATAGCTGCGATTAGGGTCGAGCTGGCCGCGAATATCCACTCGCCATTGCTTGGGGTGCAGGATGCGATAGGTCAACTGCATCGCCGCTGCCCACTGGATCGCAACGCCAACGCAGTAACGGCTGCAAGCGCGCTGCAAGGGCACGTAGGGAATCAGCTTGAGCAGAATGCCGGGCAGCAGGAACGCGAAGACCACAAACAGCAGCGCCAGCATGATCAGGAAAGTAACGGCACCAACTAAGGGCCCGGGCAACAAAATCGAAAACATTCCTTCGCCTCCTACGACTTCACGCTTTAGACGTGATAACGCGGGCTCAGCTCGTGCACGGCTTCAATCATCGCCGCAGCATGCTCCGGCGGCGTTTGCTGCAGGATGCCGTGACCGAGATTGAAGATATGCCCTTCGCCCGGGCCGAAACTTTCCAATACTCGCGCAACCTGTTCGCGGATGCGCTCGGGTCGCGCCAACAAACACAGCGGATCCAGATTGCCTTGCAGCGCAACGCGATCACCCACCTTGGCGCGAGCATCACGGAGATCGGTCGTCCAATCCACGCCTAGTGCATCGCAACCGGTGTCGGCCATTTTCGACAAATGCTGTCCACCATTCTTGGTGAACAGAATCACCGGAATATGCGGCGCAAACTTCTTCAGTTTGGCGACGATGAGTTCCATCGGTTGCAGCGAAAAACGTTGGTACGCCGCCGGACTCAGCGCGCCGCCCCAAGTGTCGAACACCATCACGGCATCAGCACCACGAGCAATCTGCGCTTGCAGATAGATCGCAACGGATTCTGAAAGTTTCGCGAGCAGTTCGTCGAGTGCTTCAGGCTCGTCGAACATCATCTTTTTGGTCTTGGCGAATTCGCGGCTGGACTGGCCTTCGATCATGTACGTCGCCAGCGTCCATGGGCTACCCGCAAAACCAATCAGCGGCACCGAATTGCTTAACGCGGATTTGATGGTGCTGACGGCATCCATCACGTAGCGCAATTCGCCTTCGGGATCAGGAATCGCGATGTTACGAATGTCCGCCACCGTTTGCAGCGGGCGATCAAACACCGGGCCTTCGCCTTCGACAAAACGTAGACCGAGACCCATTGCGTCGGGGATGGTGAGAATGTCGGAGAACAAAATTGCAGCGTCGAGGCCGTAGCGAGCGAGCGGCTGCAGCGTCACTTCGCAGCACAGCTCCGCATTGCGACAGAGATCCATAAAGCCACCGGCCTTGGCGCGGCTGGCGCGATACTCAGGCAGGTAACGTCCGGCCTGACGCATCATCCAAACCGGCGTGCGATCAACTTTTTGACGCTTCAGGGCACGCAGGAAACGATCGTTCTTCAAATCTTGATTAAGCACGCAGAGCACTCGCAATTTCTTGTTGGATGGAAAGCGCGGCGTTGCGCGGATCAGCGGCATCACGAATCGGACGGCCTACAACGATGTAGTCAGCACCCGATTGGATCGCATGCGCAGGTGTCATCACGCGCTTCTGATCGCCATCAGGCTTGTTTTCAACCGGACGAATGCCCGGCGTTACACAAATGAGTTCATGCGGCGCTTCGCGGCGCAGACGTTCTACTTCAAGGCCCGAAGACACCACACCATCGCAACCGGCTTGCAGTGCACGGCGTGCGCGCGACAACACAAGGTCAGCGATATTGCAGTCGAAACCCATATCAGCAACATCTCCTTGATCAAGGCTCGTAAGCGCCGTCACAGCCAGCACTTTGAGATTGCCAGACTTGGCTTTCGCCGCCGCTTCCATAATCGACTGGTTGCCATGAATGGTGCAGAAATCCGCGCCGCGTTCAGCGAGGTTCTTCACCGCGCGCGCAACCGTCTCGGGAATATCAAAGAACTTCAGATCGACAAAAACCTTTTTGTCGTTCTTGCGCAGCCATTCCAGCAACTCGAAGAAGCCGGGTGCCATCAGCAATTCCATGCCGATTTTGTAGAACACACCGGCATCACCCAGCGTGTTCACCATTGCCTTGGCCTGTTCGGCTTCAGGCACATCAAGGGCAATAATCAGGCGTTCGCGGGCAGGAATCAGCTTGGACATGGCAGGGCATCTTTGGGGACGGCCTATTTTACCCCGGAAAGCCAAGATTTATTGCCCCGATGCCGCGTCAGGGCTTCTCCTGCGTCAAGCCTAGAAATCGAACAACTCGCCCAACAAGCTCTTCCTTCTTTTGTGCTTGTAATAGTCCGAATCCCGCGAGTCATCGTAAGAAGGCTTGGAACTGCGCGACTCCTGCGGGCGTGCTTGCGGCACTTCAGCGACGGAGCGTTCGATTAATTTGTCCAGCTCACCACGATCCAGCCAAACCCCACGACATTGCGGGCAATAGTCAATCTCGATGCCTTGGCGGTCTGACATGGTGAGATTGGTGTCTTTGCATACGGGGCATTTCATGTGGCCTGTTCCTTATTGAGCAATGTTGCATTGCCGGCTTTAGGACAGTGGGCGCTTACGAAGGTTCGACGAGCCAAACTCGCTTCTAAGCCTTGATCAGCGCCGCCACCTTCTCGGCATTGGGCGCGCCTTGGGCCTTAAGCTCTTGTGCAAACAGCGCCACGCGCCACTCTTCCAGCACCCAACGTGCGGGATGGAAAGGCTCGGGGATTCGATCCGCGACTTTACGTAGCGACGCCGTCAGCTCGGCATCACGCGTGGGCTTATTCGCAAGACGATCGAGGCGAATACCGATGGCCTTGAGATAGGTCGCGATGCGAGGCCATTGGGCGTCGGGCACAGCTGCCGCAAAGCCGGGCGCGAACAGATTCTGAAGTTGGCCTTGCAGATCGTTGATCGACTCCGCCCACTGACTGCCATGCGAGCGCAAACGTCGCTTGAGTTCAGCCGCGGTCAGCAGCCACACACAAATTTCATCCAGCATCTTGGCCGCTTCACGACCAAACTCGCCGCGATGCATCAGCGCGGTGTTGAACTGCGCTTGTGTGCGAATGGTTGCTGTGTCCCACGCCGATGTCGCCGCACGCTCAGCGATGGCTTGCGCGAGATCATCTGAAGTGTAGGGCGCATTGACCAAAGCAAGATTGAGTTTGGATTTGGCCGTCTTGGCCAGATCACGCATTCGATCCGGCAACTTGGAAAGCAGCAAGGCACGCACGCCGATGGCGTGTGTTGTGGCGGCAACGCTTTGCGATTCCAGCAAGCGCAGCGAAATGGTTGTGCCTGTCACTTGCAGCGCTGGATAACCACGCGCACCACCCGCCAGATCGACAAACTCCGGCAGATCACCGAAGTCCCATTGATCGACTGAATCACGCACCCAGCGCTTCGCTACTTCATCACGCGTTGCGGCTTGCGACAGCGCAGCACGAGCAGGTGCAGCGTTGCTCTGCTGAAGCTGCTGCAGCGTTTCCGCCTCAGCAACCATCTTGCCCTTATCGTCTTCCACCACCAGTCGTGGCTTGAGATGTACGGGCAATTTTTCTGGCGCGAAATTGGCGGGCTCTAGCTTCACGCCCGTCATTGCATGGAAGTGGCTGCAGATTGCGGAAAGGAAATCGCCATCACTCGGCGACATACGCGCCGCCAGTGCCGTCGCGTAGTCGGCCGCTGGCGTGCAATAGCGTCGCAAGTTCTGCGGTAGCGTGCGGATCAGCGCTTCAATACGCGCGGGGCGCAAGCCCGGCACCAACCAATCAAACGCATCCTTTGGCAGCGCATAAAGCAGGGCCAGCGGAATGTGAAAACTCACGCCATCTTCATCTTCGCCCGGGTCGTGTGCGTAGCTGAGTTCCAGTGTGTGTTCACCGATATCAATGAAGTCCGGGAATAGTTGCTCGACGTTGGCATTGGCGCCATCACGCAGAACATCTTCTTCTTTCATCAACAAGATTGCGCCAAAACGCTTGGCGCCTTCGCCGGGCTTTGTCGGCGTTGTTTGCCCAGCGCCGAGCTGGCGCAACCAATTCTTCAACCCTGCAATCGTGCAGACATCCGCAGGCACACGTTGATCGTAGAACGCGCAGAGTTGATCTTCATCGGCGAGCAGATCCGGACGACGCAGACGCGTTTCTTTTTCACGTACTTCTTCAATCAGCTTGAGATTGCGTTGCAGGAAATCGAGCTTGTTGGGGCAGTCGCCACGCACCAGTCCATCAAGAATAAAAATGCGGCGTGCTTCGACCGGCTCCAATGATCCGTAATGGCGTTGGTGCTTGACCAGTGGTAGGCCGAAAAGACTCTGATGTTCGGTTGCCGTGACTTCGCCACGATCACCATTCCATTGTGGATGCGTGAGCGTGCGCTTGACCAAATGCGCGCCAACTTCTGCGAGCCACTCGGGTTCTACCGCGGCGTTCACGCGCGCGAACAGCTGACTGGTCTGCGCCAGTTGTGCACTCATCAACCACTGGGGCGCTTTCTTCGCCAATGCAGAGCCTGGAAATATTTTGAACTTGCGACCACGCGGACCTTGATACTCCGGCTTGTCTGGCGCTTTCAAGCCGATGTGGTCAATCAAACCGGCGAGCAGACATTTATGAATCTGCGGAAGGAGATCATCGAGCGTAAGCGTGGACGCACGCGGATCTTCCGGCTGATCGTGTCGCAAGAGATCAACGATCTGCTTGTAGACCGCCTCCCACTCTTCCATGCGCAAATAGGAAACAAAATTATCGCGGCAGATTTTGCGCAGTTGGCGATTGGAGGAAGCATCACTCCATTCCCGCCATTTCTGCCAAAGATTCAGCAAACTCAAAAAATCTGAGCGCGGATGTCGCCAGGTTGCGTGCTTGGCGCGTGCGGCTTCTTGTGCTTCTGGCGGCACATCGTGCGGATCTTGTACGGAAAGCGCGGCAGCCAAAGCCCAGATATGTTCGCGGCAAGTGGTTTGATCACGACCGGCCATCGCGATACGCGCAATGCGCGGATCCAGCGGCAAGCGCGCAAGTTCACGTCCTAAACGCGTGAGTTGTCGCTCGTCATCCAGCGCGCCGAGCGTTTGCAGCAAGCGATAACCTTCAGACACATGGCGAGACTCGGGCGGATCAATCCATGGAAACTCTTCAACATCGCCGAGATTCAGCGCCGCCATCTGCAGGATGACTCCTGCAAGATTGGCACGCAGGATTTCGGGATCGGTGAACAAAGGCCGAACCTCGAATTCTTCTTTCTCATAAAGACGAATGCAAATGCCGGGGCCCACACGGCCGCAACGACCTGCGCGTTGATTGGCGGCAGACTGCGCGACGGCTTCAATCTGCAATTGCTGCACACCGAGGCGCGGCGAATAACGATTGATACGTGCGGTGCCGGTATCAACGACAAAGCGAATACCTGGCACCGTCAGCGAGGTTTCAGCAACGTTGGTCGAAAGAACAATTTTTGCCGGGCCGCCAGTGCTGAACACGCGGTCCTGCTGCTGCGCGGGCAAACGCGAATACAGCGGCAGAATTTCGGCGCGCGGAAATTTTCCCGGCAGCGAACGTGCCAGATCATGAATCTCTCTCTCACCTGGCAAAAACACCAGCACATCGCCGCGTGGCGCGCCGGGCCACAACTCGCTGATGGCCGCACCGACGCGATCTTCAAGATCATCATCCTTGTCCGGTGCGCGATAGCGCACATCCACTGGATAGGCACGGCCAGAGACGGTGAGAATCGGCGCACCATCGAAGTGTTTGGATAAACGCTCAGGATCTAGCGTCGCCGAAGTGACGATGACTTTCAGATCAGGACGCTTAGGCAACAAGCGCTTGAGCCAACCCAAAAGAAAATCAATATTGAGGCTGCGCTCGTGCGCTTCGTCGATGATGATGGTGTCGTAGGCCAACAGCTCGCGATCACGCTGCAACTCCGCAAGCAGAATGCCATCGGTCATCAACTTGATCATCGAACGCTCTGACACGCGGCGATCAAAACGTGTTTCATAACCAACGAGTTCGCCGAGCCTGCCATTCAGTTCGCTGGCGATGCGCGTTGCAACGCTGCGTGCAGCAAGTCGACGAGGCTGGGTGTGGCCGATGAGTCCGCGCTGGCCGCGTCCCAACTCCAGACAAAGCTTGGGAAGCTGCGTGGTTTTACCGGACCCCGTCTCGCCGCAAAGGATGATGACTTGATTGTCACGAATTGCAGCCAGCAGTTCATCGCGCGCCTGCACGACGGGCAGTTCTTCTGGGTAGCTAATCGTCTGTGGCTTCAGTCGCGCGCGATTTTCTGCGGCCAGCAGCGCACGCTGCACGTCAGCTTCGAAGCGCTTGACGTCAAATTTGTCACCGCGAGCGGATGCGAGCGTACGCGACAGACGCGCCGCATCCCTTACAAGCAGTTGCTCGCAGATGGCGTTAAACGCAGTTTTAAGTTTCGCGACCGAATCCAAAACTTTATTCCTTACTTTGGACCGACGCGCAAAATTTGGCCGTCGCTTTCATCTGTCAGCAAGTAGAGATATCCATCCGGCCCTTGACGAACATCACGCACGCGACTGCCGATATCCCAGCGCTGCTCGCTTAGTACTTTTTCGTCTTTCAGTTGTAAACGCACGAGCTGTCCAAATTTGAGCGAGCCTACAAAAAGATTTCCCTGCCACTGAGGGAAACGTTGCGCGTTGTAGAACGCCATGCCGGATGGCGCAATCGAAGGTACCCAATAATGAATGGGCTGTTCCATCCCTTCTTTTTTTGTAATGCCTTCGCCAATTTTTCCGCCGCCATATTGCTCGCCGTAAGTAATCACCGGCCAGCCATAGTTACGGCCCGCTTGCGGAATGTTGATCTCATCGCCGCCTTGCGGTCCGTGTTCATGTGTCCACAGTTTTCCGCTCAAGGGATTTATTGCCGCACCCTGAAGATTGCGATGGCCATAGGACCACAACTCAGGTCGCGCATCTTTACGGTCGGCGAATGGATTGCCCGCTGGCACATCACCTTCTCGCGTAACGCGTATGACTTTGCCGAGATCGTTGTCCAACGTTTGCGCTTGCTGCATAGCACTACCGCGCTCGCCCGCAGTAATAAAGAGATTGCCGTCTGCTGAGAACGCGAGGCGTGAGCCAAAGTGCTTGTCGCTTTTGATTGCAGGTTGCTGACGAAATATGACTTTGAGATTCTCAATGCGATCTTGTGCGAGCTCTGCGTACGCAACTGCGGTGCCGTTCGCGCCATCAGCACGCGGTTCGCTGTAGCTGAAATAGATGCGATGCGTTTTTTCAAACTGCGGATCAAGCACCACATCCAGCAAGCCACCTTGGCCTTTGTAAACGACGCTTGGCACGCCCGCTAAGGGCGCAGAAATCTTGCCCGCAGCATCAACGATGCGCATGCGCCCAGGCTTTTCAGTGACCAGCATCCGTCCATCAGGTAGAAACGCCAACGCCCAGGGCTGCTGCAGTCCGCGCGCGATTTTCTTCACGTCCAGCGTCGATTTGGCTGGCTGATCTTCGACGTAGTTGCTGTAGACAGCCAGCGAGAACAGCGCCAGCAACACCGCAAGCAATAGGTGGCGCGCCGTGATCATTCTGCAGATGTCTGACGCTGCTCTAACTCAACAACCTTCGCTTCCAGCACGCGAATTCGCTCATACAGATCAGCTAAAGAAATTTTCTCGCCACCTGCTGTTGTAGCAACAGTCGCTGCCGGACTGGTCTGCTCTGGCGAAAATGGTGTGGCGACTTCACCACTCAGTGTATGAGCGTAGCGTAGCGATGACTGTCCTACCGCTCGCGGCAGTAATGTCGCCATCGGCTGTGCACGGTCGGCCAGATCTTGCAGAGCTTGGTTAACGCCATCAGCATCGCTCGGACCACCAAGTCCAACAGCATTCGCACGCAACTCCGACAAGGTCTGAGGCCCGCGCAAGATCAAGGTTGCTAGCACGGCCATCACTGGCGGCTTCAACAACAGCTGATTGTGAAAGTGATGACGCCACTTGGCGACGCGGCCGCCAAAGTCGTCACGCGCAACCAATTTGTTTTGCTCCAGTGAATTCAGCGCAGCGCCAACATCACCTTCGCTCAGATTCATCACCGGACTACGGCTGCTCTTTTGATTGCAGGCAAGCATGATGGCGTTGACCGTCATCGGGTAATACTGCGGCGTGGCGATGGATTTTTCGACCATCGCAGCGATTACGCGCGCTTCATTGGGACTGAGTTGTGGGGTCATAAAACGCCTATGTGATTCGACAAAAAGCGCGGCAGTCTACCGCAGCATCGCAGTGTCAGCTTTGACGCTTTGCACTGAGCCACAATGCCAATGCAGGCAGCAGGAACACTCCCGGAATATCGAGCAGCAAATGTTCGATGCTCTCGCGGCCGGCAATGCCGTCCCATATATGCGTCAGCGCATGCAGCAACAGGAAGATCGCAGAGACCAGCGCGGCAGGTTGTGCACGTGCGTCACGTGCCAGCCAGAAAAATGAAACGCCACAGACCAGATACGCGCATCCGATGTCGCGGACAAAATGTGGATTGAACGGGCCGGTGCTGGAAACGCCGGGAATCAAGTGATACCAAGGCTCGGGGGCAATCAGCATCAACAGGCCATTGGCGGCCAGAACCAGGGCCAAAAATAAAGTCAGCGTCTTACGCATCGCAGCTCCCCATGAATGATGGCCCGCTGAGAATACGACCTGCTGTCCGCTGTCGGCAACGCCGTGCAATCAGGCGACGGTTTCGGTAACCGGGTTCACCATTCGGCGCGAAGTTCGCAGAACGCCAAGGCAAAAGACACAGAAATAGCCAATCACGATCCCAAGCAAAGCGATGGTCAATGCGCTGCGTGGCCCGGCATTGAGCATCTGCGCAGTGATAGGACTATCGGATTGTTGAGCTGCTGCGAGCGCCGGGTAGAGGACGATGATGCGATAGATCATGCGGCCAACGAACAGCATCGATACGGCAACGCCGAGAATTGCATTGGGCGTGAAGTAATGCCCGTCAGGCATCTGTTCAAAGCGAGTGAGGCGCAAGCCCAGTATCGCGAACAATGCTCCAGCGATGACGCCGGCCACTTCCGCGAGGGCCATGACTGGATCAAATGAAGGCCACAGCAATAGCACGACAAACAAAATACCGAGCACGGTGCTGCGAGTGATTAAACGCCAGCCGGTGATTTTTTGCCGCGCGATATTGCGATGAACGCGGCGGTACATGCCCCACATCATCAGCGGCGCTGCAATCGCTAACGCCGGCACATGAATCACGACCGATCCCCTCGTCTGTCATGCAACGTGGGAATCGGTCTTTGTGTCATTGCAGATTAGCGTGGCAGGTCTGAAGAACCCATCAGGAATTCGTCGACGGCGCGTGCAGCCTGACGGCCTTCGCGGATCGCCCAGACAACAAGCGACTGACCGCGGCGCATGTCGCCTGCAGCGAAAACCTTGTCGACAGAAGTCTTGTAGCAACCTTCGCCATCAGTCGTTGCCTTGGCGTTGCCGCGTGCGTCTTTCTCAACGCCGAAAGCTTCCAGCACCTGCGCTGCCGGAGCAACGAAGCCCATCGCGAGCAATACGAGGTCAGCCTTCATTTCGAATTCGGAACCGGCGACTTCGGTCATCTTGCCGTCCTTCCACTCAAGACGAACACCGATCAATTTCTCGACCTTGCCGTTAGATCCTTCGAAGCGCTTGGTCGCAACCGACCAGTCGCGCTCGCAGCCTTCGTCGTGTGACGACGAGGTGCGCAGTTTGATTGGCCAGTAAGGCCATACCAGTGGCTTGTTCTCGGTAACGGGCGGCTGTGGCAGCAGTTCGAACTGCATGACGCCAGCGGCGCCGTGACGATTGCTGGTGCCAACGCAGTCGGAACCGGTGTCACCACCGCCGATGACGACAACATGCTTGCCGGTTGCTTTGATCTGATCAGCAACCTTGTCGCCCGCATCAACACGATTCTGCTGCGGCAGGAATTCCATTGCGAAATGGATACCGCTGAGTTCGCGACCCGGCACTGGCAAATCGCGGCCCTGTTCAGAACCGCCAGTGAGCAGCACGGCATCGAATTCTTTTTGCAGCTGTTCTGGCGAAACCGTTTCTTTGGCCAGATTGGTGATCATCGACAGGGGATCTTTGCCCACATAAACGCTGGTGCGGAAGCTCACGCCTTCAGCCTTCATCTGCTCAAGGCGGCGATCGATCACTTCCTTGTTGAGCTTGAAGCCAGGGATGCCGTAACGCAGCAGGCCACCGACTCGATCGTTCTTTTCGAACACAGTCACCGCATGACCAGCGCGTGCCAGTTGCTGCGCAGCAGCCAAACCCGCAGGGCCTGAACCGATGACCGCAACTTTCTTGCCGGTCTTGATCGCAGCAGGCAATGGCGTGACCCAACCATTTTCGAAACCCTTCTCGATGATGAAGTGCTCGATGGTTTTGATGCCGACTGCATCGTTATTGACGTTGAGCGTGCACGCGGCTTCGCAAGGTGCCGGGCAAACACGGCCGGTGAACTCGGGGAAGTTATTCGTCGAGTGCAGCGTGTCGAGCGCAGCCTGATACGCGCCGGTGTAAACCAGATCATTCCAATCCGGAATGATGTTGTTCACCGGGCAGCCGGTTGTGCAGAACGGCGTGCCGCAATTCATGCAGCGTGCGCTCTGTACTTTAGCCGCGTCGTTCTCCAGCGTGAGGACGAACTCTTTGTAGTTCTTCACGCGCGCGTCGACCGGCAGATATGCCTCTTTCTGACGCGGATATTCCAGGAAGCCCGTTACCTTACCCATAGTGCACCTCTACCAATATTTTTAAGTTCGCTCGTTCAACGCTTACGCGGTGACTGCATCTTTCTTCGACGCTGCTGCAGCTTTCTCTGCATGCATTTCGCCCAATGCGCGCTTGTATTCGTGCGGGAACACCTTCACGAACTTCTTGCGTGCATTGGCCCAATCGTCGAGCAGATTGCGCGCGCGCGTGCTGCCGGTGAACTTGAAGTGACGTTCGATCTGACCCTTGAGGATCGCTTCGTCGGTTTGCGACTGACCGCCGCGCTTCAAGCTGTGCCACAGCGCTTTGTCGGTCTTGTCTTGTTCGGCACTGGTCAGCACCGGATCAAGCGCAACCATCGCCATGTTGCAGCGTTTTGCGAAGTCGCCATTCTCGTCGTAAACATACGCAACACCGCCCGACATACCTGCAGCGAAGTTGCGACCCGTGCCACCGAGTACAACAACCGTACCGCCGGTCATGTATTCGCAGCCGTGGTCGCCGGTGCCTTCGACAACCGTCGCGGCGCCGGAGTTACGTACTGCGAAACGCTCACCAGCAACGCCGTTGAAGTAAGCCTCACCTGCAATCGCGCCGTACAGCACGGTGTTGCCGATGATGATGTTGTCGACTGCGCGACCACGGAACTCGGTGTTCGGACGCACGATGATGCGGCCGCCCGACAAGCCCTTGCCGA
>JAZKEM010000242.1:0-12997 GCA_040387055.1 Pseudomonadota bacterium | reverse complement strand
GGCAAGGTTGCGCCCTGCTCAGGACCGATGACGTGGACGATGCCCTGACGCAAATCGTTCATACGGAATTCGGTGATGCCGAACTCGGCGCAGTTGCTATCGAGTGCATCCACCTGTGTGCGTGAGATTGGATCCGCGATGCCTTGCGAGCGATCCGTAGTCGGCACGTTGTGGTCGGCCACCGCCAGGTTAGCGTCGATGCGCCAAGGCTTGCGGCCGTTGATGCGTAAGCCATCAAAAGCCTGCGGGCTGGTGACTTCGTGCACCAAATGGCGGTCGATATAAATCAGCGCGGAGCCGTCGCCGTTGTCGCGGACGATGTGGGCATCCCACAATTTGTCGTAGAGCGTTTTAGCGGTCATTTGTTCCTTTCCTATCTCGTGTCCAAGTGGACATGGGCTTCAGTACGGCGCGCATAGTAGGCCTGTACAATCCATAACTCCAATGAATCGTTTTTATATACTCCATTCCA
This sequence comes from Pseudomonadota bacterium, assembly GCA_040387055.1. GTDB lineage: Bacteria > Pseudomonadota > Gammaproteobacteria > Nevskiales > Nevskiaceae > Stenotrophobium. Next base: position 12,525 of record JAZKEM010000242.1, on the reverse strand, counting down.
AATTAGAATGAATGGCTTCAGGGGTGAAAAATGGATACCCAAGCACTCGCCGCTTTCGTGGAAGTCGCTGAATCTGGATCATTTTCTCGCGCTGGCGAGACGCTGCACCTGTCCCAGCCTGCGATCAGTAAACGCATCGCCGTGCTGGAAGAACAGCTCGGCAAGTCCCTTTTCGACCGCGTCGGCCGCAGCATCACCCTGACCGACGCGGGTCGGACTCTCCTGCCCTATGCCCGCCGGGTTCTGCACGATGTGGAAGATGGCCGCCGCGCCTTGTCGCATCTGTCTGATCAAGTCAGCGGCCGCCTCTCGATTGGCACCAGCCATCACATCGGCCTGCATCGTCTGCCGCCAGTCTTGCGCGAGTTCACGCGGCTGTATCCGAGTGTCGATCTCGACATTCACTTCATGGATTCAGAAGTCGCCTGCCAATCCGTGCTGGCGGGCAAGCTGGAAATTGGCATCGTCACGCTGCCAACACAATCGTTGCCCAGCTTGGAGATGCGCCTCATCTGGCCAGACCCGCTCACCGTTGTGGTGGCACCAGAGCATCCTCTCGCAAAGAAAGAACACGTTGCTTTGACGGAGCTAGCGGAACATCCCGCGGTGCTGCCAGACGAGGCGACTTACACGCATCGCATCGTTAAAGCCGCGCTGCAAAAACACGGCGTGGAACCACGCATTCGCCTGGCCACCAACTATCTCGAAACGCTAAAGATGCTGGTGAATATCGGCTTGGGCTGGAGCGTGCTGCCGCGCTCAATGCTGGACAGCACGATCAGTGCGGTGAATGTCACAGACCTGTCTATGCAACGTGACCTTGGCGTGGTTTGGCATGAGCGACGCACCCTTTCGGGCGGCGCTCGAGCCCTGCTGCAGCAGTTACAGGCTTAGCTGCGAGAATCCGGTTTTTTAGCCGTGACTTCAGCGTGCCTTGCGGCTAAAAGCTGGGCATCACGACGATTGCGCCAAATCCATAACAGCACTACCAAGATCAGCAGCGCGAGACCGACCCAAAGACCTGTTTGGCCGCGATGGACCCAGGCCAGCAGTTTGTCGTGATTATTTGCGCCGTAGTACCCGAGATAAACCCAGAATGGCACGCTCAATAGTGCGGCACTGCCATCCAGCAGCAAGAACTTAAATAGCGAGACTCGGCGGCTCCAGCCAGCAATGATGAAGATTGGCGAGCGCAGTCCGGGCAAAAAGCGCGCAATAAACAACAACCAGTTTCCATAACGTTCAAATTTGATTTGAACCAACTCACGCCTTTGAGGGGTCACGAGAAACGCGACCCAGCGCCAGCGCAAGGCGCTTTCGCCGTAATGGCGGCCGATCATGAACATCATCATGTCGCCCAGCAGAACGCCCGCCATGCCGACGCCGACCATGACATGCACATTGGAATAGCCCAAACCAGAGGTCACGCCGCCGGCCACGAGCGTGATGTCCTCAGGGATCGGGACGCCCATGCCGCAGATCAATAAGACCAAAAACACGGCGAGATAGTCGTGCTCGGTAAAGACGCTGATAAGTTTTTCGAGTAATTGCATCCCTATAAAGATAACCTCAGATGAGGTGTACATGCGATACCAAGCTGCAACAAAGTAAACTTTACACAGCCAAATTTTTGAGATTGGAAAAATGCCCGCAGCCACTTTTGACCTGATTCGACGCTACTACAACGCCTTTAATGCAGGTGACTGGAACACTTTTTTTGGCCTACTGACCGATGACGTTGCGCACGACATCAATCAAGGTCGCCGCGAAACCAGCATTACCGCATTTCGCGCATTTATTGACCGCATGAACGCCAGTTATCGCGAACAAATCGTCGATATCGTGATCTCGGTTTCGGAAGATGGCCGCCGCGCCGCGGCCGAATATGTGGTACTCGGCACCTATCTGAAAACCGATGAAGGTCTGCCAGAGGCCACGGGCCAAACCTATCGTCTACCCGGCGGCGCATTTTTTGATATTCGAGATGGCAAAGTTGCGCGTGTCAGCAATTACTACAATCTGCAGGATTGGTTGCGCCAAGTGGGCGCCTGAGGTTCCATGAGCCGTTCAACACATACAGGCAGCTGTCTTTGCGGTGGCGTGACGTTTCGCATTGATGCCGCTTTGCAGCCGATACAAATCTGCCACTGCAGCAAATGCCGCAAAGCGCAAGGCACGCCGTTTGTGACGAACACGCCGGTCAACACAGCTGATTTTGTACTGCTGAGTGGCGCTGAGCTGTTGAAGGAATTTGAATCTTCACCCGGCAAGCAGCGTGTTTTTTGCAGCGGCTGCGGCTCACCGATCTATAGCAAGAATGTTCTCGTTGCGAATGTTCTGCGTATTCGTGCGGGCCTGATTGATGAGACCGTAACAGCAGAGTTAGCTGCACATTTTCATGTGGCCTCGCAGTGCAGCTGGTGGCCGATTACGGATGATCTGCCTCAATTTCCGCACGCGTTTCTGCCGCAAGGCCAGGCAAAGTGACGCTACGTTTCGAACAACTGCACGGTGCAGAGATTGAGCGCCATATCGGCGCGCTAGCCGAATTGCGTATTGCAGTGTTCCGTGACTGGCCCTATCTCTACGAAGGCACGCGTGATTACGAGACGCGCTATTTGCAAACCTATCTGCAATGTCCGCGCAGCTTGGCGATTTTGGTATGGGATGGTGACAGGTGCGTCGGCGCCTCAACGGTTCAACCACTCGTGGATGCACCGCTCGATATGCAGCAACCGTTTTTGGATGCTGATATGGACTTAACGCGCATTGATTATTTTGGTGAATCAGTACTGCTGCGCGCGTATCGCGGGCAAGGTATCGGCGTAAAGTTTTTTGAATTGCGTGAAGCGCATGCGCGCGCTTTGGGTTTATCGACCTGTGCATTCTGCGCCGTACAGCGCAACGATGATGATTCACGACGCCCTAAGGATTACGTGCCCAATGATGCGTTCTGGCTCAAGCGTTCTTATCAAAAGCAGACTAATTTACGCACAACATTGAGCTGGCCCGATATTGGTGAAACCGGCGCCAGCGAAAAACCGATGACCTTTTGGACGCGAGAATTAGCATGAGCAGTATTCGTCTCGCTTCTGCGCAGTTTCCTGTCTCAGAACCACAGAACTGGAATAGCTACGCTGATCAAGTTCGTGCTTGGGTAGCAGACGCGAGCAAAAATGACGCGCAGCTTCTGTTGTTTCCTGAATACGCCGCAATGTCCTTGGCTGCACTGTTTGATGCCGAAACGCGCGCAGATCTAAACAAGCAAGTGCAGGCGATGCAGGCGCTGCGTGATCAATATTTGGCACTGCATATTGAGCTAGCGCAGCAGCACTCTGTTTACATTGTTGCCGGTAGCTTTCCTTGGCAACGCGACGATGGAGGCGTGGTGAATCGTGCTTGGTTCTGTGCGCCAGATGAACGTAGCAGTTATCAAGACAAGCAGATCATGACTCGCTTTGAGCGCGAAAGCTGGAACGTTGAAAGCGGTGATGGCTTACGCGTTTTTCGCACCAAGCTCGGCGTGATTGCAATCAATATTTGCTACGACTGCGAGTTCCCCCTACTCGCTCGCGCACAATGTGAAGCTGGCGTGCAACTATTACTGGTACCAAGTTGCACAGACACCAACGCGGGTTATCACCGTGTGCGTGTCGGCGCGCAGGCGCGTGCTTTGGAGAATCAGTGCGTCGTTCTCCAATCGCCATTAGTAGGCACAGCACCGTGGTCTGCGGCTGTCGATATCAATGTCGGCAGCGCTGCGCTTTATGGCCCGCCAGACTATGGATTCCCGGATGATGGCGTCATCGCACAAGGCACGATGAATCAAGCGGCCTGGCTTTATGCCGATGTTGATCTGGATCAGATTGAACGTGTGCGCCAGTCAGGTCAGGTGCTCAACTACGAGCATTGGTACGAGCAGAACGCCTGCGCGATTGCGATGCCGAAAGTCGAGATCATCGATCTCTAAAGATCAGGCAACTTGCGATAAGCGACCCAGAATCCAAACAGCGCAACCACTGCAGCTGAATAGAACACCGCTTCTGGCGACAAGCCTTCCCACAAGTATCCTGAAGCGATACTGCCGATAGAGCCGCCCGCGCCGTACGCCACAGCGTTGTAGACCGCCTGCCCTCGCCCTTGCAAGGCACCGGGAAATAGACGCTGCACGTAATGCATCGCAACCGCGTGATAAGCGCCGAAGCTCAGCGCATGTGCCATCTGTGCAATCAGCAACACGCCGATTGAATCCACCGCACCTGCAGTTGCTGCCCAACGTAGAACGGTTGCGGCCAAGGCAATCAGCATCACTTTACGTGCACCCAAATTGCCGATAAAGCGCGCAGCGACCATGAACATGCCGATCTCAGCGACAACACCAAGTGCCCACAACAAACCAATGTAGCTGTGCGCGTAGTGATGCCGTTCAAGGAACAAAGTGAAAAAGTTGTAGTACGGCGCATAGCTGAGCTGCGAGCAGAAGCACGCAAACAGCAAGGCCATTGCCACAGGATTTTTCAGTGCTGTCCAAATTGATGGACGCACGATTTGGTCGAGATGAATCGGTGGAGGCTCAGGCACTGTCCACGTGGATAGCGCCATACCTAACCAGAAAATGCCAACCAACCAAGGCAGCCAAAGAATGCCGGTGCGATCCAGCAACACACCCAGACCGAGTACGGTGATGATGAAGCCCACTGATCCCCACAAGCGCACGCGACTGTAATCACCGCCGCGCGCAGACAGATGGCTGAGCGTCACCGCTTCGAACTGCGGCAACAAGGCGTGCCAGAACACGGTGTAAGCCATCATCACCGCGCCTATCCAAAGCACGCTGGGCATGAACGGAATGATGAGGAAGAGAATTAGTGCAGCAAGGCTGGCTAAGCGAATCAACTTCATTCGCCCGCCGTGATGATCGGTGTACCAACCCCAAGCGAGCGGCACCACCGTGCGCATCAAGCCCATGAGTGCGTAGGCAATGCCCATCTGCACAGGACTAAAGCCGCGCGCAGCCAAGTACGGCGACCAATACGGCATGAACGCGCCGACAGTCGCGTAATAGAAGAGATAGAAGCTAGCGAGGCGCGGCTGTAGGCGCATCGCGCCTACAGTCAGCGCGGAGGTCACGGAATCTCGCTCGGGATTTTTGGAGTGGCGGGATTCACGTCAGCGTTCTGTGCACGCTGTCGCAGGAAATGATCCATCAACACCAGCGCCATCATCGCTTCGCCAATTGGCGTTGCACGCAGACCGACGCAAGGATCATGACGACCCGTGGTACGCATGTCTGTTGCAGCACCGGTTTCGTCAATACTCTTGCCCGGCGTGGTGATGCTTGATGTTGGCTTGATCGCATATCGTGCATAGACGGTCTGGCCGGTGGTGATGCCACCAGCGATGCCACCTGAGTGATTGCCGAGGAAACCTTGCGGCGTCATCTCGTCACGATGTTCGGTGCCTTTCATCTTCGCCACAGCCATGCCGTCGCCGATCTCTACACCTTTGACGGCATTGATCGACATCAGTGCGTGTGCGAGATCTGCATCGAGGCGATCAAATACAGGTTCGCCGAGACCTGGCGGAACATTGCGTGCTTCGACATACAGCAGCGCGCCGACGGAATCGCCGTCGCTGCGAAGCGTGTCGATCATTTGCTCCAACGCTGGAATCTTGGCTGGATCAGCGCAGAAGAATGGATTGCTGTTGACCGCACTCCAATCCTTGCGCTCGCAGTGAATCTCGCCGATCTGCTCAACGCAGCCGCGAATCTCAACGCCCAAACGCTCATGCAAGAATTTGCGTGCGATTGCGCCCGCAGCAACACGCACCGCAGTTTCACGTGCACTAGAGCGCCCACCGCCACGATGGTCGCGCACGCCGTACTTCTGCACGTAAGCGTAGTCCGCGTGATTAGGGCGGAAAACTTGTTTGATCTTTTCGTAATCGTAAGAGCGTTGATCAGTGTTGCGAATCAACAGCGCAATCGGCGTGCCGGTGGTTTTGCCTTCAAACACACCCGACAGAATTTCAACCTGATCGGCTTCCTTACGTTGGGTCACATACTTCGAGGTGCCCGGCTTGCGACGATCCAACTCAGGCTGGATGTCGGCTTCGCTCAGCGTCAGTCCTGGCGGGCAGCCATCGACCACGCAGCCGATCGCTGCGCCGTGGCTCTCGCCAAAGCTGGTTACACAAAAAAGTCTTCCGAATGTATTGCCTGACATGCGATTTCCTATTGGCCATCCATGGCGTTACTGCTGTTCTGTTTGAGAGCCCGGCCCGGCCATCCATGGCCGGGCGCTCGACGGCTGAAACCAGTGGTTTCAGAATTCCCGTCTCGCCCGAATGTGTTACCTGACATTTCAGAGACTCTTAATTAATTCTTCGCGAGTGATCACAAACACGCCGTCGCCGCCGCGTTCAAAATCAACCCAAGTGACAGGCAAATGTGGCCAGCGACTTTCAAATTCTTCGACACTACCGCCCACTTCGCAAACCAGTAAGCCGCCGGGCATGAGCTGCGCCGCTGCTTCGCTAAGGATACGCGCAACGATGTTCATGCCATCGGCGCCTGCTTCCAAAGCCATCTTCGGTTCGTGCTGAAACTCTGCAGCCAGCGCTTTCCATTCTTTGGTCGGCACGTACGGAGGATTGCTCACGATCAAGTCATAAGGGCCGTTGAGCGATTTGAATAGATCGCTTTTGATGGCCGTGACGCGCTCGCCAATGTGATGGCGCGCGATATTGCGTTTGCTGACCGCCATTGCACCCGGCGAGATCTCACCGAGATCGACAGTGGCATCTGGAAATGCAAACGCGCAAGCAATACCAATGCAGCCGCTGCCGGCGCACAAATCCAAAATGCGTGAAGGCTCACCCTGCAGCCAAGGCTGAAACTGTTTGTCGATCAGCTCGCCAATAGGCGAACGCGGAATCAACACGTCTTCGTTGACCTCAAAGCTGAGGCCGCAGAAGTCGATCTCACCGATCAGATAAGCCGCCGGTTTACGAGTCTTTACACGGGCGCGAAGCAACTTCAATACCGCAGCGCGTTCTGAGGGCGTGATGGTGGTTTCCAGATAAATCGCTGGAACATCATTAGGCAGATGCAGCGCCTGCAGGACGAGATGGAACGCCTCGTCTAGGGCGTTGTCAGTACCGTGCCCAAAGTGCAGGCCAGCGCGCTTGAACTCGCTGGCGCCCCAACGCACAAAATCTCGCACAGTGCTCAGCACCGAAGTGTCGTTTTGAGTGGCCATGAGTCAGATGCAGTATGGGATAATCGTTTGGGCGGCAATTATACGCAGCCCGGCAGCATCGCGAACCTCGGAGTCAACGTGTCCTCAAGAATTCTTACTGTCGCCGTCGCCGTGACAGCCGCCGTCTTAGGTCTGGCTGCAGCCAGCTTCTTGCTGCGCCCGCCAACGATCGAGATTAAATCCGGCACTTTGCTGCAGCAGCCTCGCCAACTTCCCGAGTTCGCTTTGACTCGCGATAACGGTCAGCCCTACACGCTGGCTTCGCTTCAAGGCCACTGGACGCTGTTCTTCCCCGGCTTTATCACCTGCCCTGATGTTTGCCCAACAACACTCGCTTTCCTGAAAACGCTAACCGCCAAGCTCAGCACTGAAGGCCAGAAGCTGGACGTAGCATTTATCTCAGTAGATCCAGAGCGTGATACGCCTGAGCGCCTTGCCAGCTACGTGCACTATTTCAGTCCCGAGTTCATCGGGGTGACTGCGAAGGAGCCTGAACTGGCTCGTTTTGCGCAGCTGCTAGGCATCGCCTACAGCAAGGTCCCGAGCAAGGATGGCAAGACCTACACCATGGACCACACCGCAGCCTTGATTCTGGTGGACCCGCAGGGCCGCATCGCAGCCTATTTCACACCGCCGCATCAGCTAGATGTGATGAGCGCCGATCTTGTTGCGGTGATGAAGACCAAGCAATGAAGTCGCTCCTGCTGATTCTTGCTGCACTCACCGCGATGCCGACATGGGCGGCTGGCTGCGACGGTTTGCAGATCAGTGATGCCTGGGTGCGCACAGCACCACCCGGCGCAACCGTCATGGCGGGCTATGCCACGGTCAAAAATGTTGGCACACAAAAACGCACTATTCGTGATGTGAGCAGCAAGGATTTTGCGGCCATCGAGACTCACAAGACCTTGCTTGAAGGTGGCGTTTCTAAAATGCTGCTGGTCGAGACTATTGATGTCGCCCCTAAAAGCGAAGCGCGCTTTGAGCCGGGCGGCATGCACCTGATGTTATTTGAGCCAAAGCGCTCGCTGAAAGCTGGGGATACACTCCAGTTGTCCTTTTCCTGCGGCGGCAAGAAACGCCTCAAAGCCAAATTTTTAGTCAAAGACGCGCCATAAGCTGTAAGTGGCGTGTCTATTGGGCTACATACTTTTCACATTGAATAGATATAAGCAGACTTATGACAATGATTTCAAATATTTACAGCGCTTCAACCGCCATTGGTGAAGTGATCTAAATGAATTCTGAAAACAACACTGACGCCAGCCGTGGCGACCGCTTGTTTGCCGCTGTGCAGCTGCGTCTGCCGACGCGCTTTTTGTCATGGTTGATGTTTTTGCTAACGCGTCTTGAAGTGCGTTGGTTCAAAAATATGTTCATCCGCATTTTGATGCGCAGTTACAACATCAGCCTTGACGAAGCTGAACGTGGACGCCCTGAAGACTATCGCTCGTTCAATGATTTTTTCACTCGCTCACTCAAGCCTGGCGCACGCCCGCTTGCAGCAGCTCCGGCATTTCTAAGTCCGGTCGATGGCACCATCAGCCAACTCGGCACGATCAAGGAAGGCCGCATATTCCAAGCCAAGGGTCACGACTATTCGGTGGTTGAACTGCTGGGTGGCGATGCTCTCACCGCCCGTGAATTCATGGGCGGCCAGTTCAATACGATTTATCTGGCGCCTAACAACTATCACCGCATCCACATGCCGGTGAATGGTCGCCTGCGTCACTGGCGTTACGTGCCAGGCCGCTTGTTCAGCGTGAACCCAGCAACTGCACGCGCGATGCCTGGCGTGTTCGCACGCAATGAGCGCGTGGTCGCAATCTTTGATACCGATATCGGCCCTGTTGCGATGGTGCTGGTTGGCGCGCTCTTCGTCGGTAGTATGGAAACAGTTTGGGCCGGACAAATCAGCCCTCCGCATAAGCGCGAAACCGAAGGCGGCAATTTCATGACAGATCTGCCGATCTCCTTGGAGCGTGGCGAAGAAATGGGTCGCTTTAATATGGGCTCTACAGTGATTCTGCTCACCGCACCGGGCGCTGTGCAGTGGGATGGCATCGCTCAACCAGGCGCTACCGTACGCATGGGTCAGGCTATTGGTCGCTAGAACATCACTAGAACTTTGGGCCGCCCCTGTGTTCTAAACGACAGCTCTACGATCCAGACCATGACCCGAACCCTGACCTGCCTATTCCTCTGCGTCTCCCTAGCGGTGACGCCGCTTTATGCGCAGATCAGAGATATTGATCTCCCGCAGATGGGCGAGCCTGCGGACAACTCGATGTCACCGGCGCAGGAAAGGATTCTCGGCAAAGAAGTTATGGCCGAGCTGTATAGCTACAACTACACGGTTGACGATCCTGAGCTGGATGACTACGTCAATACGATTGGTTTCAAGCTCGCTGCGCATAGCGCAACACAACCACCACCGCTGACGTTTTTCATTGTTGCGGATGACCGCATCAACGCATTCGCACTGCCTGGCGGATTTATTGGTTTTAACGCAGGCATCTTGTTGGCTGCTGCAAACGAGAGCGAAATCGCCGGCGTGCTGGGCCATGAAATGGCGCACGTTACGCAGCGTCATATCGCGCGTGCCGAAGAAGACACCAAGGCCGCGAACCTTCTGACGTGGGCCGCCGTGCTGGCTGCGATTCTTGCAGGCTCGGTGGCCAATCCTGATCTCATCATTGCGGGCATTGGTGCGGGCCAAGCGATCAACCAACAACGTTCGGTCAACTACACCCGCGCACATGAACAAGAAGCCGATCGTGTTGGTATTCAAACGATGGCTGCTGCAGGTTTTGATCCCAATGGCATGGCGACGTTCTTTGGTCGTCTTGAACAGCAAACGCGTTTGTACGGTAGTCAGGTGCCAGAACTTCTGTTGACGCATCCACTCAACACTTCGCGTATGGCTGAAGCGCGTTCGCGTGCGGCGTCTTTGCCTAAATCCAATTACAAAGATTCGCCAGACTTTCCGATTATTCAGGCACGCACTCGCGTTTTTGCGGCGGACTTGCCCAGCGACGCCGTGGACTATTTTGCAGGCGAACTTGCTGCTGGCCGCAACACTCCAGCCAATAACTACGGCTATGCGATGGCGCTGTCGGGACTCGGTCGCAATGCGGATGCACTGACAGCGCTTAAGCCCGCGCTGGAGCAGTTGCCTAAGCAGGTGAACATTAATTTGATGAAGGGTCGCCTTGAATTAGCTTTGAACAAGCAAGACACGGGACTCGCGACGCTTGCCAACACATTGAGCATGTATCCGCAGTACGCACCTGCAATTTTTGCTTACGCAGACGCATTGATTACTGCAGGACGTCCAGAACAAGCTAGACAACTGCTGATCTCACGCGATCAAACTTTGGGTAAACGCATGTTGACCTACAACCTGCTCTCGCAGGCTGCGCGTGAGAATGGAAACATTGCAGAAGCGTCTTACCAGATGGCGACTTACATGTTCCTGCGTGGCGACGCAGGCAATGCCATCGCACAGATCGACGCAGGATTGCGTTGGGAAAAGTTGAGTCCACAAGATCGTGCACGATTGGTGGCTAAGCGACAGGAAATTCGCAACTCATTGCCTGCAACGTGGAGACCCGCCAAAACCTTGGCGTTCCACTAGCTTTAGTGGAGTAGTGATGCTCGCGTGAGCAGCCCCTGCTCTAGCATCCAGTTCATGCTGTCTTTCAACATCACGTCCATCGGCTGCGGCTTGTAGCCGAGTTCGCGAACAGCACGACGCGTGTCGCAATAAATATTTTGCGAGAGCAACTCAACTGCATCGCGTGTCACTTCCGGTTCTCTACCAAAAACCGGCGCAAGCATTTCTTCGAGAAATGCGTAGCTGTGCAACATGCCTTTAGGCAATACCTTCGGATAACGCTTTACGCCAAGCATTTGTGAAATTTCTTTCACGAGTCCGAGATAGCTTGTCTCTGCGCCGCCGAGCAGATAGTTAGCGCCAATGCGTCCTTGTTCTGCAGCAGCAATATGCGCACGCGCCACTTCGCGCACATGACAAAAACTGCCGCCACCGGAGGGCACTACCGGCAATCGTCTGTCTTTGACTAGACGGAACATACGAGCCCAATTTTTGGTGTCGTAAGCGCCAAGAATATTTGAAGGATTGATGATGACTGCAGGCAAACCTTTGTGTAGCGCGTGTCGCACTTCGCGCTCTGCTAATGCCTTGCTGCGAATGTAATTGATGCGTGCAGCAGTGCCACGCGTTGGCGTGTCTTCGCTAATCGTGCCGCCGTGCGATCCATAAGCCACGATGCTGGAGGTCAATATGAAGCGACGCGCACCTGCCGCAACCGAAGCATTAACAACGTTGCGTGTACCTTCAACATTGACGCTCAACTGCTCTGCATGCGAGCGCGACCACAAGCTGGTATTGCCAGCGACGTGAAAAACGCAATCGACATTGCGAGGAATAATCTTGTCGAGACTGCTGGCGTCCGTCACATCGCCCCTAACGCCGCGTACGGCATGGCGTTGCAACTGAGAGAGATCCGAACCGACGCGATGCATCGCCGTGACCCGCCAACCTTGCTCGAGGAGTTCCTCGATCAGGTTGAGGCCAACGCAGCCCGTTGCGCCGGTGACGAATGCAGTCTTAGCCAAGACAGGTCTCCTTTGAGCACTAAAAGTGCCACAAAGTCGCGATCAGGCAAAGTTTTGTGGGCTATGGCGCCCGGCTGATGCCTAGGCTTTAGGGCCTAAACCGTCGTCGATGGGGGCAATTTGGCCCCATTGCTTGCAGCTTGGGCAGTGCCAGAATAATTGGCGAGGATTAAAGCCGCAGTTGCTGCACTGATAGCGTGAACTGGTTTCGATGAGCTTGAGGAGCGCCTGACGCAGGCTGGCAGCAGGTTTGTCGAGGCCAGCGGCAATGACTTCCGGACGCTTTTCCAGCACATCTAGAAACTCAACCAGCACGGCGCGCGTTGGGCGTGTCTCAAGACTTGTGGACAGATGCCCCATCGAATCGATGCCTTCCTGGCGCATCATCTTTGCTTCCACCACCAGCGGCAGACTGCTTGTGCTGATCTGCTTGGCGTCGGCGAGGAAAGTAACGAACTCATCCATCGCCCCCAATTTTTCGCTAACGCGTTGCAGCGGGATCAGCATCTCAGGCAAATAGCGCGCATCTTGATCAAATGCACGGCGATAAGATTTTGCAGCATTCGCGAAATCGCCTTCTGCTTCGCTCAGCGCTCCGAGCAAGAGGCTGCCACGTACGCAA
>JAZKEM010000241.1:0-13549 GCA_040387055.1 Pseudomonadota bacterium | reverse complement strand
CACGCGCGCTACTGCGTGACTGGTGCGCCCAAGGTATTTATTGCCAATGTTGTCGGGCCATGGATTTCGCCAGACGCGATACCGGTAGAGCGGATGGTCGACATTGCGCACGGCTGTCCGTCAGGGGCAATCCGCTACACGCGTAAAGATGGCGAAGCGGATGAAGGCGTGCCGCCAGTGAATCTGGTGGCTGTCCGCGAGGCGGGTCCCTATGCAGTCCGTGGTGATATCCGACTCGATGGCGAACAGATCGGTTATCGCATGACGCTATGTCGCTGCGGCGCCTCCAAGAACAAACCGTTCTGCGATGGTTCGCATCACGAGGTTAATTTTTCTGCCAGCGGTGAACCTGCTACCGGCGTCAACGGCACCAGTGCCGACATGCTGGCGGTGCGTGATGGCGTGCTCAGCATCGATCCGGAATTCAATGGGCCCTTGCAGATTCGCGGCAATCTGGAAATCACGGCAGGCACCGGGCGTGTTGTCTCTCGCGTGGAGCAGGCGCGCTTATGCCGTTGTGGTGCCAGTGCCACTAAACCGTTCTGCGATAACAGTCATCAGCGCATCGGATTCAAATCCACTTAGGGTAGGGTGCTTGATCTGCATTTCACTTCAACGAGGACAATTCAATGTTTGCTGACCCCAAAATTTATCTCTTGGTTCATGTCCTGCTAAGTCTGGTCGGAATCATCTCGGGTCTTGTGGTGATCGGTGGGCTGATTGCTGGCTTGCGCCTGTCGCGCTGGATCGCCCTGTTCTTGGCAACCACCGTACTGACCAATCTCACGGGCTTCGGCTTTCCGTTTGTCACGTTGCTGCCGTCACACATCGTAGGGGGCTTGTCGTTGATCGTGTTGTTCGGAGCGATCACCGCGATCTACTGGAAACAGCTAGCCGGCGGCTGGCGTAAAGCTTTCGTTGCGTTGAGCGTGCTGGCGCTCTACCTGAACGTGTTTGTGCTGGTTGCTCAATTGCTGCAAAAAATTCCGGCTCTAGCCATTCTGGCGCCGAGCCCGGCGGCACCGGTGTTTGCGATCACTCAGGGCTTGGTGTTGGCACTGTTTATCGTGCTGGGTCGCGTGGCAGTCCAAGGATTTGGAGCCGGGCACGCAACTGCCCGTTAGTCGTGGCAAAGCTTTGAGACGTCACGTTCTCTCTCCTCTCATAAAAGAGAGGAGAGAGAATGATGCTTGAAGCGCGCCGCCAAAAATCGGCAATTAACGGTGGTTCTGCGCTAGCTGCTCGATCCGCTCAACAAGGCGATTGAGACCATACGAGACATCCTGAATCTCGCCGTTGATATAGAAAGAAGGCGTGGCGCGAACACCGCTACGGTCTCCACCTTCGATGCTTTCACGGACGCGTTGCAGGTAAATGCTGTCATCCAGTTCGCGCTCGAAGCGAGTGATATCCAGATCCAGTCTTTCGGCGTAGTCGTGTAAGTTGCGACGCGTAAGGTGCGACTGGTTGGCGAACAATAGATCGACCATCGGCCAGAATTTTCCTTGCGCCGCGGCCGCTTCTGCTGCCTGCGCAGCTACCATCGAATGTGGATGGACTTCTTCCAAGGGGTAATGGCGAAACACAAAGCGCACTTTGCCAGGGAATCGCTCGAGCAACATCGGTGCGATAGGCGCCGCTTGGCGACAATATGGGCATTCAAGGTCTGCGTACTCGACGACTGTGATGGGCGCATGGACGTCGCCGAGAATATGCTCCGATGTATCTACCGGAACATGCAGACTGAAAGGATGGTTGGACATAAAAGTTTCTCAATGAAATATGGTTTTGAATAAGCGCCGTCCTGCTGGACGGCGCCATAAGGATTGATCGAGCTTGTGCGATCAGGCGCTGATAAATGCCAGCAGATCAGCGTTCACTCGATCTTTCTCGGTGCTGCACATGCCATGTGAAGCGCCTTTGTAGATCACCAATTGAGCGTTCTTGACCAGTTTTGCACTGAGTATGGCCGCATCAGCGATGGGCACAATTTGATCGTCATCGCCGTGCAGAATCAGCGTCGGCACATCGAACTTTTTCAGATCTTCGGTCATGTCGGTTTCTGAAAACGCTTTAACGCAGTCATAGCAGGCGGGCATGCCGGCTTGCATGCCTTGCATCCAGAACGATTGGCGCAGGCCTTCAGAGATTTTGGCGTCGGGCCGGTTAAAACCGTAGAACGGTATCGACAACTCTTGGAAAAATTTGGAGCGGTCCGCCAGCACAGCCGCGCGAATCTGGTCGAAGGCTTCCATCGGCGTTCCGCCCGGATTGCTTGCCGACTTCAACATCACTGGCGGAACCGCGCCGATCAGAACGGCCTTGGCAACGCGTTGAGTGCCGTGACGACCGATGTAACGCGCCACTTCGCCGCCGCCGGTGGAATGGCCAACGTGAATGACGTTTTTCAGATCAAGCTGGGTCACTAGTTCGGCTAGATCATCGGCGTAGGTGTCCATGTTGTTGCCGTTTAGCGGCTGACTGGAGCGGCCATGGCCACGGCGGTCGTGCGCAATGCAGCGATAGCCCTTGCTGGCAAGAAAAAACATCTGGTCTTCAAACGCATCAGACGACAACGGCCAGCCGTGGCTGAAAACAATCGGCTGACCTGCGCCCCAGTCCTTGTAAAAAATCTTGCTGCCATCTTTAGTGGTTATGGTGTTGCTCATGCATCGTTCTCCAGATACGGAAATTTAAGGATTGCGGGTTGCTTCAAACAGGAACCAGACGCGTCCTTCGGCTTGGTCGATCCAGTTTTCCAGCAAGCTGGCGCTGGCTACATCACCGTGTTCATCACAGACGCTGTGCGTAACGCGCATGCGTCCTGCGAGTTGTTGGTTGTCATCGCGTAGTTCGGCGAGCATGTCCATTGGCGTTACAAAGTCGGCATCGTTGTCGAGCACGCGCTGTAGTTTGGCGATCTGGCCTATCGAGCGGATCGTGGTGCCACCGAGCTTGCGTACGCGCTCGGCAATCGGATCAATGGCTGCATAAATCTGATCGGCCTGATCGTCGAGGATCAGGTGATATTCACGAAAGTTAGGCCCTGACAGATGCCAGTGAAAATTCTTGGTTTTCAGGTACAGCGCAAACAGGTCAGCGAGCAGGACGTTGAGTGCAGCCGAGAGATCGCGCACGGCGTCTTCGGAGAGCCCGCCTGGCGTGTTCAAAGGCGCGCGGCGTCGGGCTTTTAGATTTTCGATGTCCATGAATCTCCTGATGGTTGTGCGAGTAAGGCAATGCGACATTCGGAAAAATGTGCGTGACGCCATGCCTTCCTGCTAAACGGAGTGTCTGGCGCCGAAACGCATCCTCCGCGCAAACAACGGCAGCGGCTTGTACAAACCCGCCGGGGTTTGTACATCCGTGCTTTTTATTTTTGCTCGAATAATTTGGACCAATGGTCCGGCTCACGATATGGTCCTCGAGGCCTGTCTTGTCTGAACTGACCTGAACGAACGGACATATCTACCGAACGCCTAAGCGCAGTTCGCTGTCTGAACCAGGGCTAAGCTGTTTCACATGTCTGTTCACCCGGAAAAATCATGAATCTGTTCACGCGCATCTTTTCCACGCTGGCGCTGTTACTGGCTTTCAGCCCAGCGCATGCGCAGGGCAAGCTGCCAGAAAAGGCGCCCGAAATCGCACGCCCTGGCCTGCAGTGGCTCAACGTTGCTGCGCCGATTCCACTTGAGCAGTTACGCGGCCGTCTCGTGATTCTCGATTTTTGGACGCTGGGCTGTATTAACTGCGTTCACATCATTCCAACGCTGCGTGCGCTTGAAGAGCGCTATCCCGACAAGATTGTTGTGATTGGTGTGCACTCGCCAAAGTTTGAGCGTGAGAAAAGTATCGTTAGCGTTCGAGACGCGATTCGTCGCTACGAGATCCATCATCCGGTCATTCATGATCCGGAGATGCAGCTTTGGCAGGCCTACGGTGTAGAAGCTTGGCCGACGTTGGTATTTGTTGGTGCTGACGGCAAATTGCTCGGCCAAGTGCAGGGTGAGCCTGAGCCTCAGCAATTTAATCGTTTGGTGACGGATTTGCTCAAGCAATCGTCCGGCAAACTCAAGCCGCAATACTTAGCGCTCAAACCTCTGGAAGCAGTACAGGGGCGTTTCAGTTTTCCGGGCAAGCTTAAATCTGTGCCGGGTGTAGAGAAACGCTGGGCGCTCGCCGATGCTGGACATAATCAGATTGTCTTGCTCAACGATAAAGGTGCGGATATCCGTCGCTTTGGCAGTGGCAAAGAAGGTTTTGCAGATGGCGCGGCAAACAAGGCCAGCTTTCATCATCCGCAGGGGCTGATAGCGACCGATGAGGCCATCTATGTCGCAGATACTGGCAATCACGCCATTCGTAAAATTGATCTGGCGACAGGCAATGTTTCTACATTGGCGGGCACCGGACAACGCGGGACTGTCTTGGCTAATCTGAGTTCCGGCAAAACCACAGCTTTAGCTTCGCCTTGGGATCTTGAGCGCAAAGGCCAGCAAATTTATTTTGCTAACGCAGGTACGCATCAGATTGGTGTGTTGAATCTGGCAGATAACAAAGTGGCGATGTTTGCAGGCAGTGGCGCTGAAGAGCTGAAAGATGGCGCAGCGCGTGAAGTTGGTTTTGCTCAGCCGAGTGGCTTGGTAATTAGCGCGGATGGATTAACGCTTTACGTGGCAGATTCTGAGAGCTCTGCAATTCGAACCATCACGCTCAACAACAAACCCATGGTTAAAACGCTAGTCGGTGCAGGGCTATTCGATTTTGGCCGCACCAATGGCACATTCAAGGTTGGACGTTTGCAGCATCCTTTGGGCGTTGCGGTAGAGGGCCAGCAGTTACTGGTGGCCGACACCTATAACAATGCCATTCGCAGCTTGGACCTTGCGGCCAAGCAGATCAGTGAATTCGATGGCGGCGCCTATACCTGTATGGATCCGGTCTGTATTCCAACCCGTGAACCGGCCGGCATTGTCATTGATGGCAAAGATCGCGTGTTACTGGTGGATACCGGCAATCAGCGCATCGAAGAGTATCGCCCCTCCAGCAAGACCTATCGCACTTGGGCGCGTTGAGATGCACTGATTTGGCAGTAATCGTGGGACAATATGGGCCTAGTCTGGCCATATTAAGAGCCCACCGCTAATGCTAAGAATCACTGAACTCACGCTGCCGATCGATCATCCGCCCGAGGCGCTCGCGCCCGCTATTCAGGAGCGTCTGCGTTTGCCAGATGGTGATCTGCGCAATTTCACTGTGTACAAACGCAGCTATGACGCACGCAAAAGGTCTGAGCTGAACTTTGTTTACACCGTGGACTGCGAGCTTCGTGATGAAGCCGCGATTCTCGCCAAATTCCAAGACGATCATCACATCGGCCCGTCGCCTGATACGTCTTACAAAGTCGTTGCGACTGCACCTGGCAGTTTCACCAATCGACCGCTTGTCATTGGTTTCGGACCCTGCGGAATTTTTGCAGCTCTCGCTTTAGCGCAGATGGGCTTTAAACCCATCGTGCTGGAACGCGGCAAGGCAGTGCGTGAACGTACGCAAGATACCTGGGGGCTGTGGCGCAAGAATGTGCTGAACCCAGAATCCAATGTGCAATTTGGTGAGGGCGGCGCGGGTTTGTTCAGTGACGGCAAACTCTACAGTCAGGTCAAAGATCCGAAGTATCACGGCCGCAAAGTTCTCAACGAATTTGTGAAAGCAGGCGCGCCAGAAGAAATTATCTACGTTAACAAGCCGCATATCGGCACCTTCCGTCTCACCGGCGTGGTCACACGTATGCGTGAAGAGATTGAAGCGCTAGGTGGTGAGATTCGCTTTGAGCAGCAAGTTACCGATGTGCTGATTGAAGATGGCCGTATGCGTGGCGTCACACTCAAAAGTGGCGAAACCATTCACGCAGATCATGTGGTTCTTGCGCTGGGCCACAGCGCTCGCGAGACTTTCCGCATGTTGCATGCGCGTAATGTTTTCATGGAAGCCAAACCCTTTTCGATTGGTTTCCGCATCGAGCATCCGCAGTCGCTGATCGACAAAGCCAGACTCGGCCAATATGCAGGACATCCCCTACTTGGTGCTGCTGATTACAAGTTAGTGCATCACGCGAAAAACGGCCGCTCTGTTTATAGCTTCTGCATGTGCCCAGGCGGCACCGTGGTGGCGGCAACGTCTGAGCCGAATCGCGTCGTCACTAACGGCATGAGCCAGTACTCACGCAATGAGCGCAACGCCAACGCCGGCATCGTGGTTGGCATCACGCCGGAAGATTATCCGGGTGGCGTCGCGGCCGGACCTTTGGCCGGTCTTGCGCTGCAAGAAGATTTGGAATCACGCGCGTATGTGTTGGGCGGCAGAAACTACGAAGCACCTGCACAGTTGGTCGGCGATTTCATCGCAGCAAGACCATCAACCGCGTTGGGCAGTGTTGAGCCTAGCTATAAACCCGGCGTTCGTTTGTGTGATCTCGCGCCGTCATTGCCCAGCTACGCGATTGAGGCAATCCGTGAAGCGTTGCCTGCTTTCGAAAAACAGATCAAAGGATTCGCAATGCCAGATGCAGTGTTGACGGGTGTTGAAACACGCACGTCATCGCCACTGCGCATCACGCGCGACGCAAATTATCAAAGCCTCAACACGCGCGGCTTGTATCCAGCGGGCGAGGGCGCGGGCTATGCGGGCGGCATTATGTCGGCAGGCATTGATGGTCTACGTGTTGCCGAAGCGTTGGCCTTGAGCCTTCTTGCTGATGCAAAGAGCGCTTAAAAGCGCGAATGACGACAACCATTATTTGCCCACTGTGTCGTCACACGCTGGAGCGTGGCGACAAAATTTGGCGCTGCAAAACAGGACATAGCTTTGACGTCGCCCGCGAAGGCTACGTTAACCTTTTGCCGGTGCAGCACAAGAACAGTCGCGATCCCGGCGACGATCCTCAGATGGTGATGGCGCGCCGTGAATTTTTGCAGGCGGATCACTATCAGCCACTGCGCGATGCTGTGTTGAACTTGCTCACGCCACTAAAAGCACAAAGCATTCTCGATATTGGTTGTGGTGAGGGCTATTACACCGGCGCTTTCACTGAAGTTGCAGATGAAGTGATTGGTCTCGACATCGCACGCCCTGCAATTCGTCTTGCAGCGAAGCGTCATTCCGGCATCACATGGATTGTGGGTAGCGGCGCGTTATTGCCGATCGCTAATGCATCAATCGATATCGTCAGCAATATGTTCACGCAACTCCATATCGATGAGATGCAGCGCGTGTTGAAAACTGAAGGCTATGTGCTGGTCGTGACGCCTGCGCCAGATCATCTATGGAGTATTCGCCAACAACTCTTCGAAGAAGTGCGTGCGCACGATCCCGAAAAGTTTTTGACAGGATTTGAAGCGCTGTTTGAGCTGCAGTCGCAACAGCAAGTGCGCTTTCCGTTGAGCTTGAATCAGCAAGACTTAAACCAGTTATTGCAGATGACGCCGTATGCCTGGAAAGCCAAGCAAGATAGACGCGAAGCGCTTGCTGCGAGTGAAGGGCACACTACAGAAGCAGCGTTCTCAATGATGCTATTTAAGCGTCGAGTGTCTTAAGAATTTAATTGAGAAATTCTGGTCGGGGCGACAGGATTCGAACCTGCGACCTCTTGCTCCCGAATTGAGGTTTGGAAATCTGGCTGCAATGAAATCAACACCTTGCAACGTTCGCAATTGCCAGAATAAGCTTTAAATCAGGAAAAACAGCGTCAGCTAGGCTACGTTTTGGCTACGCCTTCGGTTTTTTGGGGTATCTGAACACTACAAAGTTAGACATGTGGATTGTTCAAATTTGCAATCGATATTTCTTGGGTGAAATTCACGATGGATAAGCGTTACCAAATATTTGTCAGCTCAACTTACACAGACCTGAAGGATGAACGTCAGGGTGTTATGCAGGCATTAATGGAATTGGATTGCATCCCAGCGGGAATGGAACTGTTCCCGGCAGCGGATGAAGAGCAATTCAATTTCATTAAGAAAGTTATTGATGATTCTGACTACTATCTGCTTTTGATAGGAGGAAGGTACGGGTCAACAACGGCTGATGGAATTAGCTATACAGAAATGGAATTCGACTATGCGGTAAGTAAGGGCCTGAAAGTGATCGCATTGATCCACGGCGAGCCAAACAATATACCGTTTGGAAAATCTGAAAGTGATGCCGAACTTCGACAGCGCTTAGAGAATTTCAAAGAAAAAGTAATGGATGGCCGATTAGTTAAGTTTTGGAAAAATACCAGTGAGCTACCGGGATTGGTTGCGCTAAGCGTATCCAGAGCCATTAAAACTTATCCGGCAGTTGGATGGGCGCGCGCTACGAGTATGCCCAACGAACAAATGTTGATCGAAAATAGAGAACTTCAGAAGCAGAATGAAAATCTTAAACAATCAGTCCGTGAATTAAAGCAAAAGAAAGCCATAGCTGTTCCTGATATTGCTGATCTGAATTCAGTGTACAAATTTGAAGGGTCTTATAGCAGTGCCAATGCTGGTCGTACTGGAAGCTATACATTTGACATCACGATTTCTTGGAAAAATCTGTTTGTGCTTATAGCGCCCTATCTAGTCGATCATCCAAATGACGTTGCAGTTAAGCAAATATTTTCCCGCGTGCTACTAGAAGCAAGTGGCCGTAGTGGACATTCGGCGAGAGTAAATGATCAGCAATTTAAAACCGCGTCTATTCAGTTGCAGGCATATGGCTTGGTCACCGTGCAGTACTTGAAGACCACAGCCGGTGGGCATTCACTTTTTTGGGGGCTGACTGATGACGGGCAACGGAAGATGATTGAGGGGCGAGTGATCCGGTCTTCATAATGAGCATCCGGGACTGATACGTTATAGCTACAGCGCTAAATACTAATAATATTTTTACAGGTGCAAAATGAAAGACAGACCTCTGCTCCAAGGTTACATAAACAATCTACGTAGATATCTGGCGTTGCACCTCAAAGGTTCTACTGGTGTTGTTTTTGATGTTTATCCATCAGATGCCGAAGGTGCGTTAATTATCTTCAAAATTGGATCTGGTCAGCTGAATCAGGATACCTATCACCCATCTAGTCCAACAGTTAACGATGCATTGGGGAAAATCCGCCAAAATGCGTTCGGTGGGAATCTATCGGGCTTTAATTTTCGCGGTACAAATACAGTTATTGAAGGCAATAGGGTCATTCTTATCAAAGGAGAAGATGGGAGCGACAGCTGGGATGAATCTGCTGCTAAACACGATGTGATGCGGGTTACAGCTAATAGTAGTGGAGGCAGGGCGTGAAGCTCGGGCCGTTGGAAGGCACGACTGAAGAAATTAAAGACATGATTGTGGCCTCTGGTGGAACATTGGAGCAGTATCTTCAGAAGCCTAAATCTGAATTAAAAAATATCTTTTTTTTCATCCCGGCAGGGGCAAACTTAATAGCTCTTCTCTCTCTGTGGTTTACACATTCTTATCATCAAGAATATGTTGCTTTTGTTCTGGTGATTGAGTTGGCTGCAATAGGCTGGATGGCAACAGTAGTGGCGATTGCATTTGATCGCGTTTTGCCTGCTGTAGTTATTGCGGTAAGCCTCTTATTGGCTGCCCTCGTAGCTGCAGGCTTACTCGATCCCATGCGAATCCCTCAAATTTTGAAGCCTTTTGCTAAGGACTGATTTGTTGTCCCCGTAGTCCACAACCCGAAGCCCGCGCGGCGGTGAGGCCGTAAGGAATCACCGTACCGCTGCGCGGGTCGCTTCGTAGAAGCGAGGCTGTGGGCCCACGAGGGCAACAACCAATAACAAAAATGTTATTGACAGTTATATAACGGTCGTGAGACATTCTTCAAACATTCACTGTTTGGAGTTCGTATGACCAAGTCCAAAGCTTCAACTCTCTCATCAGTTTGGGCGCGTCCGGACAACACTGTCCTGATGCCAAAGCAACTCTCGGTACGCTTACCGGCGCTCGTTGCGGCCAAGATTGCCGCTATCTGCGAGATGTATCCAAGCGTAAAGCGCCATGAAGTAATCAACGATCTTCTGGCGACGGCACTCGAAGATTTTGAGTTAGGTCTAGATTGGGAAGGTGTCCCCGGTACCGAAATTAGGACGCAAGATGGTGTATTTGACTATGAGCAAATGGAAGGCCCACGTGAGGACTTCCGCTGGCTTGTCGTTAAGCACACAAAGCTAATTGAGAAAGAGCTGGGCGTAACACTGTCAGCACCGGCGGCCAAGAATGACGCCGACTGATACTACATTGGCAAGTGTCGACGCCGACGAGCACGCCGCGCGCAAGGATGAGCACGGCGCGCGCAGCGGCGGAGATATGCCCCGTCTAGTAATACGGGGCGAAACTAATGACCACCACGAAACTGCTAATCCCAACATCGCTCTGATTGATTGGCTTGCGTTTAGCGTACTGCCACCAGAGTCCGTTGATTCTCTGCCTTGGATTGCCAAGAGTTTAGAGATTCTGTTCGGTATTCCACCTGAGCAATGGAACTCAACGGATAAGGGCTGGCAAGGCTATGCAAGACGTGTTGATCTTGGTGACTACGGACTCCTCGCCTACGGAGGGGAAAGACAACGCGGAACGGTTCACGTCTCTCTCAACGCCAAGGCATGCGCCAGAGTGCAGGACTGGAACGCAATCCGTGTTTGGGGTGATACCTACGATGCGCATATATGCCGAGTTGATCTGGCTCACGATGATTTTCAGGGCAGTTTCATCACGGTAGATCGCGCAATACAGTGGTATCGAGAAGGTGGTTTTGCGCTTAATGGCAGACCCTCTGCTGGCCATCATCGTGATGACCTTGGTTCAGGCGAAGGCCGAACTTTCTATGTCGGCAAACGTGAGAACGGAAAACTGTGCCGTGTGTATGAGAAGGGGAAGCAACTCGGAGACCCATTAAGTCCGTGGGTGCGTGCGGAAGTCGAATTGCGAAACAAGAGTCGACTGATTCCGTGGGAGGTGCTTACACGAGCTGGCGCATACCTGGCAGGCGCTTATCCTTGCTTCGCAACGCTCAGTACAGAGCAATCCAAAATTAAAACTGTGCAGCGCATTTACGAAATGACGTACACGCAGATGTGTGGGTGGGTTAAGTCGGCAGCAGGCCGCGCGCTCAACGTCATGTGTGAGGTGGAGCGCGGCGACTCAGCAGCAGTGCTATCGCAGGTAATGCGTGAAGGGCAGCCCAAGCGGCTTATGACTGTGCCTTGCCCTGATGACTTCATCGGCAAGGTTTCTACATGAACACGCTCACTCTGCAACTAGCTGCGGCATTTCTACATATCCATCCGATTACCTTGGCGGAACGCACTAAAACTGGCGACATTCCCGGGGCAAAAATTGGAAAGCGATGGGTGTTCGTGGAGGCTGACTTATTGGCCTATCTACGTGCACAATACGAACCGCGAGCGTTGCAGGGTGACTACCCGGAGAAATCTATATGTCACTCTACAAACGAAAGGACTCATCGGTATGGTGGGTCAAGCTCTCACACAAAGGTCGCCGCTTGCAGGAAAGCACTGGGACTTCCGATAAACGAAAGGCTCAAGAACTCCACGACAAACGAAAATCCGAACTGTGGGAACAGGAACGACTCGGCGTAAAGCCGCGTCATTTATGGGACGAAGCTGTAATTCGCCACTTGGATGAAAGTGGGTACAAGGCAACGTTAGTGACGGACAAGTTTCATCTTCGCTGGTTGCAACCGCATCTAGAAGGGATGGATTTAAACGACATTAGCCGCGATGTGATCGACAAACTTATGCGTGTCGGTCTATCGGAGAAGGTCAGTAACGGAACAGTGAATCGAAGGCTGGAACTGTTGCGAGCAATTCTTCGTAAGGCCGTCAACGAGTGGGAATGGTTAGATCGCATGCCGAAGATGCGCTTTCTAAAAGAGCCATTGGGGCGAGTTCGGTTTCTGACTAAAGAAGAAGCAGTGCGACTGCTGGCTGAGTTACCTGATCATCTTCGAGCGATGGTACTTTTTTCACTTGCTACTGGTTTGCGTCAAGGCAATGTGAAAAATCTGCGTTGGGCTCAGGTTGATTTGGAAAAGCGCAGTGCGTGGGTGCAAGCGGAAAATGCGAAGGCGCGGCGCGCTATTCCGGTTCCGTTAACTCCTGACGCGATGCAAGTACTCATCGGGCAGAAAGGGCAGCATCCGACGCATGTGTTCAGCTACAAAGGTAAGCCGATCAACCAAGTTGGTACGAAGGCTTGGCGCGGCGCATTAGAGCGTGCAGGCATCAAGGATTTTCGATGGCACGATCTGAGGCACACCTGGGCGAGTTGGCACGCGCAGAACGATACGCCAATGAACGTTTTGCAAGAGCTAGGCGGATGGAGGACTTCAGAGATGGTGCAGCGTTATGCGCATCTCTCGATGAATCATCTTGCAGGGTATGCAGATCGTTACGCGGAGCGCGCTGGATTGGGTAGCTTAAACGCGAGCTACGATTTGGCTACGGTGAAAGAGACAGCGGAATAAAATCCGTACGTAAGTCACTGAAGCGTTTGGTCGGGGCGACAGGATTCGAACCTGCGACCTCTTGCTCCCGAAGCAAGCGCTCTACCAAGCTGAGCTACGCCCCGATGGATCAGCTGACGCGCGCGTTGTTGTAGCGGGCCAAGTTGATCAGTGCGTTTTTATGTGGCGAATCGGGAA
Organism: Pseudomonadota bacterium; assembly: GCA_040387055.1. GTDB lineage: Bacteria > Pseudomonadota > Gammaproteobacteria > Nevskiales > Nevskiaceae > Stenotrophobium. The sequence continues at coordinate 849 of JAZKEM010000241.1, read as the reverse complement.
GATCGCTTAACGCATTTTCTGCTTCACGGGAGTACCGTTCTGCGAGGGCACGAGTGTAAGGGATGGCCCCAGTCGATTCAACGGCTTTTAGGACCTCAGGGAGGTTCTCCAGCTTGCCTTCTACGATCGCGCCGCGGATCAATTCTGCCTGCGCTGGTGTGCCATTTTTCATCGCGTGAATCAGTGGCAAAGTAGGTTTGCCTTCGGCTAAATCGGTGCCGAGATTTTTGCCGCTGAGACTGCTGTCTGCAACGTAATCCAACACGTCATCAACGAGCTGAAAAGCGACGCCGAGTTTGTGGCCGTATTCAGCCATGCGGGCGATACCCGCTTCATCAGCATCGGCACTGATCGCGCCGAGTTTGGTTGCGGCTTCAAACAGGCGTGCGGTTTTGAGTTCGATCACGCGCATATAACGTGCTTCGCTGACTTCTGGATCACCAACATTCATTAACTGAAGCACTTCGCCTTCAGCAATAGCATTAGTGGTGTCGGCCATTACGCGCATCACTTCCATGCGCTTGGAGTCGACCATCATCTGGAAGGCGCGGGAATAGAGAAAGTCGCCAGAGAGCACGGCACCGGCATTGCCCCAAACCGCATTGGCGGTCTTGCGGCCGCGGCGTAGGCCAGATTCATCAACTACGTCGTCATGCAGCAGGGTGGCGGTATGGATGAACTCGATGGTGGCCGCCAAAAGGACGGTTTCATCGGTTTTGCTGCCCATCGCACGGCCGGCCATCAGGACTAGAGCGGGTCGCAGGCGTTTGCCACCAGCGGCGATAATATAGCCACCAATGTCATTAATAAGAGCCACTTCTGAGGAGAGGCGGGCGCGAATGGTTTGGT
>JAZKEM010000240.1:0-9907 GCA_040387055.1 Pseudomonadota bacterium | reverse complement strand
AAGCCGTGGCGTTTGCTACGAGCCATGACGAAATTGCAGCGCTACTACGCGTTTGCGCTGAACATCGCATCCCGCTAACTGCACGTGGACGCGGCACCAATACCACCGGCGCATCGGTGCCTATCGCTGGCGGCATCGTGCTGACGCTAGAGCGGATGAATCGCATCCTGCGCATCTCACCTGGTGATCGCATGATTGAATGCGAAGCAGGCGCGCTGAATGGCGATATCCAAGCTGCGGCAGCCAAGCATGGCTTGTTCTGGGCACCTGATCCAACCAGCGCAGGCTATTCCAGCGTTGGCGGCAACCTCGCCTGCTCATCCGGAGGTCCGCGTGCAGTGAAGTACGGCACGGCGCGCGACAACGTCTTGGGTCTGCGCGCAATCACTGGCACGGGCACCACGATCAAGACGGGTTGTTACACCACCAAAGGCGTTGTCGGTTACGACCTCACGCGCTTGCTGATTGGCAGTGAGGGCACGCTGGCCGTCATCACCGAAGCCACACTCAAACTGCTACCCAAACCAGAAGTCACGCGCACACTGCGCGCGGCATATCGCGATGTGAAATCAGCGGCAGAAGCTGTAGCACGTCTCATGGGGCAGCCACAGATTCCCAGCGCTTTAGAGTTCATGGATAGCGATGCGGTGATGCTCGCACAACAACATCAAGACAGCGGCGTTCCAAACGGCACAGGAGCCTTGCTATTGATTGAAGCGGATGGCGCTCCTGACTCGATTGAATCAGCCGTGCGCGCAATCTCAGATGCCGCGCGTGGCGATGGCCTGATTGAACTACGTGCAGCGTCATCAACTGCTGAAGCAGAAGCACTTTGGTCCAGTCGCAAAGCGCTTTCGCCTGCGCTGCGAAAATTGGCGCCGAAAAAAGTGAATGAAGATGTCGCCGTGCCTGTGACACGACTACCAGAACTTATCGATGGCCTTGGTGAACTATCGCGCCGTCACAGCATTCGTATCGTCAACTTTGGGCATGCGGGGAACGGCAATATTCACGTCAATCTCTTGGCCGATCCGAGTGACGCAAACCAGATGAAAGCCATTGAGGCTTGTCTGCACGATGTATTCAAACTCGTGCTTTCGCTAGAAGGAACCATCTCTGGCGAACACGGCGTCGGCATCGACAAGCGTGACTATGTGGGCTGGGAAATCGACGCGGATACTTTGGCGCTGATGCGCCAACTCAAGCAGGTCTTCGATCCGCAATCCATTTTGAATCCGGGAAAAACACTGCCGCAGGCCACTTCCTGGAACAATTGATTGACGCGATTAAAACCGCTCCAGCTATTTCACTAGCTTGAGATGCGACCTGCCACCAGCAGGCTTGCTAGGCGGCTTGGGCGGCTCGGTGGGTGACACAACATCGTCTGGGTTGGCAGGTTCTACTTCGCCAAAAACGATGCCTTCACCATTCTCTCTTGCGAACACGGCAAGCACGGCGCCGCTTGGCACTGAGACTTCGAATGATCGACCACTGAATCGCGCCGAAAACCACAGCGGTTCGATTTCGAGGTTGAGCCCCTGCACCGCCATCGGCGCGATGTTGAGCGTGATGCGGCCTTCTTGCACAAACTCTAGTGGCACGACTACACCGGGGTAGTCAGCGGCGACCAGCATGTGTGGCGTGCAACCGTTATCGGTCGCCCAGTCATAAACCGCGCGGATCAGATAAGGGCGGCGCGAGCGTGAAGTGGGGCGTGAAGTCATTTGATGGTTTTTTGAAAGGCCGGCCGCGCAAACAAACGTTCGGCATAGCGAACAATGCCCGCAGCTTCTGGTGAAAGTTTGATGCCGAGACCGGGCAGGCGATGAAACAGCACGGCCCAAGCAGTATCGACAAGGTTGTAATCCAAACCGAGAAACCAACCACGCGTCGGAACCATGCGTGCGCTGGTGGTGAGGTGTTCAGTCAGCGTTTTACGCGCATTCTTGAGATCGCCTTTGCCCGACAGCAGCAGTTCGACCAAGGGAAACAAATCGTGCTCAATGCGCATGAGTGCCATACGTACGCGCGCTTTAGCAGCAGGGTCTGCCGGCATCAAACGTGGGGCCGGATAACGTTCATCGAGATATTCAACAATGACGCGCGCCGGGTGAATCACGGTATCGCGATCAGTCAGTGTGGGTAGTGTCAGTTGCGGGTTAAGAACCAACAGGTCTTCACTCGGTTTGCCTGGCGTCGTCCACTCAAGGCGCGCACCATCCACTTCTTTTTCTGCCAATACCAAGCGCGCCCAATGGCTCTGCAAAGTATCGCGCTCACAAAATAAAGTAACGCCCGCGCGCACTGCGGGTTTGTTTTCGGGGACAAACTTACTGCGTGCGCGTAGTGACATAGACCCGCTTCAGAAATAAAAAACGCCGTTCAAGGTAACAACTTACCATGAACGGCGTTCGGGTAACGCAGGAAAGACTTAGTGAATGTCTTTCCAGAACTCTTTCTTGAGTGCGTAGAACAAGAAGGTCAGCACCAATAAATACAGAATGACCTTAGGACCAAGCGCAATGCGCTGTGCACGGCCCGGTTCTGCTGCATAGACCATAAAGTTGGTCAGGTCAGCGGTGAACTTCTTGTATTCCTCAGGGGACAGCTTGCCCGGCTGAGCCAGTTCAAGGCCCGTGCCATGGTGTTCTTCGCCGTGACCAGCTTCAGCATGCTCGCCTTCAGCCTTGGCTTCCGACTTCACCTGCCAACCCTGCAACTCCCACAACACGTGCGGCATTGAAGCGCCCGGCAATACGAGGTTGTTCACGCCAACAGGGCGTGACTCATCAATGTAGAAGCTGTTGAGGTAGCTGTAAACCCAGTCGGCACCACGAGCGCGCGTTTCAACGGTCAGGTCAGGTGGAGCCTGGCCAAACCACTGTTGCGCTTGTGCAACCGGCATCGACGAAATGATGTGATCACCGATTTTGTCGGTGGTGAACATCAGATTTTTCTTGACCATATCCTCGGGAATGCCGAGATCCTGAGCAATGCGCGAGTAGCGCATATGCTTCATCGAGTGACAGCCCGAGCAATAAGCCATGTAGTCACGAGCGCCGCGCTGCACAGAAGGCAGATTGGCGGTGTCTGGCGTAAATGCAAACGGCAGCGGATGGCCACCGCTAGCCAGAGCAGAGGCGGACAGAGTCAGACCCGCGAGGGCAATAAGTAGGCGCTTCATCCCGTCACCCGTTCCGGTTCTGGCTTGGTTTTGTCGATTGCCGAATACCACGGCATCAGAATAAAGAAAGCGAAGTAAATGAACGTGCCGATACGCGAGAGCAGCGTGCCCATCGGTGTTGGCGGCTGCAGGCCGAGGTAGCAAAGCACCACGAACGAGACCGTGAACAATGCCAGCGCGGTCTTGAAGATCGGGCCCTTGTAGCGGATCGACTTCACAGGAGAGCGATCCAGCCAAGGCAGTGCAAACAACACCAGCACCGCACCGAACATACCGATAACGCCCATCAATTTGTCCGGAATCGCGCGCAGAATCGCGTAGAACGTACCGAAGTACCAAGCCGGAGTAATGTGCTCAGGCGTAACCAACGGGTTGGCCGGAATAAAGTTTGGCTTCTCGATGAAGTAGCCGCCGCCATCTGGGGCAAACAACACAACGCCGAGGAAGATGATCAGGAACACGCCAACGCCGACCAGATCTTTCACCGTGTAGTACGGGTGGAAGCCAATGCCGTCGAGCGGGATCTTGGTGACGGGATCTTTGTGCTTCTTGATCTCAACGCCGTCTGGGTTGTTAGAACCCACTTCATGCAGTGCAATCAAGTGAGCGACAACCAAGCCAACCAGAATGAACGGCAGCATGATGACGTGGAAGGAGAACAGGCGGTTGAGCGTTGCATCCGAAGGGATGTAGTCGCCCTGCACCCAAATCACGATGTCCGGACCGATCTTAGGAATCGCACCGAACAGCGAGATGATTACCTGAGCACCCCAGTAAGACATCTGGCCCCAAGGCAGCACGTAACCGCAGAACGCTTCGGCCATCAGCACGAAGAAGATCAGCATGCCGAAGACCCAGATCAGTTCGCGCGGTTTGCGATACGAACCGTACAAGAGGCCACGATACATGTGCAGGAAAACAACGATGAAGAACGCCGAAGCACCCGTCGAGTGCAGGTAACGAATCACATTACCCCATGGCACGTCGCGCATGATGTATTCAACGCTATCCCAAGCCAGAGCAGCGTCTGGCTTGTAGTGCATCGTCAGGAAAATACCGGTGAGCAACTGGTTGACCAGCACCAACAGTGCCAGCGAACCAAAGTAGTACCAGAAGTTAAAGTTCTTCGGTGCGTAGTACTCGGTCAGATGGTCGCGCCACAGCTTGGTCGCCGGGAAGCGGTCATCAATCCAGCCCATGACGCCGGTAGTTTTGTACGGATTCGGGACGATCGCCATTACGCAGCTCCCTGGTCTTCGCCAATGGTGAGGGTGGTGTCATTGACATACTTGTGCGGCGGGATCACCAAGTTGGTCGGAGCAGGCACGCCGCTATAGACGCGGCCCGACAGGTCGAACTTGGAACCGTGGCAAGGGCAATAGAAACCGCCCTGCCAGTTGCTATCGACATCCGGCGCCGGATGATCCGGGCGGAAGGTCGGTGAGCAACCGAGGTGAGTGCAAGAACCCACCATGACCAGCCATTCAGGCTTAAGTGCACGGACTTCGTTCTTGGCATAAGCCGGTTGTTCCGACTGATCAGAATTCGGATCACGCAGATTTGCGTCAACCTTAGGCAGGCTGGCCAGCATCTCAGGCGTGCGGCGGATAATCCAAACCGGCTTACCGCGCCAAGCCACAGTCAGTTTCTGACCGATTTCGACTTTGCTGATATCTACGGTGATCGGCGCGCCCAGCGCCTTTGCTCGATCGCTTGGACGCAGCGAAGCCAAAAATGGCCAAGCTGCTGCGCCAACGCCTACGCCGCCCACGGCTACCGTGGTCAGCGTCAGGAACCGGCGACGCCCGGAATCCACGCCTTCATTACTCATTGAACGATGCCCCTTGAAAGGAGATTAATGAAATTCGAGGCGGCGCCATCCGGTGCTTCGGTGGATGGACATGACTCCCCGCCATGATCCGCCTGCCTATCCCCGTAAGTATAACGGGCAGCTTCGCCATCTGTAAGCGGTTTGTTTGATAAATCCGCGCATCTGGCGGTCAAATTTTGCTCAAATCCGGCGACGGAACAATGCCAGGAAGACCAGCAAAGCACCTGCAAACCACAAGGGCTGATCGCCCCAGCGTGCATAGGGCGTACGACCACTGCGTGGCTGTGCATTCACACGCAAGGTTTCTTGCGTAAAAAACCCGGCCCGGGCTTGCAGGCTGCCATCAGGCCCGATCAATGCCGACACGCCGGTATTGGACGCGCGCAAAGTCACACGCCCCGTTTCCAGCGAGCGCATGCGCGCCATCGCCAGATGATGATCCGCGGCGATCGAGTGTCCGAACCAAGCGTCATTGGTGACGCTGACAATCAGTGCAGCCCCCTCCGCGCTACGACGAAATTCATTGGCAAAAACATCTTCAAAGCAGATCACAACACCCAAGCGCTGCCCTTTCACCACAAACGGCGGGCGGTCCGCAGCCGATGAACTGAGGTCTGAATAAGGCGTGCCGAGCACATCCAACATAGGCCGCAGCCAAGTTGGCACCGGAAAATACTCTCCGAATGGCACCAGATGATGTTTGTCGTAACGCCCCTGCACTGCCCCCAGTCCGATCACACTGTTGAAGTAGTGCTGAGAGCCCGGCGGTTCTTCAATCAACATGCCCGCGAGCAACGTCGTGCCGTTCTGCGCGAGTTCTTGGCTCAGCGGATCGAGGTACTCATCTTTGAGCAGGTTGTAGGTTTGCGTGAGCGGCGCTTCTGGCCAAACGATGAGATCCGCATCACGTGCTTGCAGTGTCATGCGGTTGTAGCGCAGCAACATCGGCAAATCCATCTCGGGCAACCATTTCAATTCTTGTGAAATATTGCCCTGGATGATGGCAACCTTCAGCGGCGCACCAGAAGCCTGTGTCCACTGCTGCGGCCCGGGCAACAGCACAGACGCTGCACTGGCCAACAACACAACAACCGCAACAACACGCCGCGAACCCGAGCTCACCAACAGTTGGAACAGCGCGTAAGCCAGCACTATCAGCACTGCAGAAATACCATGCACGCCAATCATCGGCGCCAAACGCTGCAGCGGCGTATCGAGTGAAATATCACCCAAGCTCAACCAAGAGAAACCATCAAAAACTAGGCTTCCGCGCGCCAATTCAGCCAACAAGAAAAGTGCCGGCAATGCGAACCAGCCAACAGCGCGATGCCAAAGCCGCAGCCATGTCGCCACGCCCATCGCCAATGCAAACCAAGGCGCCATATACGCGGCGGACAAGGTCAACAGCAGCAACACGCCTAGCCACGCTGGCGCGCCGCCGTAGATATGTGTGCTGATGTAGATCCAGTAAATGCCGCTGAGGAAATGGCCGATCGCGAACAACCAACCCAACAAAGCACTGCGTCGAATCGTGGTGTCTTGCAGCAAGGCAAACAACGCGGCCAGCGCCAACAAGCTAAGTGGCCACAAACCAAACGGTGCGAAGCCCAGCGTCGTGAGCGCGCCGAGCAATAAGGCGGCTGTTTTATCGAAGCGTCGTGCGCAGGATTTCAGCGACTGCAAAAATGCCATGGGTTTGCTATCCGCCAAATGGATGTCAGCCGTCTTCAGCTCGGCGAGATGGTTACCTGCAACATGTGCACACGACGACTATCGGCGCGCTGCACATTAAAGTTGTAGCGCTCAATACGAACACTCTCGCCGCGCTTGGGCATATGACCAAAACGGTTCATCACCAAGCCACCGACAGTGTCGAATTCTTCATCTGAAAATTCAGTGCTGAAGTAAGTGTTGAACTCTTCAATCGGCGTCAGGCCGTTGACCAGATAGCGACGCTCGTCCTGCTTGAGGATATGCGCGCCTTCGACTTCATCGTACTCATCATCGATATCGCCGACAATTTGTTCCAACACATCTTCAATCGTGACAAGACCCGCGATACCGCTGTACTCGTCGACAACAAACGCCATGTGATTACGGCCTTTGCGGAAATCCTTCAGCAATACGTTAACGCGCTTGCTCTCAGGCACGTAGACCGCAGGACGCAACATGCGACCGAGATCAAACGTTTCCGGATTAGCGCCAGGCACGCCAGAAGCGTACTTCAGCAGATCCTTGGCAAGCAGAATGCCCACCACTTCATCTTTGGAATCACCAATCACAGGAAAACGTGAGTGGCCCGATTCAACGACGACCGGCAGCAACTGATCCAACGTCCAATCGCGCTCAACAACCACCATCTGTGCGCGTGGCACCATGATGTCGCGAACCTGCGTGTCTGCGGTTTCCAGAACGCCCTGAAACATATTCAGCGCGTCGGCATCCATCAGATTAGCGTCGCGGGCTTCGTCCAGTACCTCCAACAAATCTTCACGCGTACGCGGTGCGCCCGCGAAGCGATGTGTGATGCGATGCCACCAACGACTCAGCGCCGTTTCATGGTGGTTGGAGTTGGTACCACTGGGGTCGTCGTTCATGTTTCCTGATAAGGATTGTTAAATCCTAATTTCCCTAAAATGCGGATTTCCAATTTTTCCATGGCTTCCGCTTCGTTTTGAATCTCGTGATCATGGCCCTGCAAATGCAGACAGCCGTGAACCACCATATGCGCCCAATGGGCACGCACGGTTTTATTTTGTTCTTTGGCCTCGCGAGCAACTACTGGCGCGCAGATCACCAAATCTCCCAACACACCGCGCTCGTCATAGCCAAATGACAGCACATTGGTCGGCTTTTGCTTGTGACGATAGCGACTGTTTAATGTCTCGCTTTCTTCTTCATCCACAATGCGAATCGTCAGCGCGCCCTTTTTACGTAGCGCCGACTGCGCCCACATCCGCAAGCTCGTTGCCGCAGGAATACCCGCAGCAGGAACGCAGCGCTGGACGACTATATCGCTCATTGTTCGGCTTTCGCCTCGTGTATTTCGTAGGCTTCAACAATCGCCTGCACGAGCGGATGACGCACCACGTCTTCTTTCTTGAAGTGACTGAAAGCAATGCCCGGCACGCCTTCTAACACTTTCATCGTGTGCTTAAGTCCGCTCTTTTCATGGCGCGGCAAGTCGATCTGGGTAACGTCGCCCGTCACCACTGCAACACTGCCAAAACCAATTCGCGTTAGGAACATCTTCATCTGCTCAACAGTCGTGTTTTGAGCTTCGTCGAGAATGATGAAGGATTCATTAAGCGTGCGACCGCGCATAAAGGCGAGCGGTGCGACTTCAATCACGCTCTTCTCAACGAGGCGCGCGACTTTTTCGAAGCCGATCATTTCGTAGAGTGCGTCGTATAAAGGACGCAGATAAGGATTGATCTTGTCCGCCATATCGCCAGGCAAAAAGCCGAGCTTCTCACCTGCTTCCACCGCCGGGCGCACCAACACGATTCGACGCACGCGATCACGTTCCAGCGCATTAACCGCGCTGGCAACAGCCAGATAAGTTTTACCGGTACCAGCGGGGCCGATACCAAAATTGAGATCGTGCGTCGCAATGCTTTTCAGATATTGCTTCTGATGCAGACTGCGTCCACGCACCACGCCACGCTTGGTGCGAATAACGATTTCGCCATGCGGCGCTTCTTCTTCCACCGCCATCGCATCATCAATCTGGTCGCCAAATTCAATCAGCGCGAGATGGACGGATTCGCTGGTGATGGTGTCTTCCGCAGCTTGATTGAACAGCGCCGTTAGAACTGATTCGCCGCGCGTGACATCGCGACGCGCGCCAACCAACTGATAACGATTACCGCGATTGCGCACTTCAATGCCAAGACGCAACTCAACCTGACGCAGGTTGGCGTCAAACGGACCATTGAGATTGGCTAAGCGCGGCGCGTCATCTGGCTCTAACACCAAATCAATACGCGCCTGCGTAGTTCGAGCCGGCGAACTCATGAGAGCAAACGTCCACGCAATGAGTTCGGCTGCGTCTCAGTGATGTGTACATTCACCAACTGTCCGATCAGCGACTCCGGACCTTCGAAGTTCACCATGCGATTGGTCGAGGTGCGGCCCGCAATGCGGCCCTGTCCACGTACCGATGGTTTTTCCACCAGAATTTCCTGTGTGGTACCGACAAGACTCTGCTTGAACTCATCGTCGATCTGACGAATGCGTGCTTGCAGAATATGCAGGCGGCGATTTTTTTCTTCCAGCGTGACGTTGTCACGCAGATTCGCTGCAGGCGTGCCGGGGCGCGGGCTGTAGACGAAGCTATACGCGCTATCGAAGCGCGCTTGCGCGATGAGGTCCATCGTCTCCATGAAGTCGTCTTCCGTCTCTGACGGAAAGCCAACGATGAAGTCCGACGACAGCGCAATATCCGGACGCGCCGCGCGCACGCGGCGAATCTTGTCGAGGTAAGACGCCTTTGTGTAATTGCGTTTCATCATGCCGAGGATGCGGTCCGAGCCGGACTGCACAGGCAGATGCAAGTAATTGGCCAACTTCGGCTCATCCGCAAATGCATCAATCAGCGCATCGCTAAATTCATTCGGATGAGAGGTGGTGTAACGGATGCGTTCAACGCCCGGCATGCGCGCGAGATAGTTGATCAGCAAGGCGAGATCGCAAAGATCTGTCGTGTCCGCCATCGGTCCGCGATAAGCATTGACGTTCTGACCGAGCAGCGTGATTTCACGCACGCCTTGCGCTGCAAGCTGCGCGCATTCAACCAACACATCATCCAGCGGACGACTCACTTCATGTCCGCGCGTATAAGGCACGACGCAGAAAGTGCAGTACTTGGAGCAACCTTCCATGATGCTGAC
>JAZKEM010000239.1:0-14909 GCA_040387055.1 Pseudomonadota bacterium | reverse complement strand
TAATCCGCATCTGCACTGGCTACAAGGTCAATGGCGTGGAAGTTGAAGTGCCACCGATTGGCGCCGAAGGCTATGCCAAGGTCGAAGCGATCTATGAAGAGCTGCCAGGCTGGAAGTGCAACACGTACGGCGTAAGCCGCTACGAAGATCTGCCTGAAAAGGCACGCACCTACCTCAAGCGCATGGAAGAAGTCACGGGCACTCCGGTGGCCATTATTTCGACCGGCCCAGACCGTGATCACACCATGGTCCTGCACAACCCATTTGATTGAGATTGGGTTGATTCAAAGTTTCATATTGGATTGTCACCCCCGCGTCCCACGCGGGGTATCTCTCCCCAAAGCGATCGTCCTCTTCAGTGAAGGGGATGCTTTGGGCTGTCCTATGTTCCCCAGAACAATAGTCCCCTTGAATCAAGGGGGCGATGACTGCGCCGCAGGCGAAGTCATGGGGGATGTGGGAAACTACCCGGGCCTTAGGCACCAAATAAAAAAGCCCAGCAGGGCTGGGCTTTATTTATTTGGTGCCGAGAAGAGGACTCGAACCTCCACGGTTTTACCCGCTAGTACCTGAAACTAGTGCGTCTACCAATTCCGCCATCTCGGCAATGGGCGCGCATTCTGTCCACTGCACATATCTTTGTCAATGAAAAACTCCAAAACAAACAATAAAAATTCCAAACATTCTTCGGCTGACTGGCGTCAGCAGGATTCCGAGTTCCAGAGCGAAAAAGGTCGCTACGAAGACCCGATTCCGAGTCGCGTACTGATTCTGGAAACACTTAACGAAATGGGCAGCCCACAGACGCTGGATGACCTCATCGGTCATTTCAAACTCGGCAAACTCACCCAGCAAGAAGCACTCTCACGTCGCCTCGTTGCCATGCAACGCGAAGGCCAAGCCATGCAGAACCGCAAGGGTGCATGGGGCGCAGTTACACGTATGAATCTGGTTGCCGGCGTAGTGCAGGCGCATCGCGATGGTTTCGGATTCTTGATTCCTGATGAAGGCGGGCAGGATGTGTTTCTGCCGCCGCGCCAGATGCGTTCGCTGATGAATGGCGACCGCGTGCTGGTGCGTATTTCTGGCACCGATTTCAAGGGCCGACCTGAAGGTTCTGTTGCTGAAGTGCTTGAACGTGGCACACGCACCGTTGTTGGTCGTCTGCATATGGATCAGGGCATCAGTTATGTGATTCCGGATAACCCGCGCGTGCAGCAAGACGTGCTCATTCCACCTGATCAGCGCATGGACGCCAAGAAGGGGCAGATGGTGGTGGCTGAAATCACCGCGCCTCCGGGCACTCGTACGCTGCCAGTTGGCAAGATCATCGAAATTCTCGGTGAGCACATGGCGCCTGGTATGGAGATTGAAGCTGCGATTCGCGCGCACAATCTGCCATTCGAATGGCCACATGCTGTCGAAGCCGAAGCTGAAGCCATTCCAAGCACTGTACAACCTGATCAGATCAAAGATCGCGAAGATATTCGCAAGTTGCCGCTGGTTACGATTGACGGTGCTGATGCACGCGACTTCGATGACGCTGTTTATTGCCGTCCAGAGAAAAAAGGTTGGACGCTGTGGGTTGCCATCGCTGACGTTTCTGCGTACGTAACACCGGGTGCGCCACTCGATGTTGAAGGCGCCAAGCGCGGTAACTCGGTGTATTTCCCGCAGCGTGTGATTCCGATGCTGCCGGAGAAACTCTCGAACGGCCTGTGCTCGCTCAATCCTGATGTGGATCGTCTCTGCATGGTCTGCGAGATGCGTGTGCTGCCGAGTGGCGAGATCGACAAGTCGAAATTCTACGAAGGCGTTATGCGCTCACAAGCGCGTCTGATCTACGAAGACGTCGCCAACATTCTTGATAATCCTCAAGGCGAACTGGCACAGAAGCGCGCCAATCTGGTGCCGCATCTGCAAGCGCTGAGCAATGTGTTCGACGCACTGTTCGCAGCACGTGAAAAGCGTGGCGCGATTGATTTTGAAAGCACCGAAACCCGCATCATCTTTGGTAGCGATCGCAAGATTGAAAAGATCATTCCGGTTAAGCGCAATCGTGCGCATCGCCTGATTGAAGAATGCATGATCGCGGCGAACGTCGAATCAGCAAAATTTGTTGAGAAGGCCAAGCTGCCTGTGTTGTATCGCATTCATGACAACCCAGATCCAACCAAGGTTCTGGCGCTGCGTGAATTCCTCTCGACTCGTGGTCTCAAGCTCACCGGTGGTGACAAGCCGCAGGCGATGGATTACGCCAAGGTGTTGGTGCAGGCTCGCAAGCGTGAAGACGCGGCGCTGATCCAAACGGTGTTGCTACGCTCGTTGATGCAGGCTCAGTACAAGCCAGAAAACAGTGGCCACTTTGGTCTGGCGCTGACGCATTACTCGCACTTCACGTCGCCCATTCGTCGTTACCCCGATTTGCTGCTGCATCGTGCGATTAAGCACGCGCTGAAAATCGGCAAGAGTGGCGGCCTGTTCAAGCGCAAGTCGAAAGAAGCGTTCACGTACACCGCAGAGCAGATGGGCCAGATGGGCGCACATTGCTCGATGACGGAACGTCGTGCCGACGATGCAACGCGTGACGTCTCGACCTGGCTCAAGTGTGAGTTCATGGGTGATCGCGTTGGCGAAGAATTTGGCGGCCTGATTACTTCAGTTGCCAACTTTGGTTTGTTCGTTGAACTCGAAGGCCTCTACGTTGATGGTCTGGTCCATGTGTCATCGCTGAAGTCTGACTACTACCAGCACGATGCCAAGCAGCATCGTTTGGTGGGCGGTAAGGGCGGACAGGTCTATGCACTGGGTGGCCGCGTGCGTGTGAAGGTTGTGCGCGTGAATCTGGATGAACGCAAGATTGATTTGGAATTGGTGGATGGCGGCGCGGCCGGCAGGCCTGCTAATTCCACTAAGCCTGCAGCTCCGCCAAAATCTGGCAAGCGTGGCGGCAAGCCCGAGAAGTCTGGCAAGCAAACGCCTGCTCCAGCTCCGGCTGAAGGCGATGCAGCACCTAGCAAGAAAAAGAGGCGTCGTCGTCGGTGAGTAAGAAGCTCGTCTATTTGCTGCCTGCGCTATTGGCGCTGGGTGCTTGTGTGCATCAAGGCGCTGTAGCGCCTGTAGCACCGCAAGCTCAGCCAGAAGTTCATGCGATTCCGAATTACGTTGGCGCTAAAGTTGAATCGCTGTCTGCGTCTGCAACAGCGGAATACATGTCGCGTGAATTTAAGGCTCTGACGAAGTCGCTGGCAGAACACACTGCCAATGACTGGCAGTTCACTCAGCTCACTGATGGTTCGATTCGCCTGCAAATTCCTAGCAAGTTTGCGTTCGACACCAATAGTGCCGAGTTGCGTCCAGTCGCTTTGGATGTTTGCGCCAAGCTCGCGCGTATTGCGCAGGACTACAACAGGACGGTGCTTCACATCGTTGTCAGCGGTCGTGATGCCAAGCCCGTTGAGTTCAGCCAAAGCCTGTCAGATCGCCGCGCCGCTGCACTCGCCGCGTATATGAGCGAGCAGGGACTCGATGAAACACGGTTGCGCGATGAAGGCGCGACGTCAGACAAAAATGGCGCTTTGATCTTCGTGATCAAGCCTGTTGTTGCCGGTGCTGAGCCGCAGGCTTGGGTATCACCGTCTTAACGCGGACGGTCGATAAGATTTAAGCTATGCACCATGGCTGCAGTTTTCTGCAGCCATTTTTCTTCTGCGATTGAGTAAAGGCGAGCGAATAGTGGCGAATTACACGGTGATTGGCGGGTTTCATGCAGTGCTGGCGGCACTGGAAGACGGCGAGGACAAGCCATTTGAAATCTGGCTGTCCGACACGCGTCAGGATGACCGTGCGCGCAAGGTAACGGCGCTGGCCAAAGAACTTGAGGTTCCGGTTTTTACACGCGGCCGTTCAGATCTCGACATGCGTGCGCCCGAGCTGCGTCACCAAGGCGTGTTGGCGATGCTGCCAGAGCGCAAGTTTCAGGGCGAAGATGCTTTGGAAGTCCCGGCCACGCCTGAGCGCATGCTTTTGGTTCTTGATGGCGTGCAAGATCCCCACAATCTCGGTGCCTGCCTCCGCACAGCTGAAGCGGCCGGTGTCGATGCCGTGATCATCCCGCGTGACCGCTCAGCCACGCTGACCGCGGTGACCCGTAAATCTGCCGCTGGCTCCGCAGAACGTATCCCAGTGATTGCTGTGACCAATCTCTCGCGTACGCTCGAGCGCCTCAAGGAACTCGGCTACTGGCTCACCGGCCTAGCCGGCGAGAGCAAGGACAGCATCTACGATGTCGACTTCACCGGCCCCGTGGTTCTGGTGATGGGCGCAGAGGGCGAGGGCATGCGTCGCCTGACCAAGGAAGCCTGTGACCGTTTGGTTCGAATTCCGATGCAAGGCAAGGCTGAAAGCCTCAATGTTTCGGTCGCTTCAGCGGTCTGCCTGTATGAGGCCGTGCGCCAGCGCAGCCATAAACGCAAAAAATAGGCCTAAAACAGCCCGTTACGTTGCAAAAATCGGCTGATCCCCCTACAATTCGCGCCCCTTTATACGTCGTATAGAGGGTTTTATTACTTGCTCCACCTTTAAGGGGAGCTGTGCCGCAAGGCATATCCATAAGGAAATCGCATGAGACATTATGAAATTGTCGTCATGGTGCACCCGGACCAGAGTGAACAGGTCCCCGCCATGCTCGAACGCTACAAAGCCATGATCGAAGGAGACGGTGGCAAAATCCATCGTCTTGAAGATTGGGGCCGTCGTCAGCTCGCTTACCCTATCGCCAAGGCTCACAAGGCTCATTACGTTCTGCTGAACGTTGAGTGCTCGGACAAGGCGCTGGCTGAAATGGAAAACGCTTTCCGTTTCAACGACGCTGTTATCCGCAAGCTGATTGTGCGCAAAGACGACGCAGTCGCCGTGCAGTCACCACTGTTCAAAAATCCGGAAGACGAAAAGCCTAAGGGCGAATATCGTGCACGCGGCGAGTCCGCTGCTTCCGATGAATCCGACGAGCCAGAATTGGCCGCCGACGAAGCAGGAGTCTAAGACCCATGGCCGCTTATTTCCGTCGCAAGAAAACTTGCAAGTTCAGCAGCGAACACGCCGCTGAAATCGACTACAAAGACCTCGCTACCCTCAAGCAGTACATCGTTGAGAACGGCAAGATCGTGCCTAGCCGCATCACCGGCACCAAGTCGCGCTACCAGCGTCAGCTGGCTGTTGCGATCAAGCGTGCGCGTTTCCTCGCGCTGCTGCCGTACACCGATAAGCACGAGTAAGGAGAGACAACATGAACGTTATCCTGCTCGAAAGAGTTAAAAAGCTTGGCGACCTCGGCGACACCGTTAAGGTTAAGCCTGGTTATGGCCGTAACTACCTGCTCCCGCAGGGCAAAGCACTGCCAGCAACCGAAGCAAACCGTCAGGTTTTCGAAGCTCGCAAAGCTGATCTGATCAAAAAAGCTGGCGACAGCCTCAACGCTGCTAAGGCACGCGCTGAGAAGATCGGTGGCAAGAAAGTTGTGGTCAAGGCTCGCTCGGCTGAAGAAGGCAAGCTCTACGGTTCCGTAGGTCCTGCTGACATCGTTCGCGCTGCTGCTGCCCAGGGCATCGAGATCGAGAAGAGCGAAATCGACCTGATTTCTGGCGCCATCCGCCAGACCGGCAGCTACGACATCGCTGTGCGCCTGCACACCGAAGTCGAAACCTCGCTGACCGTTGTGGTTGAGGACGAGAAAGCCTAAATTCTGGCTTACTCTGAGTTACACTCAACGGCCCGCACTTAACAGTGTGGGCCGTTTCATTTTAAGCGCAGAAAAACCGGAATCCTGTGAGCCCATCGCCCAAACTACCGCCACATTCGATCGAAGCCGAGCAGTCCGTACTCGGTGGCTTGATGCTGGATAACCGTGCTTGGGACAATCTTGCAGATCGCATCAACGATGGCGATTTTTATCGCGAAGATCACCAACTGATCTTCCGTGGCATCGCTGAACTGTGCGGCACTAATAAGCCCTGCGACTTCATCACGCTGTGCGAGCATCTGCGTCATCAAGGCAAGCTTGAGAATGCCGGTGGCGTGTCTTATCTCGGTACCTTGGCCAACGATACGCCCAGTGCTGCCAATGTCATGGCCTATGCCGAGATCGTGCGTGAGCGTTCGGTATTGCGAACGCTGATTGCCGCCGGTGGTGATATTGCCGAGTTGGGTTTCCGTCCGGATGGCCGTGGTCATTCGGAATTGATTGACGTCGCCGAGCAAAAAGTTTTTGCCATCCGTAACAAGTCTGCTCATGGCAGTACTCAATACGAGATGATGCCTGCACTGATGGATAAGATTGATGCTCATATCGAAAGAATGCGCCTCAATCCAGGTGGTCATGCCGGTTTGCCAACGGGCTTTGATGATCTCGACAAAATGACGACGGGCCTGCATCCGGGTGACCTGATCATTGTTGCGGGTCGTCCTGCGATGGGTAAAACGACTTTTGCTTTGAATATTGCCGAACACGTTGCGCTTTACGAAAAGAAGAGCGTCGCCGTATTCAGCATGGAAATGCCCGCCGAGCAATTGGCGATTCGTGTGCTGTCTTCGTTCGCGCGTATTGATTTGAAAAAATTGCGTAGTGGCGAATTGGAAGATCGTGATTGGGATCGTTTGACTTCACAGGGCAGCTTGGTCCGTGAAGCGCCGATTCTGATTGACGAAACCGGCGCACTATCGCCGTTGGAACTGCGAGCACGTGCGCGTCGCATGAAGCAGCGTCACGATATTCAACTCATCATCGTCGATTACATCCAGCTGATGCAGGTGCCAGGCACCAAGGAAAATCGTACCAACGAAATTTCTGAAATTTCTCGTGGCCTAAAAGCGCTGGCTAAAGAACTCAAAGTTCCGGTGATTGCGCTGTCGCAGCTAAATCGTAGCGTCGAGTCGCGTGACAATAAGCGCCCGCATATGGCCGATCTTCGCGAATCAGGAAGTATTGAGCAGGATGCCGATATTGTGGCCCTGCTGTACCGCGACGAGGTTTATAACAACATGGAACGTACCGGCAGGGACTCGCCGGATAAAGGCACTGCGGAAATCATTATCGCTAAGCATCGTAACGGTGCTACAGGGACTATAAAAGCGGCGTTCTTTGGTCAATACACGCGTTTCGAAAATCTGGCCAAAGGCTACGGCGACTACAGCGGCTCATGATTCCCAGAGTTACGGCTACGATTGATCTCGCGGCGATTCAGCACAACCTCGCACAGGTTCGTCGCTACGCCCCGCAGTCGCGCGTTATGGCAGCGGTTAAAGCCCGCGCTTACGGTCACGGCGCTGTTCCCGTTGCACGCGCCTTAGAGAATGCAGGCGTCGATGCCTTCGCTGTTGCTTGCATGGAAGAGGCCATTCAGCTTCGTCAGGCTGGCATTGTTACGCCGATTGCTTTGCTCGAAGGCGTTTTCTCCAGCGAAGAAGCGGCGCTTGCCGTTCACGAGCGACTGCCGATTGTTGTACATGATCGCTTGCAGTTGAGTCTGCTTGAAGCCTTGCCTGAAAGCGCCGAAGTTTCAATCTGGTTCAAGCTTGATAGCGGCATGCATCGTTTGGGATTCCCGCTTAAAGATGTGCCAAGTCTTGTCGAGACACTCAAGCGTCGACCACGCTGGCGCTTCATGGGTTGGCTCACGCATCTGGCGTGCGCGGATGAACTCAATAATTCTATAACGCAAGAACAAATCGCAAAATTTAATTCTGCACTTGCAGGTTTGCCAGGTGCGCGGTCCATTGCAAATTCTGCAGGCATTCTGGCTTGGCCTGATGCACGTACTGATTGGGTTCGTCCGGGACTGATGATTTATGGTGCATCACCATTGCCAGATCGCAGCGCTGTCGATCTCGGACTCAAGGCGGCAATGACGCTAGAGAGCCGCCTGATTGCGATTCGTGAATATGATGCGGGTGAGGCTATCGGCTATGGTCAAACCTACCGTTGCCCTGAGCGCATGCCAGTTGGCGTGGTTGCAGTGGGTTATGCCGACGGCTTCCATCGCAGTCTTCCCAGTGGTGCGCCCGTTTTAATCAATGGAACGCAGGTGCCAATTGCAGGGCGCGTTTCCATGGACATGATTACGGTCAACTTGCGCAAAGTACCGAATGCCCAGATTGGAGATGCCGTGCGCTTATGGGGCGATGGCTTGCCCGCAGAAATCGTCGCAGCACACGCAGGGACGTTGGCCTATGAATTGTTCTGCGGACTGACACCGCGAGTGAAGTTTATTTACAAAGATCCTTGAATTATTTGTCACTCCTGCGCATTCGGCAACTGCTCCTGCGTTGCTCTACTTCGGGCATCCATGCCCTCACCATGCGCCCGCGGGATACAGTCCATCCATGGACATAAAAAAAGGCCCTTCAAGGGCCTTTTTGTATTTGCTCAGCGATCTTAGGACAAGATGAAATTCATCTGAGTGCCCGCCAGTTCAATCATGTCCTGATGATTCAGTTTGAATGCTTGGCTATCAATTTCTTTGCCATTAACCAACGGGCGTTTGGTTTGGGCGCCGCCAACGTGGACGATGTAATAACCATCTGCACGACGAGTAATGGCAGCGACTTGAACGCCTGGGCGGCCAACGGTTGTCAGTGCCTTCGTCAATTCCAATTCCTTGCCGGCATTCGCGCCGTTAGCAACTTTGAGCTTGCCGATCAGTGGCTTTGATGCCGCTGAGGGCGCTTGATCAAAAGCTGCGGTGAATTGGCCAGGTTTGAGAACCATGGTTCTTTGAAAGTCTTCTTCGGCTGCTTTAGTGCCTTCGTACTTCATGGTGTTGCGGCCGATAGAAATGACATCGCCATCCATCAGCGGATGCTTGGCGATTTGCTTGGCATTAACTTGTGTGCCGTTGGTGCTGTCCAAATCTTCCAAGAAAGAATCTTGCAGGATGGTAACGATTACAGCGTGATGACCCGAAACAGCTTTGTCATTCAAGCTAATGTCGTTGTCAGGATGACGGCCAATGCTGATCCGCTCTTTGTCGAGCAGAATTTCCTGCGTGTTGCCATTGCCGTCCGTGACGATCAACTTGCCCATATATCCTCTTAGAACCATTCCATGAGTCGTTCGTACCAGCGTCTGCTACGCATCAGTGATGCGTCTACGCGGGCCAAAGCAACTGTTACGTTGTCCTTTCCACCATTTTCCAAGGCTAGTCGAACGAGCTCTTTGGCAGCGCGCTCAACATTAGCAGCATACTTGTTTAGTGTTAAGCCGATAACTTCGTCGCTGATCATGTCGTTAAGCCCATCGGAGCAAAGGAGCAGGATGTCTCCAACTTCCAATGTATCTTCGATCAGATCGACAGTGACTACATCTTCTACGCCCAGCGCTCGCGTCACAATATTTTTGCGGACCAGATTCATTGCCTCATCACGCGTGTAGTGTCCACGCGCGATCAATTCTTCAAGCAGGGAATGATCGCGCGTGACCTGCTCCAGTCGACCATCACGGAAGCGGTACAGCCGTGAATCGCCGACATAGGCGATGGACAAGATGTCTTGATGCAAAATGCAGGCAACAACGGTGGTGCCCATGCCAGCGCATTGCGGCTGACTTTGGGAAACCTGAAAGATCGTGGCGTGTGCGTTTTCGACAGCGCGCTTGAGCATCAATGCTTCAACGCTATAGCCAGTCTCATGGTCAATCACGCCATGCTGGAGATCTTTCCACTCTTTACGTGCGGTTTCCAGCACCGTGGTGGTTGCGATGCCGCTGGCAATTTCGCCGGCGTTGTAGCCGCCCATGCCGTCGGCAAGCACGAGCAAGCCCAGTTCTACGGATTCAGCTACCGCGTCTTCGTTGTTATTACGTACACGACCGGTATCAGTCAGCAGCGCAGTAGAGATTTTATTTTTAAGCGCCATACAAAACTCAGGAAAGAGTGCTCAAAACAGCACGCAAATCACGCGCCATTTCGCCGCCATTGCTATAACGCGCTTCTGCAGTTTTCTGCAGCGCGCGATTAATCACAGCATCAATTTGCGGAGGCAAATCAGGGCGAACCGTGCACACATTGGTGTGCTGTTCGTTGGCGATCTTGAACATCAGCGTTGCCATTGAATCTGCCTTGAAAGGTAAGGAACCCGTCAATAGCTGAAACAGCGTCACGCCCAAGGAAAACAAGTCGGAGCGGCCATCTACTTTTTTGCCGGAGAGTTGCTCAGGCGACATATAAGACGGCGTTCCCAGCACCATGCCGGTTTTGGTTTTGCTGGAATCGGCTAAGCGCGCAATGCCGAAGTCCATCAGCTTGATCACTTTGGTCTCAGCCAGCAGCATCATGTTTGCAGGTTTGACATCGCGATGTACAACGCCATTTTTGTGCGCGTAATCGAGCGCATCCGCTGCATCGGCAACGTATCTTAAAACTTCACTGGGGCTCAATAAATCGATAGGCTTGATGTGCTTGGTGAGATCAGAACCCCTGACGAATTCCATCGCGATATAAGCCAAGTCATGTTCTTCACCAGCGTCAAAAATTTGGACGATATTCGGGTGCGATAAACGGCCTGCTGTTTCTGCCTCGCGGAAGAAGCGCTGCTTAACTTCAAGCAATTCATTGGCCTCAAACTCTTGGGCGAGTGCCATTGTTTTGATGGCGACCGTGCGGCCAATTTTGGGATCGCGGCCCAAGTAGACGACGCCCATTGCGCCTTTGCCCAATTCTTTTTCGACTTGATAACGGCCCAGCATGGGCTTTTCTGTGCCTACCGCTGTCTTTGCGGCGACTGGGCTGGCAGTCGATTGCATTGAGCTGGCGCCTAGAATTTCAGTCTCTGAGAGTCGTTTTGCGCGACTGAGTTTCTGTTGTACGTCGCGGTACTCAGCATTGGTTTGCGTGATGTGCAAGTAAACCGCCCCGGCTTTTTTGAAATCGCGTTTACGTTCAAATTCCAAGGCTAGGTTGTAGAGTAAATCCAATAAGCGGGAATCCACCGGTTGTATGCGGCGGAATTTTTCAAAAGCCTGATCCAGCTGCCCTTGGCCTTGTAGGGCAAGCGCTTGCATCTTGGCATCACCGCTCTCAGGCGAACTGCTTGCCGCAGGCGCACTCCGAGCGGCCGGAATAAGCTTTTCAAAGCTGAAAAACTGTTTTTTGAAAGCGTAGATAGCCGCACCCACCAGCGCTAAAGCTGGAAGAAACAACCTCAGCCAGATGGAGTGCCCTGAAAGTAGAATAAATTGTGCGATCAATAGATCAGCGACAAAGATCGCCACCGCTCCGGCGACGAACCCCTCGAACCACTCCTTGGTCCATTTTTTTTCTTTTACCACTGAAGCGCCTCAGGCATTTTGTGCTGCTAAGCTGATACTAACTTTTTTACGCTCACTTAAAAACGCACCCGCAGCCGATGGCTAAAATTAAAACTCAATATGTGTGCCAAAGCTGCGGTTCTGCGAGTAGCAAATGGGCCGGACAGTGTAGCGACTGTGGGGCTTGGAACACTCTAGTCGAGACGGCGGCCATCTCAACCAAGCACCGTCCGTCCAGTGCAGCCGCCGGTCAGGTGCAGCGCCTGGATCAAATCAGTATCGCAGATGAGCCGCGTACCGCTTCTGGACTATCCGAAATGGACCGCGTGCTGGGCGGCGGTATTGTCCCAGGTGCAGTAATCCTTATTGGCGGCGATCCGGGTATAGGAAAATCCACATTGTTGTTGCAGGTGCTTGCCGCTGTTGAGGGCAAGCTCAAGACGCTCTACATCACTGGTGAAGAATCCCTGCAGCAAGTCCATATGCGCGCCAAGCGCTTGGATCTGCCCCGGATGGACTTGCCTGTGGTGACCGAAACCAGCGTGGAGCAGATTATTGCCTTGATGGCAGCAGAAAAGCCTGGGTTCGTTGTCGTCGATTCCATTCAAACGCTCAATACCGACACACTGGATTCAGCGCCGGGATCGGTCTCGCAGCTGCGCGAATGCGCTGCACAGCTGGTGCGCTACGCCAAAAGTAGCCAGACCGCGATTGTGCTGGTGGGCCACGTCACCAAAGAGGGCGCTATTGCCGGCCCTCGCGTGCTTGAGCACATGGTCGATACCGTTCTGTATTTTGAACACGATGCAGGCAGCCGTTACCGCATTGTGCGTGCTGTTAAGAACCGCTTTGGCGCCGTCAACGAGTTGGGCGTTTTTGCGATGACCGATGGCGGTCTCAAGGAAGTAAGTAATCCTTCTGCGCTGTTTCTGTCGCGCCATGAGCAGCCGGTGCCGGGCAGTGTGATCACGGTGACGCGTCAGGGCAGCCGCCCGCTATTGGTGGAGGTGCAGGCGCTGGTTGATCAGTCGCAGCTCGGTAATCCACGTCGCGTGACGCTGGGCTTGGAAGGCAATCGCATGAACATGCTGTTGGCAGTGCTGCATCGCCACGGCGGCATCACCTTTGGCGATCAGGATGTTTTCGCCAATGTCGTGGGTGGCATGCGCATTCAAGAAACTGCTGCGGACCTGCCGCTACTAATGGCAGCACTCTCTAGCTTGCGTGGGCGACCGGTGCCGAACGATATGGTGGTCTTCGGTGAAGTCGGACTGGCTGGCGAAATCAGACCGGTGCAGGGCGGGGAAGAACGCTTAATCGAGGCCGCTAAACACGGGTTCAAGCGCGCCATCATTCCTGAAGGCAATCGTCTGCGAAAAACCGTCAAGTTGGATATCGAAGTGACGCCCGTCGCACGCTTGGAACAGGCTTTGCAGTATGTTTAAAGCGATGGTCTGATCTTCAGGCTGCACAGGAGATTCGCTTTGATCGAGAAAGTAAAACTTCTGCAGGGTAAAGCCGCTCAAGCAGGGCGAGAGGCGAGCAATGATTCGACGCGTACCCTGTCGATGACCGTGCTGATGACGCCGGACATGGCCAATTTTTCCGGCAATGTTCATGGCGGTACTCTGCTCAAGCTGGCCGATCAGGTCGCTTATGCCTGTGGCAGCCGTTACGCCGGCGTCTACGTCGTCACCCTGTCGGTTGATCAGGTGATGTTCAAGCAGCCGATCGAAGTGGGTGACCTGGTGACGTTTTACGCGACCGTCAATTATGTTGGCCGCACTTCGATGGAAGTTGGCATCAAGGTCACCGCCGAGAACATCCGAGACCGTAGCTGTCGCCACACCAATACCTGCTATTTCACGATGGTGGCATTGGATGAGCAAAAGCGACCCGTGGCAGTACAGCAGGTGACGCCTGTGACGGAAGAGGAGCGGCGCTGGTTCAGAGGCGCCGAGCTGCGTCGCGAACTGCGCCGTGAAATTCAGCAACGACAGAAACAGCTACAGGACATGATCCAGCAGGAATCGCAGGAAAGCGAAACTTGAACCAGATCTGGCGCGATTGATCGTTTAAGGCTGTTTGCTTGCCTCGGCGTTCGCAGTTTCTTCAACTTGCCAGCCGCCGCCCAGGGCGCGATAGAGCAGAACTGCCGAGGTCAGTGAATTACGTTTGGCGTTGGCCAGCGCGAGCTCGGCATTGAACAAATCACGATCAGCGTTAATCACATCGAAGTAAGACGAGTAGCCGGCCTTGTAGCGCATCAGCGCGATACGCGAAGCGTTACGCAGCGAATCGACCTGACGCTGTTGCAGCACACGAAATTCTTCGTAGCGCTGCTGGCCAGCAAGCGCATCGGCGACTTCACCGAAGGCGGTCTGCACGGCCTTTTGATATTGCAGCAGGGCTTCGGCTTTTTTGGCGTTGGCCAGATCCACCAGGTAGGCGTTGCGATCAGCATCAATCAGCGGTTGCAGCAGGCCGACGCCGACCGACCATAGCTGTGCAGGGCCGGTGAATAGATCGGAGAGCTTGGGGCTGAGTGCACCGAAGCTACCGGTGAGCGAAATACTGGGAAACAAGGCAGCCTTGGCGACACCAACACGCGCATTGGCAGCGACCAGATTGGCTTCAGCCTGACCGAGGTCAGGACGGCGCTCAAGCAGCGTCGAGGGCAGGCCGGCCGGCACATTCGGCGCAATCACAGTTGGCAACGGCTGTGCTGCGTCGCGAGTGATTTCACCGGGATTTTTGCCAAGCAACAGACTCAAGCGGGTTTCGGTCAATGCAATCTGCCGTTGCAGCTCCGGCACATTGGCCTGCGCAGTAGCAAGTTGCGCATCTGCAGTGCTGACATCCAGACCGCTGACCACGCCGCGTTTGCCTTGCTCTTGAGTCAGGTCGAGAAACTGTTGACGACTCTCTACAGTGTTGCGAGTGATCGCGAGCTGTTCGTCAAGGCTGCGTAGAGTGAAGTAGTTGCTGGCGACATCTGATACCAAGCCAATTCGAACCGCCTGCTGCGCATATTGTGAGGCCAGCAGATCAGCGCGTGCTGCGTTGCTGGCGCTGTGCAAGCGGCCCCAGATATCCAGCTCATAAGATAGTTTGGCGGTGACGCCAAAGCTGTTACCAATGCGCGCTGCACCCGGCAAGGTGCTGTAGCTGGACGCTTCGGCACGACCCGCATTGGCACCGACTGAGAGCTGCGGCAATTCACCGATGACGGCATCACCTGCGCTGGCGCGTGCCTGCTCGACGCGCGCAGCGGCAATGCGCACGTCAAGGTTTTGTGCGAGTGCAGTTTCGATCAGTGATTTCAAGGCCGGATCTTGATAGAGCGTCCACCAACCTTGATCCGCAATCGAATTGGCGCCGTTCCCGGTTTGCCAGCGATAGGCAGAAGGCACGGCGACATCAGGCCGCGAGTAGTTTGGCGTCATTGAACAGGCCGTGAGCAGCAGCGTCGGTATGGCGGCAGTAAAAAGCCTGCTCAATTTTTGGCGGCGCGCGATCATGAGTGATGCTCCGGATTCACGGCGACGCGAGGTGCGGGTGGCCGCCAGCGTTCCACCGCCCCTTGAATCAATACATAGAACAGCGGCAC
>JAZKEM010000238.1:8561-23020 GCA_040387055.1 Pseudomonadota bacterium | reverse complement strand
CCTTATGTAAATCGTTGAAATACGAAATCCAGCCACGGCTGGTTTGCTCGTATTCGGCCTTGCCCGTTTCCAAATCAACATTGATCCAAGCATCGCCGCCCGGACGTGGCAGTGACAGATAAACCTCACCGTCAGACCATTCCGCTTCGCGCTGCTCAACATCAACCTTCCACTGTTGTTGCAACCAGTCATGCAGCGCTGGAGGCAACGGCGCCTTGCCTTCGCTCTGCCCTGCTTCTACAGATGCACGCAGCGCATCAGGCAGTTGAGCTTTTTGCGATACCACTTCCGCCTTGGCCTCAATCTGAGACGCATGGTTGAGCGTGATACCCGTCGCTGCAAACAGCAGCATGCCAATCAAACAGAGCGCTGAACTAATCCAGTGCCATTGATGAAGATGCTTCAGCCAAAACGCTTTGCGTTGTGGATTCTGTTTAGCTTGCATCTTTAAACATCCGCCCATCGACGCAGCAGGTTGTGATACACCGAGGTCAGCTGCGTAACGGACGAATGACCCGTTGCATCAACATTGAGCTTTTGAATTGCGGAGTCCAGATCAAATAGCAGAGTGCGCTCACCATCATCACGCACCATGCTTTGAATCCAAAAGAATGAAGCAACACGCAATCCTCGCGTGATGGGCCGAACCTGATGCAGACTTGAAGCCGGATACAAGATCATGCTGCCAGCAGACAGCTTTACGTTGTGCACACCATAGGTATCTTCGATCGTCAGCTCACCGCCGTCATACTCATCTGGGGACGACAAAAATAATGTCGCCGACAAATCAGTACGGACTCGCAACGACGTACCACGCAGCATCCGCACCGCATTATCAACATGCGCACCAAATGCATGCCCAGGCCCATAGGCATTGAACAATGGCGGGAAGATACGCGCCGGCAAAGCCGCCGAAACGAACAGTGGATGGTTACTCAAGGCAGCCACAATCCGGTCACCAAGTTCGCGTGACAACGGATCAGTTTCCGACAACTGCTGATTGTTCTTGGCTCGAGCCGATTGAGGTCCAGCAGTCACTCGACCATCAACCCACTCCGCGCCCTCCAATCGAGTGCGAAACTCGCGGACCTGTTCCTCGTTCAATACATTCGGTATCTGCAACAACATTGTCTCGCTCCATACGCAATAACCCCGCCGTTCGGCGGGGCTACTGTTTTACACGCAAACCATCAAAATTCGTAGTTCACCGTAAGGACAGTCTGTCGACCATCGCCAGGTGTCGCCCAGCCACTACCACGGATACGAGTGTAGTACAGCTTGTCGGTCAAATTATTGAGATTCAAGCGCATGTTGAGATTGCGGTTTGCCTGCCAACCCAACGAAGCCTTGTGCACCACGAAAGGTGACACTTCGAAATTGTTGGGCGCTGCTACTGAGCTATTCGGCAACACTTTACCTTGGTATTGCAAACCATAGCCCACTTCTAAACGCAGCGGCAGCTTATAGGTTGTCCAAAGGCTAGCTGAGTGCTTAGGAGTGTTCGGTAAAACTTGGCCTTTCTGTAAATCGATGGTGCCGTTACCGATGGCGATATCGGAAATGCTCTGCTTAATCTCGCTATCAAGGAAAGCATAGCTTCCGAATACAGTCCATTTCCGCGTAATCTGCCCAGAGCTGCTCAGCTCGAAACCTTTCACTCGGCTTTCACCATCCAGCTGTTGATCTGGAATCGAGATATCCCCTGAGTTAACACGGAAATTTGTGCGCTCAACGCGGAACACTGCAGCAGTCAACAACAACTGCTTCTCAAAGAGTTCCCACTTGGCCCCTAATTCGTAGCTGACCGCTTTTTCAGGATCAACATTGCAGTTGGCATTACCAATGTTAGTGCCGGTCGTTCCGCTCACTAAAGTGCAAGAACCATTGACCGACGCTTTTGATGGAGTCTTGGAATTGCCGTAGGACGCGTAGATGCTTGCCGCCTCGACGGGTTTGAACACCACACCACCACGGAACGACAGCAAGTTGTCGTTGTTTTCAACTTCCGCACCTTCGGCAGTGACGCTACCAAGATTAGTGTTATCAGGGGTCGGAACTGGTCCTGTAGGTGCCGTATAAGTCTTGATAGTGTCAGTCCATGAACTACCTTCGTTGCGCTCAAAACGCAGGCCAGCATTCACAGACCACTGCTTCGTCAATTCCAACGTATCAAACGCATAGACAGCAAGATTGTTTTGCTCGCCATCAGACTGACCAGTGCGCGTGAAATTGATCGGTCCAGAATAGAGGTTATTCGGGTTATACAGATCCATCACCGGGAACGTTACCGGAGTACCGTCAGCCGCACGTAGCTTGTTGCCACCTAAGAGGTGGAAAGTCTCATGCGTAAGCTGCAAGCCAGTAACCAAGGTATGCGACAAACCTGCAGTCGCAAACTTCCAAGTCACATCGGTCTGATTCGTGAGGATCGTATTTTCTGTATCACGCACGTTGCCACGCGGACCGGAGGGTTGATACGTGCCACCGCCTGGCGTTACTGCTGCCGGGCAGGCTGCCGTATGTCCTAGAGCAACTCCTCCGGGAAGACAGACATTGCCCTGTGGCGGATCAACGACGAGCAGCTGTGTAACCTTGCCCCAACGGCTTAGGTTCCTCAGGCCGATGCTGTCATTAAATTTGTGATCAAAGACAGCTGTTACAGCCGTGTTCTTGCTCTCTTGCTCATCAATGTTGCGATAACCATAGTAACGCTCACTGTTCACACCAGGCACCGGCCGGTTATTGCGGAACAAAGTACCGTACTGCGGCGTGTTGTCGTCTTCTTGATGGAAAACGCTTAAGGAGAGTTGTGTGTCGCCACCAAGACCAAAGGCAATCGAAGGAGCCACACCCCAGCGTTTGAATTCCTCAACATCACGACCCGGCACATCATTCTCGTGCTTCATCACATTCAAACGTGCAACCACACCTTTGGTGATGGGCTGATTGAGATCAGCGGTAGCACGGTAGTAGTTGTCCGTACCTAGGCCAGCGCTAACACGAGCAAACTGCTCCTGCTGTGGCGTTTTGCTAACCAAATTAATCGTACCGCCAACAGCGCCCGCGCCCGAGTTAGTCGAGTTAGCGCCCTTGGTGACTTCTACGGATTCAAGGTTAAACGGATCGGAGCGGGTGTACTGGCCGCTATCACGAATGCCATCAACCGTGACGTCATTGCTACCGGCGTAACCACGGATATTGATGCTGTCACCATAACCACCACCACCTTCGCCAGCACCAAAAGTAATGCCGGGCACGTTACCGAGAATGT
Source organism: Pseudomonadota bacterium (assembly GCA_040387055.1). Taxonomy (GTDB): domain Bacteria; phylum Pseudomonadota; class Gammaproteobacteria; order Nevskiales; family Nevskiaceae; genus Stenotrophobium. The sequence continues at coordinate 19,749 of JAZKEM010000238.1, read as the reverse complement.
CGCGTAGTGTCAGGACATTCTGATCTTCAATCACCTTCTTAGAGATGACCGTTATGTTCTGCGGAACATTCAGCAGAGGTTCTGTGTATTTAGGAGAAGAAAGTTTTTCCGGCTTGTATTCGTTAATACGGACAGCTTGGACGCTGACTGAAGGCAGTTGCGTCACGGCATCAGTTGGAGCAACTGCGGCAGGCGCGCTTTCAGTAACTTGTGGAGCTGTTGCAGGCGCATCCTGAGCCGAAGCAATCGAAGGAATGGCAAAAAGCGTGGTAAGCGCGGCCGCAACCGGCGTCAAACGGAACTTCATTTCTCAAACTCCCTGTAGATAGTTGAATGCATGGACTTTCAGGTGAATGCCTGTGCCCCTGCATTCGCCACCCTGCCTTTCGCGAGCGGTCTTAGCCGATCTCGATAGAACACTATTCTACATGAGAATCATTGTTATTTACATCTGTGTTCAAAAATATTTTGCGTACATCAAAACTAAGGAAGCCTATTTTTTGCGACTGGCAGGCATCGGTGGCAATAGCTTCTCAGGATCAAGCCGACTGCGGAACCAGTTGATACCCCAATGCAGATGCGGCCCGGTGGCCCGTCCTGTCATACCCGACAACGCAACCACATCGCCCTGCTTCACAACATCGCCCACTTTGGCTTTGAGTGCCGAGAGATGGACCATGATTGAGGACACTCCTTGTCCATGGTCAATGATGATGGTGCCGCCGGTGAAATACAGATCGGGCTCAGCAAGGCTGACAACACCGTCCGCGGGTGCCCGAATTGGCGTGCCGGTAGGCACCGCAACATCAACACCATAGTGCGGTTGTTTGGGAATGCCATTGAGAATGCGTTGATTACCAAACACACCTGAGATGCGACCCGTCGCTGCCCAAGCAAAGCTTTGGCGAAACCCAGACTGCGGTGTGTCGCGATCTCGCGCTGCGTTTAGCAATACTGCTTCACGCTCAATGCGAGCAGTCACTGCTGCAGGCGGTTCTACTTTGTCTGGAGGCAGGCCATCAATGCGTTGAATTGACCAATCGCGCTTGGCCACCTTGTATGGCCAGATTTGCGGCGGTGATTCCGGGCTGGTTTGGATTTTAATTTCTGCATCTGGTTTTTCATCACGATCCAGACCAAATACAAAATCACCATCGGGCGACACGCTCAGCAAACGTCCGTTAAACCAAACCTGATTGCCCGGCATCGTGTTACCAAGCAGCATCGCGCCTTGCTGCCAGTCTCCTTTCAACGTGAAAGGCGGTTTGGGATTAGCGCCGTTAGCAAATGCCAACGGCGCGACCAACAAAGATAAAACCAACAGCAGGCGCGATGTGAAGCGCATTAGCTCAGCAAATGCTTGGCAACGTCAGCTAATGGCATCGTCACCTGACGCTCTTCGCCAAGGCGACGCAGCGTCACGGTTTTTTCTTCCGCTTCTTTGCGACCAACGACTGCAATCACTGGCACTTTCTGCACCGAGTGTTCGCGAATCTTGTAGTTGATCTTTTCGTTGCGAAGATCGGTGTTAGCGCGCAGGTTCGCGTCCTTCAGCACTTCGCAAACTTCCTTCGCGTAACCATCAGCATCCGACACGATTGGTGCAACAACCACCTGCACCGGTGCCAGCCAGAACGGCAGAGAGCCTGCGTGGTGCTCAATCAAAATACCGATGAAGCGTTCCATCGAACCGACGATGGCACGATGCAACATGATCGGGCGAATGCGCTGTGAGTTCTCATCAACGTACTCGGCATCGAGACGTTCCGGCATCATCGGGTCGTACTGAATCGTACCGACCTGCCATGAGCGGCCGATGGAATCCTTGAGGTGATATTCGATCTTCGGGCCGTAGAACGCACCCTCGCCTGGCAGCTCAGTCCAAGTGACGCCTGCTGCGCTTAGCGCAGCGCGCAACGCCGCTTCAGCACGATCCCACGCTTCGTCTGTACCCAGACGTTTGTCAGGACGCAGTGCGAGCTTGACGGCGAGATCAGTGAATCCAAAATCGCTATAGACCTTCATCGCCTGCTGATGGAAAGCAGTGACTTCGCCTTCAACCTGCGATTCCATGCAGAAGATATGACCATCGTCCTGCGTGAACGCACGCACACGCATGATGCCGTGCAACGCGCCGCTTGGTTCATTGCGATGGCAACCACCGAACTCAGCGTAGCGAATCGGCAGGTCGCGATAGCTGTGCAAGCCCGCGTTATAAATCTGCACGTGGCCTGGGCAGTTCATCGGCTTCACCGCGTAAGTCCGCTTTTCGGACTCGGTGAAAAACATATTGTCTTGGTAGTTATCCCAGTGGCCGGATTTTTTCCACAGACTCACGTCCATGATCTGCGGGCCACGCACTTCCTGATAACCGCTCTTCTTGTACACGCCGCGAACGTACTGTTCGACAACCTGCCAGATCGCCCAGCCCTTCGGATGCCAGAACACCATGCCCGGCGCTTCTTCTTGCTGATGGAACAGATCGAGTTGCTTCGCGATTTTGCGGTGATCGCGTTTCTCGGCTTCCTCAACCATCTTGAGATAAGCCTTGAGATCATCGTCGTTAGCAAAGCAGACGCCAGTGATGCGCTGCAACTGCGCATTGTTGGCATCGCCGCGCCAGTAAACACCGCCCACGCGAATCAGTTTGAATGCGGTGCCGAGCTTGCCGGTTGAAGGCAAGTGAGGACCGAGGCACATGTCGAGCCAATTATCGCCCTGCTTATAAATGGTGAGTTCTTCGTCGGCCTTGATGCCTTCGCGAATCCATTCTGCTTTGAACTTTTCGCCAGCCTTTTCGAAATGCTCAACAGCGGTTTTGTGATCCCACACTTCGCGAGTGATCGGCAGATCGCGCTTCACAATTTCGCGCATCTTGTTTTCGATCGCTTCGAGATCCATCTCGGTGAATGGCGTATCGCGAGCGAAGTCGTAATAGAAACCGGTTTCGGTCGAAGGACCGAAAGTCACCTGCGTACCAGGAAACAATTCCTGCACTGCTTGTGCGAGCACGTGCGCCGCATCGTGACGAATCACTTCCAGTGCTTCTGGCTTGTCGCGCGTCACGATGGCAATCGTGGCATCGCGATCAATCGGACGCGTCAGATCCCACAGCTCGCCGTTGACTTGAATAACCGCAGCTTTCTTGGCGAGGCCAGGAGAAATGCCCTGCGCAATCGCAAGACCGCTGATCGGTGCATCGAACGACTTGATATTGCCGTCCGGGAAAGTAATTTGAATAGCCATAAATTCCTGCGTTGTTTTTTCTTGGGACTACTTGTTGATGAATTTCACAGCGGCTGCAAGCCGCCCCAACGTTCGTTCACGTCCCAGCAAAAATAAGGTCTGATCAATCGGCGGCGAGATCGCCATGCCAACTACGGCAACACGAATCGGCTGCGCAATTTTGCCCAAGCCCACGCCTTTGCCTTCTGCAAAACCATTGACGGCGTCGTGCAATGCAGGCGCAGTCCACTCAGGCAATGCGGAAAGATTTGCGGCGAGTTCTTCGAGCAACACAGCAGCGTCGGCAGTGAAATGCTTAGCAGCATCTTTCTCGTTGTAGGCCTCAAGATCTTCGAAGAGGAATTTGCTCTTCTCAGCCATCTCCACCAGTGTGCGGCAACGCTCGCGCTGTTGTTCGATCACGGCTTTGAGGTCTGGGCCCTTGGCTGGATCAGCACCAATGCGGCGCAGATGCCAATCAAACTCCGGCGCAACAATCGCTGGATCAATACTCTTCAGATACTGGTGATTCACCCAGTAAGCCTTCTCCATGTCGAAACGCGCTGGTGAAGCGGAGACGTGGTCGAAGTCGAACTTGGCAAACATTTCTTCACGCGTGAACAGTTCCTGATCGCCGTGGCTCCAGCCCAGACGGATCAGATAATTGAGCAGCGCATCAGGCATGAAGCCCATCGCGCGATACTCCATCACACCGAGCGCACCGTGGCGCTTCGACAGCTTGGCGCCGTCGGCACCAAGAATCATCGACACATGCGCGTAAGCCGGCAGCGTTGCGCCGAGCGCTTGCAGGATGTTGATCTGACGCGGCGTGTTGTTGACGTGATCGTCACCGCGAATGACGTGGCTGATGCCCATGTCCATGTCGTCAACGACAACGCAGAAGTTATAGGTCGGCACGCCATCGCCACGAGCGATGATGAGATCGTCCAGTTCTTTGTTGTCGAACACGATATCGCCCTTGATCAGGTCTTTCAGCACGACCTGACCGTCAACCGGATTCTTGAAACGCACGACTGGCTTCACGCCTTCTGGCGGCGTCGGCAGAACCTTGCCCGCCTCAGGACGCCAACGGCCGTCATAGCGCGGCTTTTCCTTGCGGGCCTGTTGTTCGGCACGCATCTGGTCGAGTTCTTCCTTGCTGGCGTAGCAGTGATACGCGGTGCCTGCGGCGAGCATCTGCTGCACCACTTCGGCATAACGATCAAAACGCTTGGTCTGGTAGATCTCCTCGAAATCGGAGTTCAACCCCAGCCACTTCATGCCCTCGAAAATCGCATCCACCGCTTCCTGCGTCGAACGCTCGCGATCGGTGTCCTCAATGCGCAGCAGGAACTTGCCGCCGTGCCGTTTGGCATAGACATAGGAAAAGAGCGCGGTACGGGCGCCGCCGATGTGCAGAAAGCCGGTCGGACTGGGGGCAAAACGAGTGATAACGGTCATGGCAGAGGCAGCAGAAATTAGGGCGCAAGTTTAACACCCTGCCCCTCTGAGGAGCCTGATAAAGCTCAGTTAATGCTCAGTCTTTTTGACCTTGGGCATTTTTAGCCATCTTGGCAACAGCAGCGTCGATCTCGGGATTCGCCGCTGACCAAGCCGCCACTGCACGAAGGTACCCGGCATCGTCGCCAACACTTGCATCGGTCAGGCGTTCGCCAAAATTGTCGATCCCACTCGATTGGCCCGCAAAAACCTGTCGCAGAACGCGGTCACCGATGACGGCACGGAAATGCGAAGGCTCCAAATAGCCAGCCATCATGCTGCCGGTCTGATGCAGGTCGAACTTCTCAGTGGTCAAGGCATTGAGCTTGCCAAAATCCCATAGCTGGACGTCCTGCGTGACTGCCGCTGCTGCGGTCTTGGCGGCCAAGCGATGTTTCCACTCGATGTAAGCCGACTGCAATCCCAGATGGCGCAGATAGTCATGCAGCGTCGCATGTTGGGGATTAATCACGACTCGCAATGAAACATTGTGGTCCGCGCACAGCGCCAAAATCTTCTGATACTCGGCCATCGCCGCTGCGCCACGACCCGTGTCGAGATTGAAGACTGGGCCATTCATCAGCAGTGTGCCGATGAATGCAAATTGCTCCAGCATTCTCTGCTCAAGGTCGCGGCTGCTATTCATTTCCGCTATTTGCTGCAAACTTTCCGGATTGCGATCGCCATCAGCCGAGATGGCCGCCAGCAGTGGTTTTTGCATCCGCAACTTCAAGCTGCGCTGCGTCGCGTCATAGCCCAAAGCCAGCCCCACCAGTTCACCTGCTGGAAACAGCTGCGCCTCGCCTTTGGCGTTGACCGCAAGACGTTGTTCGTTAAAGCCGGGCGCTGTGAGTTCAAGCGATGTAAACGTTTCCAAATCCAGCGCTAGCAATACTTGGCGCACGGGGCCCAGCGCCAATGCGTGCTGCAAATGACGTCGCGCTTCATAGAGATGCCCGTTCGCAACAGCGGCGTTATAAGGCCGCTCGCACCCGGGCAGTTCAGAAGCGCGGTAACCGACTTCTGCACGGCTATTACCCAAGATCAGGCAATCCGGCTGATAAACCCGCATGGCATAAGGCTTGGCCATGCGCGTGCTGGTGTCCGCTTGGATTGCTTGCGGGCCAGCTTTCAGCTGTGAAAACACGCTGAAAGGATCCGTACATAAATTGAATGCAACAAGCGGCAGCGTTAGCACTAGAAAAACCGCAGCCAGCGTCAAAAGATATTTGGGCAGGGTAAGCATCAGAATTGGAAATAGAAGAATTCACGAATCTGGAACATCAGCATGAACGACACCGCCGCCATGCCACCCAAGGCCACTGCCCACTTCAGACTCGGCCGCCACGTTGGGCGCCACACTGACTCGGTTAACAGTTTCTTGTCGATATTGTTCTGCGTTGGCTTATAGGCCGCGAACAACTGCTCGGTATTCGGGCACAGGTACAACACCGCCAATGCGGCTGCCAGCGTTGCGATCATTGGAAAGCCTTTGCTCGCAGGCGCCGCAGCAAATGTCACACCGACGTTCTGAAGCCAAACGCCGAATTCACCAAATCGCGGCAGCCAGTTTATTGGCAGCGCAAAACCATTAAGACCCAACATGCCTCGCAACATGGCCCAGCCAAGATCCAGTGTCGGGAACATGAAAATGGTCAGCGGGATCACATAGCAAACAAAAGCCAATCCACGACCCGCAATGCGGCGACGCAGCGTTGATACGGGAGCCGGTGTGGGCTGCAAGAATTCATCCCACAAACTGTTGACGATCAGGATGCTGCCAACCAGCGCGCCCCAAATAATGTAGTTCCACCCTGCGCCATGCCAGATACCGCAAACCAGCATCACAGACATGCTCGCGAAGTATTTGCGCAGACGTCCATAGCGGCTGCCGCCGAGTGGGAAATAGACATAGCTACGCAGGAATGTCATCAGCGTGATATTCCAACGCCGCCAAAATTCGGCTGGGGATGTCGCCTTATACGGCGAGAAGAAATTGAGCGGCATGCGCACGCCAAACAACAGACCAATGCCCGCCGCCATGTCGGCATAGCCGGAATAGTCGAAGTAAATCTGCAACGCACAGGCAGTCATTACTGACCAGCTCTCGTAAAAGCTGAGCGCCGTTCCATCCGCCAACAGACCATACGTGCCAATAAAATAGCCGCCAACGTTGTCGGCGATGCCCACTTTCTTGAACAGGCCGATGATCAGCAGCGAAAAACCAACGGCATAGTCAATCAACGGCAGATTGCGGTCGTAGAAGCTAGAGAACTGCGGAATGATCTTGGAGTGATGTGTGATCGGGCCAGCGATCAGATGCGGGAAGAATACGATAAAAAGACAGTAATTAACGAAGTCTTTTTCAGGCTCCCTAGTGCGCCATGTATCGACGATGTAGGAAATCTGCTGGAACGTGTAGAAGGAAATCGCCAGCGGAAGAATGATCGCCAGCGGCTCATGCGTTTCGCCAGAAATTTGGTCAATAACCTGCTGCAAAAATCCGGCGTACTTGAAGTAGCCAAGGATGCCCAGGTTATAAGACAAAGCCGCCCATAACTGCAGCATTCGCATCGGCAGATCCATGGCCAGCAATCGCCCGAACAGGTAATTGCCTCCGATGGAAGCGAGGATCAGCAGTAGGAAAACCGGATTCCACCAGCCGTAAAAACACAGCGAAGTAAGCAGCAACCAACAGCTTGCTGCACGGCCGAGTCCTTGACGCTTGAGCAGCAGAAAAACGCCCCAAGCCAACGGCAGGAACCCGAGTAAAAACTCGTAGGAATGAAACAGCATGCAACCCCCAAGATTGCAAAAGACGCAGTGCACTGCATTGTTATTTTTTAATGTCAGTGCGAAACGAGTATATCAGCCAAATAGCGCTGCTCGTTTTAAAGCGTTTTCCCTGCTGAGCCCTACTTGGCCACTCGCTTGCCGAGAAGCGTTAAGCGTCTTTACGCTTGGCCTTGGTCTTATATGGCTCGGCTTTCGCAGGCTTGGTGGGCTTGGCCTTGGTCCAGACCAACTGATCACCTTCAGGGCCGGTGGCGCGGATTGGTGCCCAGTTTTCAACGGTGCCTGGTTCGCCTGACTTCCAGACTGGATATTTGCGCATGGCCTGCGCAAAGCGATCCGAGCGGATACGCGTGGTCAGCCAAACTTGCAGCAATGGAAATGGCGCCGCATCAAACCAAGCTTGATCGGTGCCCGCGAACTGACGCACGAAAGGGAAAATCGCGTAATCCGCGAAAGATGGCGTGCCACGAACCAAGCCGCGACCTTCGTTGTAACCGAGGCAGCGCTCGAGATGGCGCAAAAACTCTACAGCCAGCTCGCGGTAATGCTCTTTCGGATGCTCGGATGTTTCCGAGTGATATTTATAGCGATCCAGATTCTTTTTGAAGCTGGTGTCGTTGGCCAGAATCAGCTCGGCCGTCAGATTCTTATGAATGCCCTGCCACTCTTCTGGATCGTACTGATCCAGCGCCCAGCGCATGATGTCCAAGCTCTCTTCAATCACCGTGCCGTCGGCTAACTGCAGCACTGGCACCGTAGCTTTAGGTGAAATCGCCACCAATTCGGCAGGCTTGTCGCCCAATTCAATTTCGCGGACTTCAACCGGCGCCTGTGCGTAGGCCAGAGCCATACGAGCGCGCATTGCAAAGGGGCAGCGACGGAAGCTGTAGAAAATTGGCAATTTTGCGGTAGTGCTGTCGTTCATGATTTCTTTTTCTTGGCCGCAGATTTATTTTTCATTGGCACTCCGATATGACGCTTGCCGCGCTTGGCCGCCAGCTCAAATTGCTTGGCGCGTTCGGCAAAACGTGCGCGTTGTTCTGGCGATGACTCATTAATACAGTGCGGGCAAGAGATACCTTTCTTGTAGCTAGGCTGCGCTTGTTCTTCTGCCGAAACAATACGGCGGCAAGCGAGGCACTCCACATAGCTGCCGGGCTGCAAATTCTTGTCGACCGTCACGCGCTGGTCGAACACAAAGCACTCGCCTTCCCACAGATTTTCAGACTGCGGCACGGTTTCCAGATAACGCAGGATGCCGCCCTTGAGGTGATAGACCTGCTCAAAATTCTGCGACTTGAGATACGAGGTCGACTTCTCACAGCGGATACCGCCAGTGCAGAACATCGCAATCTTCTTGTGTTTCTTGTCGGCCAGCTCGGTTTCGACGTACTTGGGGAACTCACCAAAGGTATTCGTATGGGGCGAAATGGCGTTCTTGAAGGTGCCGATATCGACTTCGTACTGATTGCGGGTGTCGATCACCAGCACATCCGGGTCCGAGATCAACTCGTTCCACTCTTTGGCGTCCAGATAGGTGCCAACGATATTGGCCGGGTCGGCGCTCGGCACACCCATGGTCACGATCTCTTTCTTGAGCTTGACCTTCATCCGGTGGAACGGCTTGTCCTCGGTGAAGGACTCTTTATGTTCCAGATTGGCGAATCGCGCATCCGAGCGCAGATAAGCCAGAACCGCATCAATACCCGTACGAGTGCCGGAAATCGTGCCGTTAATGCCCTCTTCTGCCAGCAAGATCGTGCCGCGAATGCCGTACTGCTCACAGCGCGCCAGCAGGGGCGTCTGCAGCTCGCGGAAATCCGACAAGCGTACAAAGTGATAGAGGGCGGCGACGACAATCTGGGACATGGGGTGACAGTTACAACCTATTTAGGGCGCGCATGATACTCCTCGGCGCCCTTGTACGGCCGAAAATCGGCCCCAAACTGATGTTCCTGTGGGATAATCGCGCCCGTTTTTTCGCCAGAACCGTGTGTACCGCCATGACTACTGAAGTCGAATTCCAGAAACGCCTCACCATCGAACAGGTCGAAGAAGGCAATGACCTTGCCCCTAAATTCGACCGCGACGGCCTGATCGTCTGCGTCACCACCGCCGCCAACAGCGGCGAAGTGCTGATGGTGGGCTATATGAATCAGGAAGCCTTGAAGAAAACCATCAGCACCGGCGAGGCCCATTACTGGAGCCGCAGCCGCCAGGTGCTCTGGCACAAGGGCGCAACCAGCGGCCTCGTACAGAAAGTGCTCGAACTGCGTATCGACGACGACCAGGACGCCGTCTGGCTCCGCGTCGAAATCCCCGGCGACGCCAGCTGCCACGTTGGCTACCGCTCCTGCTTCTACCGCTCCGTCCCCACCGGCGAAGGCGACCACACGCTCAAGTTTGAAGAAAGCGAAAAGATGTTCGATCCGAAGAAGGTTTACGGCGACGCGCCGAATCCGACGATTCTTTGATCGCGTGACTGATACGAAAAACGCCCCGGAAGGGGCGTTTTTTATGGCCGCAAAATTGAATGGCAATCAATGCGCAGGCAATGTCGAAGCGGTTATCCGTCCACCCGGAAACGCCAAACGCCAGATCGTCCACGTCGTCGTTCCAAACTGCTTGGTCAAAGAACCCGTGTTGTAAGGCAAGCCGTAACGAGCAGCGAGTGCCTTAACGCGTGGTGAAACTTGCGGATAACGGTTGCTCGGCATGTCGGGGAAAATATGATGCTCGATCTGATGGCTGAGGTTGCCGCTCAAAATGTGGAACAGCTTGCCGCCACCAATGTTGGCACTGCCGAGTAACTGACGCACATACCAGCGCGCACGAGTTTCGCCTTCTACTTCTTCCTTGGTGAAGTGATGCACGCCGATGGGAAAGTGGCCGCAGAAGATGATGACGTTGGACCAGACGTTACGCATCAGATTAGCCAGTGCATTACCGGCGACGATGAAGGCAAAGGCGAGCAGCGCGATGTGTAGTACATCGCCTTGCAGATACAAGGTCACCGGCACAATCAACAGCGAGCCTAAGGCCGGCCACAGCAAATAATCCTTGCGCAGTTGGCGCACAGCTTTCCAGGCAATGCGTCGCAGCAGCGGACCCGCAGACGACAGCGATTTTTTGCCTTCCAGAATCTTGTCCACTTCCAGATCGTGTATCGCCACGCCCCACTGGAACAGGATATTGAGCAGAAAATTGGTTACTGGCTGGAACAGATATTTGGGTTTCCAGCGCTGGTGCGCGGTCACACGCATCACGCCATAACCCACGTCCGGATCTTTGCCCAGCACATTGGTCCAGGTGTGATGCACGACGTTGTGGCTGTGCTTCCACTGATCGCTGGGACAAACGTTGTCCCACTCCCAAGTGTTGCTTTGGATATTGGGGTCGCGCATCCAGTCCCACTGCGCGTGCATGACGTTGTGGCCAATCTCCATGTTCTCGATGATCTTGGCGATACCCAACATGGCGCCACCGAGGCCGAGTACAGCGAGAAATTGTGGCCAGCCTGAATAAGGCAAAGCCGCTGCGGGCAACAACAGCAAGCTGAGGAACATGACGATGCGTCCACCCAATGCGAGGCTGCGTTGCCAGCGGATGATCTTGAGGATGTAGGCGCGGTCTTCTGCGCCGCGTGAATCCATCACCTCGTTGCGGA
>JAZKEM010000238.1:4424-8551 GCA_040387055.1 Pseudomonadota bacterium | reverse complement strand
GATGGCATCCATCTCGCGGCCAAATTCTTCGATGTCACCAGCAGATAAATGTGTGGGCATGCCCATGGTGTTCTCCGGCAAGAATCAAAGATCGAGTTCAGCATCGCCTGCAGCAGCGCAGACACAGATTTGCACCACCTGCCCCACTTCATTGAGCAGTGCATTGGTACGAAGATCTCGCACGCAACCGCTTTTCAAAGTGGCATCGCAGCCGTGGCAAATACCCATGCGACAACCGTGTGCGGGGTTGAGGCCGTGGTCTTCCGCGAGGCGTAGCAAATTAATGATGCCGTCGGACGGCGCCGACACCGCGCTATTCACGAAGCGCACCGTGCCCGCAGTGATCTCGCTGGGCGCAGCAGCAATCTGTGCACGAAAGCGTTCTGTGTGCAGTTGGCGATGGAGCCCTGCTTCAGCCCACAACATTTCGACGGTATCGAGCAATCCTTGCGGGCCACAGGCGTAGGTGTCACGCGTGCGCCAGTCGGGGCAAACGGTGGCGAGTGTTTCAGCATTGAAGTGACGTTTGGCAGCGATGGTTTCGCCCGGCTCACGGGTGTAGACCAAGTGCAGCTTGTAGCGCGGATGCTTTTGCACGAGCGCTTGCAGTTCCTTGCCGAAAATCACGTCATAGGCGTGCGGTGCATAGTGAATGTGCACGACATCGGGCAAACGCTCTTGAGCGATGAGGCTGCGCAGCATGCTCATGATGGGCGTGATGCCGCTGCCGGCGCTGATGAACAGCGGCTGCACGGGATTGGCATCGGGCAGATAGAAATCGCCCTGCGGCACGCCAATCGGCAGGTAGTCGCCCGGTTTGATTTGCCGCACCAGATGGTGAGACATGCGCCCGCCAGTGATGGCTTTCACGGTGATGGTGATGAGCTCGTCGTCGCGTTCAGGCGCAGAGCTGATTGAATACGTGCGCGTGTAGTGCATACCACCGATCGGTACGCCGATACGCAGATGCTGGCCCGGACGATGGCTACGCCAGTTGGCACCGGGCTTGAGCGTGATGGTGCGCGCATCAGCGGTTTCGTCCCACACCTCCACCACACGCGCTTGCAGCGCATGGGTTGTCCACAAGGGATTCACCAACTCCAGATAATGAGACGTGCGCAACGGCCACGCGAAGGCGTCTGTCAGCGCAGTAAATTTCTGCAACAGCCACGGCTTTGAAGCTTCTTGCATGCACTTCTCCTCTTACTTTTTATGTACCGCTGTGATGCAGCGAATTGCGCCTTAAGGCGCTTTGTAAGGGTGCAGCTAGGAATCACTATCCCACTACAGAGTGGCGGTGTCGAGGTTCAATAACGACAGAGCAGCAAGTTAAAGATGATGGCCCTTAGCCATCAGGTTTCGGGCGCTTTTTTGGCGCGTCTACGGCATTCAGATCAATTTCCAGCACTTGCGCAGGCGCATTCCAGAAATGGGGTTGCTGCTCACGCGCAAACTTCGGCCGACTCACCCCATGCTCATCAATGTGCAGACTCACCGCGCCACGCAAACCGGTCACTACTTGCTGTGCGCCAGCCTTGGCGTAACGTGCCACGACACTAGGCGTTGGATGACGGAATTGGCTGTGCCAAGCAGCGCTATGAATCACCCACTGCGGTTGTATGGCATCGATGAAATCTTCGGTGGATGACGTCCGACTGCCGTGATGCGGAGCCAGAAGCACATCGGCTTGCAGGCTATAGAGTTGGTCATCGAGAAGGCGGTACTCAGCATTCTTTTCGACATCCGCAGGCAGTAATGCCGCATAAGAGCCAGACTCAATACGCAGCACGCAGCCACCGTTGTTACTCGACCATTCGCTACTGTCCGGATGCAGCATCTCAAAGCTTACGCCGTCCCATTGCCACTTCTGACCATCACGACATGGCGTGGCGGTAAGTGCGCCAATTTCATTATCGACGGTGATGAGCTTGCGGACTGCATCTGCACCACCGGAGTGATCGTTGTCGGCATGCGAGATCACCAACATATCGATGCGACGCACGCCTTGATCTAGCAAGAACGGCGCGACGATTGCGGAGCCTGCGTCAAAGCCTTCATCAAACGCCGGGCCAGTGTCATACACCATCGTGTGATTCGCGGTGCGTACGACTACGGACAAACCCTGCCCCACGTCGAGTGCGGTGAGATCAAAACCGCTGTTGGGCGCTTGCTGAATGGGGAATAGCAGCGGCATAAAGCACAACAAACCCAGCACACGTACCGGCAAACCACGTGGTGCAAACATCAGTAGCGCGCCGATCAGCGCGAGAGCCAATGCGGGTGCAGGTGCAGTGGCGGGTATCCACATATGCGGCAAGTGGACGGCGAGCCAATTCAGTCCGTCATGCAGCCACGTGAGCGCTTGCGCACACCACTGCATCAGCGGCACGCCCCATGCGGGCCAGATGGCGGCGAGAAAAATTGCGAGCAACAGAACCGGCGTGATCAAACTAAATAGCGGCACGGCAAATAAATTAAGCACCGGAGCAAACCAGGACACCCCGTGGAAATACCAAACCGTGAGTGGCGCCAGCACCAGACTCAGCATCAGTTGCAGCATGATCAGACTCAACCAGATACGCGGTGACTGCAGGCGATTCATCATCACGTAGAAGATCGCGGCGACAGCGCCAAACGATAACCACAGGCCGGGACTCAGCACCGCGAGTGGATCAAGTACGAGTACGACGAACCACGCTAACGCTAATACCTTGGAAGGTTGACTCAATCGCCCTGTCCACGCCGCCGCACTGATCAATGCAAGCATCAAAAACGCGCGTTGCACGGGTGGCTCCCAACCAGCGAGCAGTGCGTAGGCAAAAGCGAATAATGTTGCGCCCAACATCGCCGCTTTTTGCGCAGGCAATCGAAGCAATAGCGGTGGCCACAAACACCATAGCCAGCGAATGATGAAGAAGGCGATGCCGGAAACAATCGCGATGTTGAAGCCAGAGATTGCGACTAAATGCGTAGTGCCGGTGACGCGGAACAGATCCCAATCATCACGACTTAATTCGCTCGTATCGCCCATCGTCAGCGCAATGAACAATCCGCGTGCAGGAGTTGCTGGAAGCCATCCGCGCAGATCATCGATTAAAGATTGCCGTGCCTTGAGCAGCGCATAACCGTTGCGGTCATCACAACGTTCAGCACTTTTCACCGTTGCAGTTGCGCCAATGCCTTGGCGAAAAAGCCAGCCTTCGTAATCAAACCCGCCGGGATTCACCGAGCCATGCGGTGGACGCATGCGCAGCAACATGCGCCAGCATTCACCACCTTTGAGTGTTTGATCACTGCGATACCAAGACGCGCGAATGCGTGTTGGCAACGCTGCTGTATGGGTTTCAAACAAAAAGCGCGAAGTGTTGGTGGGATTTTGATCAGCAACCTCGCCCTCGCCTGCGTATTCCTTGCGCGTGACATCTGGCAGCGATGCGATATGGCCCTGCACCCAAACTTCTTCGGCATAACGCGTTTCTGGCCAGCGCTGATCAAGCACAAGCTGCGAGCGCCATGTCACCAGCAACACGCCGAATACGCTGCAGGCGTAGATCGAACGCCATCGCCAAGGCAGTAAAGCGGGGATGGTGAGGGCGGCTAGCAGAGATGCTTCTGGCAGTCGTGGCTGAGCCAAGATTCCTAGGATTCCTACAGTGAATGCGAGCGCGTGGAGCGGCGTCATGTGTAAAAAGTGACGAAATCCTTTGCTTTATTAAATGAGAATAATTATCATTTGCTTAAGAAAGCCATGTTATCTCACCCAATAGGGATGCCCATGCACACTAGGTCACAAAACGCAGGAAACCCGCGATGACGCTAGTCGCCAGCCTGTTGATGTGCACCGCTGGGGCGCTCTGGATTGGGCGTCGCTCTTGCAGCCTCAGCTGCGATGATTGCTGCACACGACTGCTGAGCTGCATCCTGCTCAATGCTGCGGCGCTCTGTATCTGGGTCGCTTTTGCTGAGACGGCGCAGGCATTTTTATTGTGGCTGGCACACGGGCTTGGCATCAGTCTTTTTGTACTTACAGTGAATGTCACCGCCAGCCTGAAAACGCATAGCCCACGACCACTACAGCCCGTTGCGGGCTATGTGATCGTGATGTTGTTGATTGGGCTTTGTGGCCC
>JAZKEM010000238.1:0-4324 GCA_040387055.1 Pseudomonadota bacterium | reverse complement strand
ATCAAGCTCGTGCCGAGTTCCTGATTGAGTTCCAACATCAACTCAAACACGCGATCGGCAGTTTTGCTATCAAGATTTCCGGTTGGTTCATCCGCCAGCACACAGGCCGGACGTGTCACCAATGCGCGTGCAACGGCAGCGCGTTGACGTTCGCCACCTGAGAGTTCGCCAGGCTTATGTTCCAAGCGTTGCCCTAAGCCAACGCGATCCAAGAGTTCTGCTGCGATTCGTTTAGCTTCTACCATCGGCGTACGGCGAATCAGCAAAGGCATCGCGACGTTTTCAACAGCTGAGAATTCCGGCAGCAAATGATGGAACTGGTAAACAAAGCCCAGTGCTTTGTTACGCAACTGCCCACGCTCTTTATCCGTCAGTGCTGACATCTGCTGCCCGGTGACCCAGACCTCGCCCTTTGTAGGCGCATCGAGTCCACCGAGGATATGAAGAAGCGTCGACTTACCGCTGCCAGACGAACCCACAATCGCAATACGTTCACCACGTGCAACTTCAAGATTGATATCACGCAGCACGTCGAGATTCAGACGTCCATCGTCAAAAGTTTTAAAGACGCCTTCTGCCTTCAATGTCACTTCATTACTCATAGCGCAGCGCCTCCGCTGGATTCACGCGCGAGGCGCGATAAGCGGGATAAATAGTGGAGAGCAAACCCAACGCCAGCGACAGCATGCTGATGCGGAACACATCGGACGCCTTCAGCTGCGATGGCAGATCGCTGATGTAATACACGTCTGGCGAGAGGAATTGCTGACCCGTTAGCGCTTCCAGTAATGGCACCAACTGCTCAACGTTCAGCGCGAGCAACACACCGAAGATCACGCCGAATAATGTACCGACCACACCAATGATCGAGCCCTGCACCATGAAGATCGCCATGATGCTGCGCGGTGTGGCACCGAGCGTACGTAGAATTGCGATATCCGCCTGCTTGTCCTGCACCACCATTACCAGCGTGCTGACGATGTTGAAAGCGGCAACGCCAACAATCAGCGAGAGGATGATGAACATCACCATCTTCTCCGTCTTTACTGCGCGGAAGAAGTTGGCGTGGCTGCGGGTCCAATCCGACACGTAATAAACATTAGGCAGTTGCTGCGCCAGTTCACGCGATACGCGTGGCGCATCAAACATATCGTGCAGTTTGAGGCGCACACCAGTAACTCTGCCAGGCATACGCATCAACGCAGCAGCGTCTTCAATATTGATCAGCACTAGGCCGCGGTCGTATTCATACATGCCGACTTGGAACACGCCAGAAACCGTAAAACGACGGAAACGAGGCAGTACGCCAGCCGGTGTCACGGTGGCCTGCGGAATCATCAGATCGACTTTGTCGCCCACGCCAACGGCAAGTAACTGTGCCAGTTCGCGACCCAGAATGATGTTGTATGAGCCGGGCGTGAGATCGTCGAGCTTGCCCACTTTCATATGCGTGGCGACGTCATCGACCTTGGTTTCGTCAGCCGGAATAATGCCGCGCAGCATGGTGCCGGAAAGCTCGCTGCCCACTTTGACCATGCCTTCGCCATCGATATAGGGCGCAGCGGCGACAATCTCAGGATTCTTGCTGGCAAGCTTTACCGCCTCATGCCAATCCGCCAGTCCCTCGCTGGAACCCGTAATGGTGGCGTGCGAAGCCATGCCGAGAATGCGCGTACGCAACTCGCGCTCGAAGCCGTTCATCACCGACAGCACCGTGATCAGCGCCATCACGCCGATGGCGATGCCGATCATTGAGGCCAGAGAAATAAACGAGATGAAATGATTACGCCGTTTGGCACGCGTATAACGCAGGCCGGCGAAGAGTTCGTAGGGATGTCGCATAGTTGGTAATTAGACCATACGCCCGCGTTAAAGTTGAGGCGATTCGCCTGCCTCGCACATAAGCCGGTCGGATGGCTGTCATCTGACCGCCCCAAGTCCCTTGCTATGCCCGGGAGACTTAGAGCGCTGGGTCGATTCCTTCAGTACTCGTTGGCCACTAATTAAGCAGCCAAGCCTAGCGCGGTCTATTTTCACGTATAGAGTCCAGTCTGGCCGTGTCTGCAAGGGAAATCTTTCCAGAAAAGCCTTTTGCCTAGGCAGCGCATGCGTCAAACTTGCGCCCATGAAAAATGTCAGCGCCAAACCCGACACCCTACGCACCGCCACGGCGGCTTGCGTCCTGCACATGCCCCCTGATTGCGTCACCCTGTTGCGCGAGCGCAAAGCCGAAAAAGGTGACGCACTGGAAATCGGCCGCATGGCCGGCATGCTGGCTGCCAAGAAAACCTGGGAGCTGCTGCCCCTCTGCCATCAACTGCCGCTGACTGCGATTGATGTGATCTACAAACTCGGTGAAGCACAGGTCGATATCACCGTGCGCGTCGAAACCGTCGCCGGCACCGGCGTGGAAATGGAAGCGCTTACCGCTGCCAGCATCACCGCCCTCACCATCTACGACCTGCTCAAGCCGCATGCCGAGCAGGATCGTTTACGCATCATGGATATCCATCTGGTCGAGAAGACCGGTGGAAAATCGCAATACGCTCGCGCGCTCTCACCGATGGGTCGCGCAGTCATTCTTGCCACCTCTGACGCCGTCAGCAGCGGCAAGAAAAAACCGACGGCAGCACAAACAGTGCGCGACGGCCTAGAGATCGCAGGTCTGCGTGTCGAAGCAACCGAACTGCTGCAAGACAATATCGAGCAAATCTCCGAACGCCTGCGCCATCATCTTTCGCAGGAAGTGGATCTGATCGTAACCGTGGGTGGCACTGGCGTGCATCAGGGTGATCAGACTGTTGCTGCAGTACGTCCCTTCCTCGACAAAGAATTGCCCGGCTTCATGGAAGCCGCCCGTAACTACGGCCAGCGCCGCACGCCTTACGCGATGCTGTCTGCTGGTGTCGCTGGCATGAGCGGCAAGACCATCGTGATTACTTTCCCCGGCAGTTCGCGCGGTGCGCAGGAAACGCTGACAGCGTTGATCTCCGGAATTGTCCACGCAGTTCACAGTCTGCGCCGCGGCGGATGATTTCCTTAAGCGAAGCTTTGGCGCTGTATCCGCTGCACGTACGTCCCTTACGCACGCAAGCCACTCCGCTGCAATCCGCACTCGGCCATGTGCTGCGCGCACCGACACAAGCGCGCTGCGATCTGCCGCGCTTCTCGCAATCCGCACTCGATGGTTATGTGTTGACCAACGATGATGCCGCCACGCCCTGCACGCTTATCATCACGGACAGCATTGCCGCTGGTGACACGGGCGAATTACGTCCGCTACAAAATGGTGAGTGCCAACGTATCCTCACCGGTGCGCGCGTACCGCCAAATGCAGGGGCTGTGATCGGGCAAGAACACACTCAGGTCTCTGACGGCCGCATGACATTCAATGAAGCCCTCAAACCCGGCGCAAATATCCGCTGGCAAGGTGAAGAGCTTCGCGAGAACACCATTATCGGAAAAACCGGTCAGCGCCTCACGCCGGGTCATCTCGCATCACTCTCTGCTGCAGGCATTGATCAAGTCAGCGTCACGCGTACGCCACGCATCCGCGTGCTCGTCAGTGGCGACGAAGTAAAAACCGCAGGCACGCCGCTCCTAGACGGACAAATCTGGGATGCGAATGGTCCGCTCACCCTCGCATGGCTGCATTCGCAAGGTTACGAAGCCGACCTTCGCTATATCGGCGATACACGCGAAGCCGTCAGTGAAGCGATAAGCGCAGCACTAGACGAAGCTGACCTGACGATCACCACCGGTGGCGTTTCCGTCGGCGACAAGGACTACATCATTCCCGTAGCTGAAAGCCTCGGTGTCGAGCGCGTGTTCTGGAAAGTTGCTCAGAAACCCGGCAAGCCTTTGTACTTTGGACAACGCGGTGATCGCACATTGATCGGCTTGCCCGGCAATCCTGGCGCTGTGTTGATTGGCCTCGCCCTACATGTACGCAAGGTGCTGGATGTGATGGAAGGCGCCGCCATACCCGGCGCAGTATTTTTCTCCGGCGTACTCAGCCACGAAGTGAAAGGTGATGCCAAGCGTGATTGCCTACACCGCATGCGTTTGGAGATTGGCGATGATGGCCGCACGCAACTCCAGCCTCTGCCCAATCAGGATTCACACATGCTGAGCAATCTTGCGAATGCCGATGTACTGGTGCATTTGCCTGCTCAAGCACAAGCGCACGCAGCAGGCAGTATCGTCAAGTGGACACGTTTATGAGCGACACTGAAAACGGCATCATCGACAACACGCTGCAAGGCCGCATCATTGCCATACCAGAATCACGTGAACTCGATATTTTTGCCGGCCTGCTCACGCG
>JAZKEM010000237.1:0-2272 GCA_040387055.1 Pseudomonadota bacterium | reverse complement strand
GCGGCAGCCGCTTTTGCGGCGTCTTCATTGATATCCCAAATCGCAACATTGGCACCGTCTTTTGCAAGACGCTGTGCAGCAGCAAGGCCGATACCCGATGCAGCGCCAGTAACGATGGCGGTTTTACCTGCGAGTGACATAATTCTTGAACTCCTCTGCATTATTTATAGGCGCAGCTTTAATGACAGCAACGCTAAAGCAACCGTGACTTGTAGTCAACAGTGCTGTTGATTTAACTAAGACAATTAGCTGTCGGCTAGGCGTTTTGCGGCCAATTCGCGTAGCTGGGCAGTCTTGATCTTGTTGGATGAAGTCATCTCAAGATCGGACTCCGCAATAAAGATCACACGACGCGGCACTTTGTAGCTCGACAACTGCGTCGCCGCGAAACTCTTAGCGGTCTGCTCGTTGATTTCAGCGCCCTCTTCAAGCACGACACACGCGACCACCATCTCACCCAAGGTGTCGTGCGGCACGCCTACTGTCGCTGCGATCTTGATGCCGGGGTGCTGCACAAGCACGGCGTTGATTTCTAACGGCGAAACGTTGGCACCACCAGTCTTGATGATGTCGTTGAGACGACCCTGCCAATGCAAGCGACCGCGCTCATCAATAAAGCCACCATCGCCAGTGCGGAAGAAGCCTTCTTCGTCGAGGGTTTCTTCGATCGGCATGCGCAGGTAGCCGACCATCAGTGTTGGGCCCTTCACCGCGATCTCGCCAGCTTGACCCAAAGGAACGACCTGTCCACTCATGGGATCAACAATACGAATCGTGTTGCCCGCAACCGGTAAACCATTATTTCCCTCAGCATCCGCCGCTGGTGTGCCACTCGGATACACCGTCACCAGCGTGAAAGTTTCTGTACTGCCATAAGCCGACATCGGCTCCTGCCAGTTGCTCTTCACTGTTGGATGCGCGCGCAGCGGTGAGGTATCACCGACATAACGTAGTGAACTCAGATCTGTCGTGCTGTACGCAGGATCATCCACCAGGCGCGGCCACTGATGCGGCCAGGCCAGCGGCAGGGAAACGCGTTCACTCTCGATCAGGCCCAGCGCTTCACCCGGTGCAAAATTGCTTTGCAGCACTAAGCAGCCACCAGCCGCGAAGGTCGCACCAATCGCCATCGCGAAGTTGCCGGACCAGAAAAATCCATTCGCCGTCCACGTACGAACATTTGGATCAACGCCGAAGAACGTCCGCCAGCGCCAGCACTGCAACGCTGCAGCGCGATGCGTGTGCTGAATGGCTTTTGGTTTTGCGGTAGAGCCTGACGAGAAGAAAATGAATCCGCGATCAGTAGGTGCTACTTCAGCACTCATTGCATCAATCAGCGAGGCTGATGCCAGCGGCCCAGAATGCAGAAAGTCGTTCCAACTTTCGAACGCACCTGTAGGGCAAGTATCACCAATGCAAACCGCACGACGCAGATGTGGCAAACGATCTGAATACATCGGCGCCTTTGCTGTACCCAGATCTGGACACAGTTCGATCAACTCATTCGCAAAATCGCGATTAAGTACCGAGCGTTCAAAAATCAACACAGAGACATCGGCAATACGTAGCGCGTATTCCAACTCAGCGCCCTTGGAGAAAGTACTTAAAGCTACGCAAGTCGCGCCAGTCAGCGCGATGCCGAACATCGCCGTCACCCACTCCGGACGATTGGTCACCATCAGCCCAACGCGCGTGTCTTTGGTGACGCCACGCGCAACCAGTGCACGAGCGACGATCAGCGCCTCTTCCCAGACCTCAGCATATTTAAGGCGCACGATGCTGCCATCCGGCAGCTTGTAGACCATGGACTCTTTGGTCGCATTGGCGGCACAGACTTCACGCAAGAAACCGCCTAGCGTCAAAGCACCTACAGCGTCTTCAGAAAGCGGTTTTCCACGAATGATTGAAGTGCTCATCTTTAATCCTTGTTCCCAAACATGCGCGCTCTGACGTCTGCCGCCATCGGATTCACGCCGGCGTCCAGTTGCGCACCGAGTGTCTTGAACATCATCGCCATGATTTCGTAGCAACCGACGGCGTAAACAATGTCGATCATTTGCTCGCTGTTGAAGCTCTGCGATAAACGCGCCCAAGTTGCATCGCTGATGCACGCATCAGCGAGCAGCTCATCCGTCGCGCGCAATAGATCGGCATCGACCGCATCCCAGCCCGGCGCATCCGGCCCGTGTTGCAAGCGTTCGATCTCAACTTCCGTCAAACCCGCACGCAGGCCCAACACGACGTGTTGCAAGAATTCGTATTCAGAACGACG
>JAZKEM010000236.1:0-5576 GCA_040387055.1 Pseudomonadota bacterium | reverse complement strand
GAAGTTTCAGGCAGCCAACGCAATGGTATGCGCGCACAGGGTGCCGTCAGCATCCCTGTATCAGACGCTTTCAAAGTTCGTCTCGCCATTGATAAGAACAAGCGCGATGGTTACCTGATCAACACCACCAAGATCGGCGCCGACGAACTGGGCAGCACCGATTACACGTCGGTACGCTTAAGCTCTGTCTGGGACATCACGGACAATCTGCAGAACTACACCATCGCATCCTTTATCAATTCAGACAGCACCGGTTACAGCTCACAGCTGTATGGCTGTAATGCAGGCTTTGCCAACAACCTGTCAAATTTCTTCCTGGTGTTCTCCGGCGCGCTGCAGGTTCCGCAGTGTCAGGCACAGCTCGATCGACAGAAAGCTGCTGGGCAGGATGGTTTCTATGATGTGGTCAGCACGATCGCAACACCGATCACCGCCATCAAAGAAAAGCGCCTGATCAATACGCTGACTTGGGATATCACCGACGACGTTAAGCTCAAAAACATCTTGGCTTACGCTCACCTCAACACCAAGAACGGCTCGGATATTTTCGGCACACAGTTCCCTTACGCTCTCGTTGGCTTGCCACTGGATCCAGATCCAAATCGCGAGTTCAAGACTGGCGTTTCCGTGCTTAACCCTAACGAACCCGTCACCAGCCAAGCCACCCTCGTTGGTGAATTGCAGTTGCAAGGCACATCGTTCGATAGCGCATTGGATTGGCAGGCAGGTGTGTACTACGAAAAAAGTTCACCTGATGGCTTCTCCGGCAATAACTCTGCCGGTCTGATCTCTTGCAACATGGCCAGCCTCGAAGGCGATGGCGTGATCAAAAAGTTTGACTGCTACGACGCACTCGGCGGCGTGGTTGGTGGCGTGCTGGTTCAGCAGTACAAGACGACTTACCTGAACAAAGCGGTCTACTCGCAGGCCACTTGGCACATCAACGAAGCCTTCAGCGTAACCGGTGGCCTGCGTTACACCTGGGACGACACCAAAGGTTACGGCATCAAAACCCGCTATGGCTGGTTGCTCGGTATTCCTATGGCGCCGACCACAGTGGTCACCACACCGCACGTCAGCAGCAAAGCCCCAACTGGCCTGATTGAGGTTGACTACAAGCCATTCGAAGGCAGCATGGTCTACGCCAAGTACTTGCGCGGCTATCGTCAAGGCAACGTCATTCTTGCAGCGGATCCGGGCGTTGACACTTTCAAGCCTGAGCACGTCAAAACCTACGAAGTCGGCCTCAAGACCGAGTTCGCTGGTCCAGTCCCAGGCCGCGTCAGCATTGCCGCATTCACCAATGATTTCACCGACCAGCAGTTGCAGCTTGGCTATATCTCGCCGGGATCGCTGCAGACAACAACAATCGTCAATGCCGGTAAATCGCGTATCCGCGGTATCGAAGGCGATGCTTTCTTCCAAGTACTCGATAGCATCACCGTCGGCTTCGCCTTCTCACTGTTGGATACGGTATTGCTTGAACAGGCTGATCAGACGAGTCGAGTGCAAGCTGCTGGCGGCCCGATTGCGGGAGCCTCAGTCACCCGCATTGCCGACGTTGGCGACGAACTGCCCTACGCACCGAAGCAGACCTATGTAACGAATGTTAGCTGGCGCCTGCCTGTGTCTGAACGCCTCGGCGAGATCGACGTCGGTGCGACGTATTCGATGATCGGCAAACAGCGTTCAGCCGCAACCAGCTCTGGCCCTTACGGCATGCTCGATGCGTTCAATCTGCTTAACCTGAATTTCACCTGGACCAAGATCATGAACACACCTTTGGATCTGGTGGTCTTCGGCACCAACGTACTCAACGAGGAATACACGACCTACACCAGCGGCACGTATAACTTGCTGGGTTATGAGTCGCGCGCAGTCGGCACGCCTCGCTTGATCGGTGCACGCCTGAAAGTGAACTTTGGTGCTTATCAGTAATGGGTCATAACTACCGTGTAGTGCAGTGGGCGACTGGCAATATCGGCATGCGATCCATGCGTGCCGTTATCGAACACCCTGCATTAACGCTGGTAGGTTTGTATGTTTACTCCGACGACAAAGTCGGACGTGATGCTGGAGAAATGTGTGGCCTTACGCCAATTGGGGTTAAGGCCACACGCAGCGTTGAAGAGATCGTTGCGCTAAAAGCAGATTGCGTTCTGTATATGCCGCAACAGATCAACGCAGACGATCTGTGCCGCCTGCTGGAATCCGGCACTAACGTCGTTACCACACGCACGGAGTTTCACTTGCCGAGCGCTGTTGAACCTGCCCTGCGCCAACGCATTGAAGAAGCCTGCCAACGCGGCGGCACTTCACTGCACAGCACAGGCGCCAGTCCCGGATTCATTACTGAAGCAGTGCCATTGGCGCTGCTTTCGATTCAGCGTCGACTCGACGCGCTACACATCAGCGAATATGCCGATTGCAGCTCACGCAATTCGCCACAGATGATTTTTCAGATGATGGGCTTTGGCAGTGCGCCACACCCGCAAGCGGAAGCTGGACGCGTGCATCACTTGAAGGGCGCGTTTGGCCCCTCACTGCAAGCGCTTGCAGAATCTGTTGGCCTTTCGATTGACAGCATTGAAGGACATGGCGAAGTCGCATTCGCTAACAAAGACACGGTGATTGCTGCTGGCACCGTCAAGGCTGGAACTGTCGCGGCATTGCGTACCACCGTGAGTGGAATGAGCAAGGGCAAGGCACTAATCAATTTCACCGCCGACTGGTATGTGACCACCGACATCGACAAAGATTGGGATCTGCGCGGTGATGGCTGGCGTGTCCGCGTTGATGGTGACGCGCCGCTCGACATGACGCTGCAATTCACCGTTGCGCCAGAACTCAAAGCTGCAACGACTCCGGGATACACAGCTCATCGTGCGGTCAATGCCGTGCGCTATGTTTGTGATGCCGCTTCCGGCATTCGCACTTCAGCCGAACTGCCGCAGTTCATTCCGGACCTGCGCTAAGCGCAATTATTTACGACGTGTTTTGGCGGCAGCGGAAGGCGCCGCCCTGCCCTGCGCCGGCATCACCACCAGGTGATCGTAGATTTCCGAGAGTTCCTCGACACTGATCGGCTTGCTCTGGCGCAGCCACCACGCCAATAACTCCACCGTGCTGCTCGCGACGAGCTGTGTCGTCACATCCGCTGGTGGCCAGGTGTTTGGATTGGGCCAAGACTCACCAATCTCCTGACAGATCCGCAGAAATTCCAATCGCAACGCACCCGCCGCACCGCCCGTGAGCAAGGTCGACCACAACGCCCGTTCTTCATCGACATAGCGGAATAAGGACTCTGAAGCTCCCTTTGCATCTTGGCTATTGAGCATTGGCATCACCAACGTGATCAATCGACGCAACTGCGCCGCAGCCAGATCGTCCAGCAAAGATTCTTTAGTCGGGTGATGGCGAAAGAACGTGGTGTAGCCAATGCCTGCCTTCGCCGCGATATCACGGATGGTGATTTGCTCCAGCGATTTCATCTCGAGCAACTCCAACAACGCCAAACGCAGTGCTTCGCGCGTGCGGACTGCACGTGCGTCACTCGCGGTAGACAGATGTGGGAGAAAAATCTTGTTGCTCATCTTTCAGCAGTAAGGCGTTTGATATGAACCATAATGATTCATAATAATCTTCTGTCGCATCCTGCACAAACAAACAAGGCAGCCCAAATCGACATTGGGCTGCCTTGTCTATTAAAGCGCGAAGATCACGATTACTTCTTCGGCAATTCAATCTCACCCTTGGCCGTTGCCATCACCGTGCCGAGTTGGTTACTCATCTTGCAATCCACCTGCACGATCGAACGACCTTCCTCATCCACGCTCTTATCGATCACCGTCGCTTCCATGATGGTGATATCGCCAGAGAAGGCAGGACCACGGTAAGCGCTATTGCAGTGAACAACGCGTCCCCACTCGCCTGCCCAGCCAGCAAAGTAATCGATGATCCATGCGCCCATTGAAGCGCCATAACCATAAGCGCGCGGCATGCCGATGGTGCGTGCCCACTCGGGGAACAGATGGCCACGTGAAGGGCCGAAGTAAGCGCCGTCGGTGAGTTCAGGATTCTGACGTTCCATTACCGGATCATTTTCATGGCCGGCCATGTCTTTGGTGAAACCCAAAGCTTCCAGATCAAGATCGGTACGACGGTGCATCGTGCCCCAGATCGTAAATGCGTAAGCACGCCATTCCGTGGCGAAGCTGGCGATGCTGTGTGGCCCAAAGATGCGCGTTGGCAGTTTGTCGCCGACCTTGATGTCATCCCAGTAACGCTTGCCATGGCCGAGGTCATGCAAGGTTTTGACGTAATCGAATTTCTTTTCTTCCAGCTCTACTAGCTGCTCGCGAGTCCAGACCGGATCATCCGTCCCTTTCAGCGAACCCATTTCTCGCGCAGCTTCGGCGAGATAACGGATGCTGGTCGAACGCTGCGTGGCGATCTTCTCGTTTTTCTGGTTGTAGTACATGTTATCGCCGCGCTGGAAACAAGTCGGGCCTGCAAACTTGGTTTCCTTGACGACGTAATCAAACGGCACGCGCTCATTGCGGATCAAATCGCCTGAGAAAACGCGCGGGCCGTGGAACCACCATTCATCGCCACCAAAAATCAGATGTGAATTCGGAATCGCACCAACGCAACAAGGCGCCGCACCATGACCGTCATCTGTTGCCACTGGGAACGACTGCGGCGCAATGATGCGGGCATAGCGGCTTTCGGCAGCGAAGTCATCGTCGTAATGCAGACGGTTCGGATAATGCATGCCCTGAACCCAACGGCGGATGTCACTACTAGCAACGACATCGCGCGTGCGCGCAGGCTGCATCGGTTTCCCGAGATATTGATCGATATCGGAACAGTCGAGGGTCTTATCACTCATGCGTGAGCTCTTTATTGATTCTAAATTTAGTTGGAGTAACGGCCGCCGTTCACGCTCAGCGTGTGGCCAGTGATATAGCCCGCGTCTTCCGAAGCAAGGAAGGCAATCGCGCCCGCCATATCTTCTGGACGACCTGCACGCTTCATCGGAGACGCAGCAATGATGTGATCGACCTTGTCGCCCAAGCCTGCACGCATCATTGGCGTATCGACAAAACCCGGTGGCACGTTATTGACGGTGATACCGGTCGGTGCGAGTTCCTGCGCGAGTGATTTGGTGAAGGCGATCACGCCGCCTTTAGATGCGGAGTAATGCACCATCGTCTGAGCGCCAGTCTGTGCGCTGGAAGAAGAAACGTTGATGATGCGGCCCCACTTGGCTTCAAGCATGTCTGGCAGCACGGCCTGCGTGCAGATCAACACGCTCTTCAGGTTGACCTGCATGATGCGATCCCACTGCTCTTCGGTGATCTGCATGAACGGCGTGAACGCGGAGATGCCAGCGTTGTTGACGAGGATGCTGATCGGGCCAAATTTTTCTTTCGCGACTTTCACCGCAGCGTCGATCTCGGCACGCTTCGATACATCGACACGCGAAGCGATCGCTTTCAAGCCCTGCTTCACCAAATCGGCGGCAGCCGCTTTTGCGGCGTCTTCATTGATATCCCAAATCGCAACATTGGCAC
>JAZKEM010000235.1:0-6334 GCA_040387055.1 Pseudomonadota bacterium | reverse complement strand
GCGTAAACCACGATGGACCACAGCGCGCTGAAAATCAGCATCGCAGAAAATTTCATGCGCTCAGCAAAACCACCAACGATCAGCGCAGGCGTGATCACGGCAAAGGTGAGCTGAAACATGGAGAACACAACTTCTGGCAGCGTGCCGCTTTTTGAATCCACAGTGACGCCAGCCATAAACATTTTGCTGAGGCCGCCGATCAAAGGACCGCCCGGCGCAAAGGTCAGGCTGTAAAGACCAATGATCCACAACAGTGAAACGATGCAGGTGATCGCAAAGCACTGCATGAGTACGGACAACACGTTCTTTGCACGGACCAAGCCGCCGTAGAACAGCGCAAGGCCGGGCAAAGTCATGAACAGCACGAGTGCGATGGAAGTAAGAATCCAAGCGGTGTCACCGGTGTTGATGGCGTCGTCCGCAAATGCTGCGAAGGGCAGCAGGGCCAAACTGATCAGCGCGAATGCGCGGCTAAAAATTTTCATGCGAAAAATCTCGAGCAGATATGAAACCGGCCGCTATAGCGGCCGGAATTGGAAAGCAAAGAATTTAAACGGCTTCGACGCCAGATTCGCCGGTGCGGATACGCACCGTCTGGTTGAGGTCGTAAACAAAAATTTTGCCGTCGCCGATCTGGCCCGTTTTGGCGGACTTGGCGATGGCATCAACAGCGCGCTCAACCAGGTCTGGCGGCAACGCAACTTCAAGTTTGATCTTAGGCAGCAGGTCAACGGTGTATTCCGCGCCGCGGTACAACTCGGTGTGGCCTTTCTGACGGCCAAAGCCGCGAACTTCGGTAACCGTCATGCCTTGCACGCCGATATCGGCGAGCGCTTCGCGCACGGCGTCGAGCTTAAAGGGCTTGATGATGGCGATGAGCATTTTCATGGTGCGGCGTCCTCAGAATTTTCCGCCGCAAGTCTAGCAAAAAGGAAACTGAGGTATCTGCCCTGTATTTAACCGTGTCGAAATCTATTGGAGCATTTAATTCGCCGACCGCGCCGCTCCATGCATCCTGCATCCTGCATCCGCGGCGTACCGTCCATCCATGGACATAAATAGAAAAGGGCGCGTCTGTTGCCGGACGCGCCCCATTCCTACCGAGGAGACGATTAAGGGTTGTAAGCCTTTTCGCCGTGTTCTGAAAGGTCCAGACCTTCGGATTCTGCTTCTTCCGAAGCGCGGATGCCGATGGTGAACTTGAGTACCAGCAAGGTGACTGCCGTTACAACCGCGCTGAGCACGACTGCAACCAGCACTGCCTTAACCTGGATCAGGATCTGGCCGGAGGAGTAGCCAGGAACCAGGTCAACCCAGTTGTTGTACACGCCGACGCCGCCCTTGGCTGGATCAACGAACACACCGGTCAAGATCGCGCCGATGATGCCGCCTACAGCGTGGACACCGAATGCATCGAGTGCGTCGTCATAGCCAAGCAACTTCTTGATGTAAGCCACTGCGAAGAAGCAGACCACACCAGCAACCAGGCCGATGATCAGACCGCCGCCGATGCCGACGAAGCCGCAAGCCGGGGTGATGGCAACCAGACCAGCAATTGCACCGGAGATGATGCCGAGCAGCGAAGGCTTGCCCTTGAAGATCCACTCTGCGAAGAACCAAGCCACTGCTGCAGCTGCGGTAGCGAATGCGGTGTTAGCAAATGCCAGCACAGCGTAGCCGTTGGCTTCGAGGTTGGAACCAGCGTTGAAGCCGAACCAGCCAAACCACAGAAGTGCTGCACCGATAGCGCTCATCACCAAGCTGTGTGGAGCCATTGGCACTTTGCCGTAGCCCGTACGCTTGCCGAGGATGATGGCAGCAACCAGACCGGCAACACCGGCGTTGATGTGCACCACGGTACCGCCAGCGAAGTCGAGTGCACCCAGCTGCCACAGGTAACCTGCAGTTGCGTTGAGTTCATCCACTTTGTCCAGACCGGTGTAAGCATCCGGACCCGCCCACCACCAAACCATGTGTGCCATCGGCAGGTATGAGAACGTGAACCAGATCACCGAGAAGATCATCACTGCGGTGAACTTCATACGCTCAGCGTAAGCACCAGCAATCAGGGCTACGGTGATGCAAGCAAAGGTCATCTGGAACACTGCGAACAGCAGTTCAGGAATCACAACGCCTTTGGAGAAGGTCGCGGTAGCGGTGAAGAAGCCGTTAGCGTCATAGACGACGCCTTTGAGCAACATCTTGTCGAGCGTACCGATGAAGGGACCGGTGCCGCTGAACGCCAAGCTGTAACCATAAACGCACCACAACACGCCGATCACCGAGAAGATCGCGAAGGTCTGCGTCAGGGTCGAAACCATGTTCTTGCTGCGGACCATACCGCCGTAGAACAGGGCCAGGCCCGGAAGTGACATCAGCAATACGAACGCGGTCGAAACCAGCATCCAGGCGACGTTGCCTTCATTGAAGACAGGTGCGACTGGTTTGGCTTCTTCAGCAGGTGCAGCAGCCGGGGCTGGTGCTGCTGGAGCGGCTTCTGCTGGCGCAGGTGCTGCTTCAACAGGTGCCGCTTCAGCCGGAGCTGGAGCCGCTGCAGGTGCAGCTTCGGCAACTTTTGCCTTAGCTTTCTTTTCTTTAACGACCGGAGCAGCAACGGCAGCAGCAGGCGCGGCGGCCTCTGCAGCAGCAGGTGCTTCGGCTGCGGGGGCGTCTTCGGCCCAAGCAGGTGCCAGACCGCAAGCAGCGGCTAGCAACAATGCGTAACTTAATTTACGGATCATGTGTGCGGGCTCCTTAGAGGGCGTCCTTGCCAGTCTCACCCGTACGGATACGGATAGCCTGATCGAGGTTGTAAACGAAGACTTTGCCGTCGCCGATCTTGCCGGTATGCGCGGCTTTGGCGATGGCATCGATTGCGGCGTCCACCTTGCCGTCGTCGATTGCGACTTCAATCTTCACTTTGGGCAGAAAATCAACGACATATTCCGCACCGCGGTAAAGCTCCGTATGGCCCTTCTGGCGGCCGAACCCTTTCACTTCCGTCACCGTAATGCCGGCCACGCCGATGTCCGAAAGTGCTTCTCGCACTTCGTCCAGCTTGAACGGTTTGATGATCGCTGCAATCAGCTTCATTGATGAACTCCTTGTTTTAAGGCCAAACTCGATAGATTCGCTTTTTGCGAACCCGCACAGCCGTCAAAGCACGGAGCGTGCCAGCTTGGTGCATCGGGGCTTAAATCTTCGATAAAACAATGCTCGAATAGCGCCCTTGGCCCCTGATCACCCCGGTCGCCGGTCTAAAGCCAAACGATCACGGATGGCCTGAGTTGGCCTTTAAACCAGCTAAACTGCGTCAAACGGAGCGCCTCATGCTGGACCCCAAACAACTCGAAGATATCGCCGCCAAACTCAGCCAAGTGATCCCACCCGGATTACGTGGTTTGCGCAGCGAGCTAGAAGACAATTTCCGCGTCATTTTGCGCGCCAATCTGGAACGCTTTGATCTGGTCTCGCGTGATCGTTTTGATACGCAGGCAGAACTGCTGTCGCGCACACAATCGCGTCTTGCCGCACTTGAGCAGCGGCTCAAAACCCTAGAGCAAAAGTTGCCCGGCAACTAAGCCGTTTTAAGCGCGGCGCCCTAGGCGCTGTGTTGATTTTGGCCATGGAAGGCTCCGTATTATTCGAGAACTTCCATGTCCATTTGCCGCAGCTGGTTTCTTCCTTAAATGGCGCTGGCCCGCGTTTTTTCTCGCGCCCAGAACGGCCTTGATGCTGATCTGGTGACCGTCGAAGTTCACTTGGCTGGCGGCCTTCCAATTCTCAGCATCGTCGGCCTTCCAGAAATGGCCGTACGTGAGGCCAAAGACCGCGTTAAAGCGGCGATTAACACCTGCGGCTACGAGTTTCCCAACCGCCGTATCACCTGCAACCTCGCCCCAGCCGATCTGCCCAAAGAAGGCGGTCGCTTTGATCTGGCGATTGCACTAGGCATCCTCGCAGCCTCAAACCAGATTCCGGCTCAGTCTCTTGAAAATATGGAGATTTTTGGAGAGCTTTCGCTCTCCGGCGAGATCCGCGCCGTGCCCGGCATGCTGCCTGCTGCGCTCAAATGTGCCGCGGCAGGCCGTCGATTGTTGGTGCCTCAGGCCAGCGGCGAGGAAGCTGCGCTCGCCGGACGCGCCGAAGTTTTTGTCGCGCACCATCTTGGTGCATTATGCGCTGCACTACATGCGGGCAAGCTGGAACCCTTCCTGCCGCAGACCACGCCTGCACCAACAAAGCTCACGGCCGATCTCAATGAAGTGCGCGGCCAGCAGCAAGCCAAGCGCGCACTGGAAATCGCGGCAGCCGGAAATCATTCGATTTTGATGCTCGGGCCGCCTGGCTCCGGCAAATCCATGCTCGCCGCACGCCTGCCAGATTTGCTGCCGCCGCTGACAGAAGAAGAAGCGCTGGAGGTAGCCGCCGTCGCATCCATCAACGGTTCATTCGATGCCCGCAAATGGGGGCAACGGCCGTATCGATCACCACATCACACCGCATCTGGCGTAGCGCTCGTCGGTGGCGGCGCTTCGCCACGACCAGGCGAAATCACACTCGCACATCAAGGCGTTTTGTTTCTGGATGAGCTACCCGAATTTGATCGTCGTGTCTTGGAGGTTCTGCGTGAACCTTTGGAGAGCGGCACCATCACCATTTCACGCGCGGCACGTCAGGCAGATTTTCCCGCACGCTTTCAACTCGTGGCCGCGATGAATCCCTGCCCTTGTGGTTATCTCGGCGACGTTTCAGGCAAATGTCGTTGCACGCCAGATCAAGTTCTTCGCTATCGCGCAAAAATTTCCGGGCCGCTGTTGGATCGTATCGATATGCACATCCACGTGCCGCGCGTTGAACATTCCGCGCTCAGAAAAACAGAAAGCAATAACGAAGAAAGTAGCGTGATCGTGCGCGAACGCGTACTGCAATGCCGCACCCGACAAATGCAACGCGCAGGCAAAGCCAACGCACGGCTCAGCGCCAAAGAAGTTGAACGCGATTGCCAACCCGAAAAAGCTGCGGCGCAATTATTAGAAAGCGCGATGTCGCGGCTTTCACTCTCCGCACGCGCATATCACCGCGTGCTCAAAGTGGCGCGCACGATTGCAGATTTGGCTGGGGCAGACACGATCAACAGTGCACATGTTGCGGAGGCTGTTAGGTATCGGGAGTTGGATCGCGGCACACAATAGAAAAGGGCCGCTTGCGCGGCCCTTTTTTAAAGCAACAATCAGCAGCAATTAGAACTTGTAGACAGCCTTAACAACTGCGGTCGAGTCCTTCTGCTTCTGGCTAAGGCCATCGTCATCCTTCAGCACGGCATAACGAAGATCAGTTACCAGATCAAAGTTCTTAGCTGCACTGTACGTGCCGGTCAGCGTCACTGCACTGCCCTTGGCCTTGTTTACTGGTGCGAGAGCTAGAAAGGCGCCATTCTGGGTAACGCGAATCATCTCACCACGAACACCTGCGCGGAAAGTCTTCGTCAGCTGGTAGTTTGCATACAGCGCCGTACCTGCAAGCGTGTCCTTGTTGCCGCCCTGTTTGTAGGTGAAGTAATCGGTATTCGCAGCAACCGTCAGGTCGCCAACCGAATATGCAACCACTGCATCCAACAGTCTGGTTTTAGTGTCGTTGCCCGCTTCGGTGCCGATGTAGCCAGTCAAATTAACGGTCAAACCCTTAACCGGTGCCAGAGCCAAACCGAGTTCTGTGGTCTTCTGAGGATCGCCAGCAGCCGCCTCATTCGTGGCGCCGCCGGTTGAATTGCTCAGACCGACATACGCGGTGACCATGTCATTGAACTTGTAACCTGCACGAACACCCGTGAGGGTAAACGGTTGAACGGCATAAATCATCGAACGCGTTGCAGTGCTGTTTGCGGCATCAGAGGCCACTTCGTAGCCTGCCAGCGTTGCAAATTTACCCGCGATCACCGTCAAGCCGCCAGTGGCGTACGAAACATAGGCCTGATGCAGATTGTAGTCGCTGCCGCCGCCAAAGTTCTGGAATGCGCCAGTCGGATAAAAAACATTGCCGGCTGCTGGAAAGCTGAGGCCATAGTTATAGGTGTTGCCAGACACATCCTGACCTGCAAACACATCAACCAAACCACCAAAACCTTCCGAAGGTTGCTTAGCAATCGTTAAATGAACTTGGTCAAGAGTAAATTGGTTCAGCGCGCCATCTGCACCAATGCCGGCGGTGTTATCGATCTTCTTGTAAGCATACGAACCGGAGACGTTACCGGACAAAGTAATACCAGAAGCATCGAGCACTTCTGAGAGAGTAGGTGCAGCCGCGAAACTTACGGCCGGCAGGAAGGCCAGAC
>JAZKEM010000234.1:0-8837 GCA_040387055.1 Pseudomonadota bacterium | reverse complement strand
AAATTATTGGCGCGGCCCCACAGCATCATTTCCACGAACAGATAATCCATCACGCCACGTGGGGCGCTGCCGCCATAACGCATGAGATCAACTGACACTTCATGCTCGGTGCGCCAGAGATTCGCGAACGCGACAATAGCACCGTCCTTTTCTGCAACGGCAATCGGGAAGCGACACAAATAATCAGGTTCAAAGTTGCCGACAGAAAAACCTTTTTCTGCAACCGACTTGGCAATCAGCCAGTCGTCTGAAATCAAGCGTAATTGCTCGATGTAATCTGGAACTTCTGCTGGCTGAAGAATGCGAAAGCTCAAGCCATCGCGTTGCTCTGCTTTACGTTTGGCTTGGCGCAATTCCGCACGCTTGGAACCTTCGAGACCAAAATTTGCGAGTGGCACACGGGCTTCTTCGCCAAGCTTGACGAGCGACAATCCCAAATCGAGATACAACGGTAACTGTGCGGCGCTAACTTCGTAGAACACTGGGCGGCCGCCATGCTTGTCGCACATTTCTCTAAAGCGCCACGCCAAATTTTCGAAGCGATCAGGATTGCCAACAGGATCACCTAGTGCAATCCACGATCGATTGCCGCGCTGATACATGATGAAAGCGTCGCCTTCATCGCAGAACAAAAATTGTTTGTCGCCGAGCAAAGCAAGGTTCGCCATCGTCTCGCTGCTTTTTGCGAGACAGGCACTCGCCTTTTCCAGATCTTCCGCTGAAGGCAAATCTGCGCGTGGGCGTGAAGCCCCCAGCAATTGCATCATCGCGAAAATGGATGCGATAAAGACCGCGAGCAAAGTGGCACGCAACATACGTGGCGCGTCGGCATCAAATGCAAAGTCCCACCACAGATGGTTGGCGTAGCTGACGTTCTTGTATGCCACCACGCCCAACCAGATGGCTGCGCCCAATACCAAGGCGACGTTGATAAACCACCACGGTGAAAAGCGCTGCGCCAACAAAGGTGCTCGCCGATAAAAACGTGCCCTCGATGCCCACAGCATCAAACCAATAACAAACAACAGCAGTGCTTCTTCGTAATCAACGCCCTTCAGCAGCTGCGCAAAAATACCGGCGACAATCAGAACCTGTGTAAGCCACCACGCACCATCCAATCGCCGATAAAGTCCGCGCGCGAGAATCATCAGGCCGACACCAACCGCGCTGCCTGCGAGATGTGAGAGCTCAACTACGCCTAGAGGCAGTAGGTCAGCAAGCCAATCCATGCGCTTTCCAATCGCAGGCAAACTTCCTGAGAGCAACAGCACCGCGCCTGCCAAGAACACCAGTACCGCCAGCACTTCTGGCAACAAAAATCCTAACCAGCGTTTAGCCAAACGAAACGGTTGTTCCAGACGCTTGCTCTGAACTTCCCACTCGCCCCACAGCAACAAGGCCATGCCGAGCATGAAGGGCACGATGTAATAAATCAGACGATAGAGCAGCACCGCGCCGAGCAATTTGTCTTTGGGCACGTCAGGCAACATCAACAACAACACGCCTTCAAATACACCCAATCCACCGGGCACATTGCTGGCAACACCTGCCGCGAGAGCCAACACATAGATGCCAACGAATGCAGGGAAGCTCAGACCGAGTTGATCCGGCAATAAAAAGTAGAGTGCGGCAGCGGCGAAACTCAAATCGATACAACTGGTGATGAGCTGCGCTGCGCTGAAA
The DNA here is from genome assembly GCA_040387055.1 of Pseudomonadota bacterium. Taxonomy (GTDB): domain Bacteria; phylum Pseudomonadota; class Gammaproteobacteria; order Nevskiales; family Nevskiaceae; genus Stenotrophobium. The sequence continues at coordinate 7,154 of JAZKEM010000234.1, read as the reverse complement.
TGAATTGACGGCAACTTGAACGCTTGCCCGCCAATGGTCAGTGGTCGTTGACGGACTGCAGTGATCAGCAAATAGATCGCCACCACGAATAACACCATGGCGCCGAGCCAATGCGCCACGGGCAGCTTGATATGCAGAACGGTCTGCGCCTGCTCACCTTCAAGCAGCAGCGACAAACCCAGCAAGGTCGCCACGCCTAAGGTAAAGGTCAATGAACACAGCGCAATCACTGCAGCGATTTCCATCGCCTTGAGTCCATCTGCTGAATATTGACGCAGACGCACCGAACCGCCAGAGATCGACGACAAGCCCACGCTATGACCAACGGCGTAAGCGGTGAATGAAGTTTCAATCACGCGCCATAGCGGTAATTTTTTACCGATGATGCGCAGCGACAACAGATCGTAGATGGTCAACATCGCGTAACTGCCGAACGCACAAAGCGCAGCCAGCCAGATATGGTGCGATGGAGTACGCGCCAGCTCTTCAACAACATCTGCCCAACGCAGATGCGACAAGCTGCGATGCAGCACAAACGCAGCCACACTGAAAATCAGCAGCGTCACCGCCGGCATCAGCCAAGCTTTATAGCGTTGAATCAGAGCGATCATGCAGAAATGACGGGGCTACCTAAAAGTAATCGCGGAAACAGACCATCGCCATGTGACAAGAGTGGCATTATTCTGTTTTAAATTAATGCATAAAATAAAACTGATGAATAATAACAAACAGTCCACAGGTGGTTAGTGCTCCGAAGCGGGTAGTTCATTTTCGCATCTTTCCGATATGGTATTCGCCTATGTTGCAAATCCCCTACACTCCGTCCGTCCCACACTCGCGCCCTTATTGATGTCCAACAAGCTTATCGTCACCCGTCAGCGCGACCTCGAGCAGGCCGCCGACTATAAGGAATGGCGCGAAATTGCCGTTGAACTGGACACCCTCGAAGGTGCCGCCGCCTGGAAACAGGACGATACCAGCGACGACTACGACTACCTTCTGATCAAAGAACGACTCGCCGAAATGCGCGCGCTGCGCAAAAGCGGCGATGTTCGTCAGCTGGTGTTCAATCTGTATGAAGGACTGCACGGCAATATCGGCAACATCACCAATCCGGCGCTGTATGGCGTAGCCCGCGTTGGCACCAAACTCCTGATTGAACAATACGTAGAAGAAGTCGCACGCTGCCTCGACTACCTCTGCGTCGGCGACTTCCCGGACTTTCCGGAAGACGAAAAAATCATTTTCTTTAAGCGTACCGGCACCGTCTTTGGTCGCTCAGCGCTGATGCTGTCTGGCGGCGCAACGCTGGGCATGTTTCACCTTGGCGTGATCAAAGCACTGCACGAGCGCAACCTGCTGCCTAAAGTCATTTCGGGTTCCAGCGCTGGCTCGATCATTGCTGGCGTGGTCGGCTCGCGTACGGATGACGAACTCGGCCGCGTGTTTGAACCAGGCGGCCTGAATCTGCGCGCCTTCCAGAGCGTCAGCCTGCGCAATATTTTCAAAGGCGGCGCCGTCATGGACGGTGGCCAGCTTGAGCGTTGCCTCACTGAGAACGTCGGCGAAATCAGCTTCACGCAAGCTTTCGAACGCACGCGTCGAATCATTGGCATCACCGTTTCACCCGCTGATCCACATCAGCAGGGTCGTCTACTCAATTATTTGGCGGCACCGCATGTGTTACTGCGTCGCGCGATTCTGGCGTCTTGCGCCGTTCCTGGCGTGTTTCCTCCAGTGATGCTGGAAGCACACGATTATCTCGGCCGCGTCGTGCCTTATATGCCGAGCAAGCGTTGGGTCGATGGCAGTCTCGCCAATGATCTTCCGATGCTGCGCCTCGCGCGTCTGCACAACTGCAATCACTACATCGTCAGCCAAACCAATCCGCACATCGTGCCGTTCATGTCAGACGTTGCGCCTAAGCGCGGCCTGATTCCGCTGGCACGCGAACTCGCCAGCTCCGGCAGCCGCGGCGCACTGACGCTGGCGCGCACGCATATGGATCCTTACGGCGCTGGCCGCATCATCAATAAGCTCGACAATGTGACGCGTCAGAAATACAGCGGCGACGTCAATATTTTTCCGCGTCACACGCCCAAGCAGTTGCTCAATATGTTCTCCAACCTCACGGATGATGAGATTCAACGCTTCATCCGCGACGGCGACCGCGCGACGTGGCCGAAGATTGATCGCATCCGCAATCAAACCCGCATCTCGCGTACGTTTGATGATTGCATTGCCCTGCTGAAACAGCGCGCCCAAGAAAAAAGCGCTCCAAAGCGCAAAAAAGCAGCGCTGCGCGCGGTCAGCTAAGCGCCGCAGCAAAAAGCAGCGCGATGAAAATTCACGAAAGCTGCGCCGCAATCTGGGAAGCTACAAAAAAGATTCCGCGTGGTCGTGTTTCAACTTACGGACAGATTGCGCGTGAGGCTGGATTCCCCAATCACCCACGCCTCGCCGGTTACGCGCTGCATAACATTCCAGATGGAATGAAAGTGCCTTGGCACCGTGTGATCAATGCGCAGGGCAAGATTTCATTGCCGCTCGATAGCGAATCTCATGCCAAACAAAAACGCCTTCTTGAAGAAGAAGGCGTTCTGTTTCTCAAAGGCCGCGTCGATCTAAAACGCTATCAATGGCGCCGCCAAAGCGATGCGCCCGTGCTGGACTAATCGCGCAACGTTATTGCGGAGCAGCAGGAACTGCAGCAGGAGCTGGGGCCGGCGCAGGTGTTGACGCAGGAGCAGCCGGCGAAGTTGTCCACGCAGGCATGGTCGCTTCGTTCACTTCTTCAATACCCGTCACAAAATAACTGGTATCGCCAAAGCAAGATGTCGGCAGTCCGACTTTTTGTTCGTAGTGCAAGGACACGCGATGGCCCATCAGTTCTTGAACTTTCTTGGCTACTTCCTTATCACGCACCGTAAAGAAGAATTTCTCCGGTGCCGCGCCGGGCACGGCGATCAGCGACAGTTCGCCTTCATCGGTTTTGCAGATCACGCCCTTATGCGAAAGCTTTTGCAGCCAGCCTGCACGTTCGCCGGTGGAATAGCTCCAGCTCAGCATGGTCCATGTGTAGAGCAACGGCAGAATGATGACGAGTGCCAGCACGATCAGACCTATGCGCTTGGCATTGCCCTGTTGAAACTGAAATCCGTTGGAAAGGCGCATCGGCTCATCACTCTTATAAAGTTGTGCGAAAAATCGCTGGTGAATACTAACAGGCCCTTTCTGACGAGGAATACCTGCCGCCGTCGTTAAAAGAACCCAGCACATGAAAAAGGCGATGAAGCACGCTCCATCGCCTTGGTTCCAGCTATCCCACGCCGTGCATTACCAAATCTTGATGCGCTGCTCCGGCGCCTTGTACATCTTGTCGCCCGGCTTCACGCCAAAGGCTTCGTAGTAGCCGGGCAGATTGATAACCACACCGTTGCAGCGATATTCGCTGGGTGAATGCGGATCGGTTTTGATGCGGCTCACCAGATTGGCTTCGCGATAGTTACGGCGCCAGACCTGCGCCCAACCCATGAAGAAGCGCTGATCCCCAGTTAGCCCATCCAGCACCGGCGCTGGCTGGCCATTGAGTGAAAGCTGATAGGCCTTGTAAGCGATGGTCATGCCCGCGAGATCGGCAATGTTTTCGCCAATGGTGAACTCGCCGTTGAGCTTGTAGCCCTTCACCGGTTCGTACTGGTTGTATTGCTCGATCAAAGCTTTGGTGCGCGCTTCAAAATTCTTGCGGTCATCAGCCGTCCACCAATCGCGCAGCATGCCGTCGCCATCGTACTGACTGCCCTGATCATCAAAGCCGTGGCTGATCTCATGGCCAATCACTGCGCCGATACCGCCGTAGTTCACCGCATCATCGGCCTTCAGATTAAAGAACGGTGGCTGCAGAATCGCAGCAGGGAACACAATCTCGTTCATCTCCGGGTTGTAATAAGCATTCACGGTTTGCGGCGTCATATGCCACTCCTCGCGATCAATCGGTTGGCCAAGCTTGTTGATGTCGCGCTGATAGTCGAACTCATTAGAGCGGTAGACATTGCCAAGCAAGTCATCCGCTTTGATCGTCAGCGCAGAGTAATCGCGCCACTTCGTTGGATAACCAATCTTGGGAGTGAACTTGGCCAGCTTCTGTTGCGCGGCCTTGCGCGTCTCCGGGCTCATCCACTCCAAACCGTCGATGCCTTCCTTGTAGGCCACGATCAGATTCTTCACCAAGCCATCCATGCGCTGCTTGGCTTCAGGCGGGAAATATTGCGCGACATAGATCTTGCCCACGCTTTCGCCCAATGCGCCTTCCACCAGCGCCACGCCACGCTTCCAACGCGGACGATCTTCTTTAATACCATTGAGCACGCCGCCGTTGAACTCAAAACTCTCAGCCGCAAAGTGTTGATCCAAGTAAGGCGCAGCATCACTCAGCACACGCCAGCGGAAATACGTCTTCCATGTTTCCACTGAAGTCTTATCAATCAACTTGCCAAAGCCCTTGATGTAAGACGGCTGGCTGACCACCACACGCTTCTGACTGCCAGCGCCAACTTCTTTTACAAAGGTCTGCCAAGCGAAATTCGGTGCCAGCGTTCCCAGTTTGTCAACGTTAAAAGGGTTGTAACCCTTCACCGCATCGCGCGCTTCAACTTTGGTCCACTGCACTTTGGCGAGTTCTGTTTCCAATGCCAGAATTTTCTTTGCGGCTGCTTTGCCATTCGGCAAAGCAGCGAGACGATGAAGGTCTTCGATATGCGCGAGATACTTGGCGCGGATATCTTTGAACTTGGCATCGTTCTGCAAATAGTAATCACGATCCGGCAAACCAAGACCCGCTTGGTAAAAATCGATGATGTATTTGCTCGGATCTTTAGCATCCTGATGCACGCCACCCAGAACCGGCACGTTTACGCCGATACGTTGCAGATGCGCCATCAAGGCCGCAATGTCTTTTTTGTTCTTGAGTGCATCAATACGCTTCAGCTCCGACTGCACCGGACGCGCGCCTTTAATGTCTGCGGTTTTTTCATCCATGAAGCTAGCGTAAAGATCGCCAACTTTTTGTTCGTCACTGCCCGGCACCTTGTCGGTCTTATCCGCCGCCGTTTCGATAATGCCGCGCAGCTGCGCTTCAGCATCGTCAGTTAATTTGGTGAACGCGCCATAGTTGGATTTGTCGGCGGGGATTTCCGTGTCGCTCAACCATTTGCCATTCACTGCACGATATAAATCGTCTTGCGAGCGAACCGCTTGGTCTGCATTGCCAGTCTCAATGCCTGACTGAGGGCCAGAACTCAGCGCAGGCTTACTGGCAGGCACATGGATACGAGCAACCGCCTCATTGGTCTGCGGCGCAGGCGTACTGCACGCTGCAACAAGCAATGCACTGCAGGTACCCAACAAAATCTTATTCATAAATATCTCGCTATGAAAATCTTGGCCTAAACTGGAAGAATCACAAGTACTACTATCATGCCTCTGTTCAGAACATCTATCCTATAAGAGGTTCCGACTGCACAGGATGAAGTGTTTTATACAGTGCGCAGAAGGCGGCCCCGGCCCCATGCCTCAGCTTAAGTTTCAATTCATAAGCCACTACATGTTGCATATCGTTTATTGATGCCCCCCAAAGTTGAGATCCCAATGAAGCTATCAAGATATAACGAAGTCGTCATCGCAATAGTGGGCACGTCATTTTTGCTTGGAGCAGTCGTGCTAGCTGGATTTCTTGCCGTTATGGCACGCTCACCTGAACCATCAGGAGTCATTGTTAAGAACGACAACACCAAGCCCGTAGTTCAAAATCTAATCTTCTGCCCGCCAGAAACTGAAGCTTCTGGAAAATTTCAGTACATCCCAGTCGGCATCGTCGTGGCTGACGACTCGAAGAAGGATGCTGTTCTGCAGAGTCCAAAACTTTCTTCATATGACTCAGCCGGTTTCAGTAACTGCACAATCAGCGAATATGTCGGGGCCAATCGCGTCTTCAATGTCATTGTGCGAAATCTAGCGACCAATGCACAGACACTACTTTTGAAGGGCCCAAGTCAGGTCGTGTCCGTCTCATTGCCGAGTGATAAATGTTCTGCGGGAGAGGGTGGCACTCCTTGCGGTCACTTACTTTGGAAAATTAGAAGTGAGGATACAAATCATGACGGACGAATCAACTACAGCGACGCGCTTGTTGCATATGAATCCGACTTATCAGGAGTTTCGCTAAAAGCACTCACCCCGCCGAATGCAACCGTTATAACTTCTCAGTGGATTCCAAAAGCCAATAAATTACAGTTTCAGATTAGGCGCGACAGGAACAATGATGGCTATTTTACTGATGAAGATGGATCGGAACTGCTAGAGACAGACGCTAACAGCCCTTCTTCGGCGACAGCTTTTGTTAATAGTTCGATTATGGATAATTTGAACAAGTTCACTAAATAACTACTTTCATAACAGCATTCGCAAAGCCATCTAATTACGCCCAAGAATTAAAGGCCAGAAATTCTGAAGACCGACCGCACCAGTTGGCAAGATGTATGGCATCAACATCGGTTGCCTAGAAGGAGTGACGGAAGAAGAGTTGTCGCAGATTCCGATCACCTACGTCGATGGCATGCATGATCGCTGGGATTCTGCGCCTGAATTCATGAAGCATCTTTAAGACACGCAATGAAAACGCTTGTCAGCATTGTTGCTGGAATTTTGGCGGCCTATCTCACGCTGGTGTGGGCGGTCGGCCATCTGGGTGCGGTATCCAGCACGGCGTGCAATCAAGAATTTACGCTGCCTGCCATAGCTTGCGGGTTTGTCGGATTAGGCATCACGATTTTGCTGATTCCGCTTTCAGGAATTGCAGGATTCTTAGGCGCACGATGGGCGCTCGCAAAATCGTGAGCCTAATCCCACGGATTTAAACCGTCAGCGAAAACGCCATCAATCCAATTGCTGACCAGTAGGTGCTGAGAATCAAGGCTTGCGCACCGCGATAACTGCCGACGAATTTACGTACAGACAGTGCGGAATCTGAAATCACAAACAGTATTGCGCCAATAAGAGCGAGACGTGCTGCTTCTGTCGGCGCTACGTTCCAACGCGCGATTGCGGCCAATGCCAAGGACATCAGAATCGTGCCGTAGATCAACACGGCTGGCTTG
>JAZKEM010000233.1:0-14378 GCA_040387055.1 Pseudomonadota bacterium | reverse complement strand
ATTTCTTGCGCGAGTGTTTCGACATTCTGAATATTGCTGGCTTGCAGTTCCGCACGAAGCATCATCAAAAAAGGACGCCCCATGGTCTCGGCATTGTTTTCGTGATGAGTGCCAGAAAGAACGCCGTGCACCATGCGTCGAGTCGCGCTGCGCTGATGGTTTGAGTCCCAATAGACTTGCAGGCCCCGGATCATGCGAGCAACTCCGGCATCGCCGGTTTCAAACACTTTCATCATGTCCTGCAAAATATCCAGCAGGAATTGTTTGTGCAGCTGCAGCGCCTGCTCTGCCGTCAGGCTTTGCGCGTTCGTCATGGTCCCTCCCAATTAAAAGCAACTCCCTGAATGAGCCTTCTGATGAGGCTCTTTCAGGCGTCACATTAAAGGAATCAGCGACGGTTACAACTAGCCAAAAGGGGGGGCTGCGCCGCGACCGCTACTGCATTGGTTGTGATTGGTGGCTTAAGCCGCCTACACAAACAAGGTTGTCAGCGCTTCGCTTGCGGGCAGTGCATGGCAGCGTTCGAATAGTGCCGAAGCTTCGGTACGTTCGGGATTGATTTCGATCATGCGTGCGCCAGCGCGACGTGCCAGCGGAATGAAATTGGCGGCCGGATAAACCGCGGCTGAAGTGCCTACAGAGATAAAAAGCTCTGCAGTGGCAATCAACTCTCCGGCTTTGGCGAATACCTCTTCATTGACGGCGTCTTCAAACCAAGTGATGTCTGGCCGTAACCAAGCATCACATTCCGGGCAACGACGTGCACTGAAGTGACCGGCAGCAACGTCTTCGCGAATGCCGTGCTTTGTGCAACGCATTCTCCACAGCGATCCATGTAATTCAGCGTCGACATCGACACCAGCGCGTTGCAGCATGCCGTCGATATTCTGGGTAATGACATGCAGTCGCGGATGAGCGGCTTGTAATTGGGCTAAGGCGTAATGACCTGTGTGCGGCTTACAGGCCAGCACAGCTTCGCGACGTACTTCGTGAAAATCCAGAACGCGTTTTGGATCAGCATCGAAAGCACGCTGACAGGCAAAGTCCTGATAACGATATTGTCCCCAGATGCCGCCTGCGCCGCGGTAAGTCGGCACGCCGCATTCTGCGGACATTCCCGCGCCAACGAAGAACACGACCGAGGAATACTCGGAAAGCCTGATCGTGTTCTCGGCCATTACGCCTTAAGCAGCGGTTTGAGGAAGCGCGCGGTGTGCGAGCGCTTCACCTTCGCCACATCTTCTGGCGTGCCGGCTGCGACAATTTCGCCGCCACCGTTGCCGCCTTCAGGACCAAGATCAATGATCCAGTCAGCACGTTTAATCACATCGAGATTATGTTCGATGATGACGACGGTGTTGCCGTGATCACGCAGACGTTCCAGCACTTTCAGCAACTGCGCAACGTCGTGGAAGTGCAGGCCGGTGGTGGGTTCATCAAGGATATAGAGCGTCTGGCCGGTATCGCGACGGCTGAGTTCTTTGGCGAGTTTGATGCGCTGTGCTTCACCACCGGAGAGCGTCGTCGCGTTCTGGCCGAGTGTGATGTAACTCAGGCCAACGTCCATCAGCGTTTCTAGTTTGCGACGTAGCGCTGGTACTGCTTTGAAGAATTCGAGACCGTCTTCAACTGTGAGGTTAAGCACTTCGTTAATGCTCTTGCCCTTGTAGCGAATCTCCAAGGTCTCGCGGTTGTAACGCTTGGCTTTGCAGGTATCGCAGGTGACATAGACGTCAGGTAGAAAGTGCATCTCGACCTTGATCACGCCATCGCCTTCACAGGTTTCGCAGCGACCGCCTTTAACGTTAAAGCTGAAGCGACCAGCTTCGTAACCACGTGCGCGTGCTTCGGGTACGCCTGCAAACAATTCACGAATCGGCGTGAACAAGCCGGTGTACGTCGCCGGGTTGCTGCGTGGTGTGCGACCAATCGGTGATTGATCGATGTCGATGACTTTATCGAGATGATCAAGTCCTTCAATCGAATCGCAGGCGGCGTGCTGCGTGCCAGCGCCATTGAGCATACGCGCGGCATAACCGTAGAGCGTGTCGTTGATCAGCGTCGATTTACCGGAACCGGAAACGCCAGTGACGCAGGTGATGAGGCCGCAAGGAATCTCAGCCGTGACGCGCTTGAGATTGTTGCCACGTGCGCCGCGCAAGACCACATCCTTGCCAGGCTGACGCTGCGTACGAATTTTCGGTACTTCGATTTTGGTTGCGCCGGAGAGATAGTGGCCGGTGACAGATTCCGGCGCGCTTTCAATTTGTTTGGGCGTGCCTTGGGCGACGATGCGGCCGCCATGTACACCTGCACCGGGGCCAATGTCGACGACGTAATCGGCATTGCGAATGGCGTCTTCATCATGCTCGACCACGATCACAGTGTTGCCGAGATCGCGCAGGCGGATCAGGGTTTCCAGCAGACGTTCGTTGTCGCGTTGGTGCAGACCGATGCTGGGCTCGTCGAGCACATACATCACGCCGACCAAACCCGCGCCGATCTGTGAGGCGAGACGAATACGCTGCGATTCGCCGCCTGACAAAGTTTCAGCGCTGCGTGCGAGTGTGAGGTAATCGAGGCCGACGTTATTCAAGAAGCCAAGACGCGCACCGATTTCCTTGATGATCTTTTCTGCGATTTCCTGCTTGTGCCCGGGCAACTTCATTTGTTTGAAGAAGGCTTCGGACTCGCGCACGGATTGCTGTGTCAGCGACGGTAGATTGCGGCCCGCAACAAAAACATTGCGTGCGGCGCGATTCAGGCGCTCGCCTTTGCACTCAGGGCAAGACTGGTTCGCGAGATATTTCGACAGCTCTTCGCGCACAGCATCAGATTCGGTTTCGCGATAACGGCGTTCGAGATTCGGGATGATGCCTTCAAACTTATGTGAACGCGTACTGACCTTGCCGTGCTCATCCGGATACTCAAACGGCAGTTTGTTTTCGCCGCTGCCATAGAGAAGGACCTGTTTGGTTTTTTCTGACAGCGATTCAAACGGCTCATCCGGATCAAACTTGTAGTGCTTGGCGAGTGAGCTGACGAAATGCCAGTAGTAAGGATTGCGTTTGTCCCAACCTCGGATAGCACCTGCGGCGAGTGAAAGTTCTGGATGCGCCACAACGCGATCTTCGGCGAACACTTGCATCGCGCCAAGGCCATCACACTTAGGGCAGGCGCCGGTTGGATTGTTGAACGAGAACAGACGCGGTTCGAGTTCTTCCAGCGAGTAGCCGCAGTGCGGGCAGGACATGCGTGAGGAAAATGCGAACGTCTCATCGCCTGCGCCGTGTGGCACGACGATGGCAAGGCCATCGGATAAGCGCAGTGCGGTTTCGAAAGATTCTGTGAGGCGTTGCTTCACATCAGCACGAACCTTGAAGCGATCGACAACGATTTCGATATCGTGCTTGAGCTTTCGATTGAGCTCTGGCACTTCGTCCAGCTCATAAACTTTGCCGTTGACGCGTGCGCGCACAAAACCTTGTGCGCGCATCTGATCAAACCATTCCGCGTGTTCGCCTTTGCGGCCGCGCACGACAGGGGCGAGCAGCATCCATGCGCTGTTCTCGGGCAGTGCCATCACCTGATCGACCATCTGGCTGACGGATTGCGCTTCCAGCGCTACATCGTGATCCGGGCAGCGTGGCGTGCCGACGCGGGCAAACAGCAAGCGCAAATAATCGTAAATCTCGGTAACGGTGCCGACGGTTGAGCGCGGATTGTGGCTGGTTGATTTTTGCTCAATTGAGATCGCCGGTGAGAGGCCTTCGATGCTGTCCACATCGGGCTTCTGCATCATGCTGAGGAACTGGCGGGCGTAGGCCGACAGCGATTCGACGTAGCGGCGCTGGCCTTCAGCGTAGAGAGTGTCAAAGGCGAGCGAGGACTTGCCTGAACCGGACAGGCCGGTAATCACAATCAGCTTGTCGCGCGGCAGGTCCAGAGAAATATTTTTGAGGTTGTGGGTGCGGGCCCCACGAATGCTGATCTTATCCATAGACTCTGTTTATGCGGCCAAAAACAAGCGAATCAACTACTATACGCAAGCCGAATGGCATTTAGTTAAGCACCCATACCAACCGACCAGACCGTGCAGAATCTTGCCGGCACCTTATAGAACGCAAAATACTGATGAACTCCCTGGAATGGCGTGCAACCCTGACTCTCGGCGCGATCTACGCGTTGCGAATGCTGGGCGTCTTCATGATTCTCCCGGTGTTCGAGCTCTATGCGCACGATCTTTCCGGACGCCCAAGCCCACAGACCATCGCTTTTGCGCTGACCGTTTCGGGCTTAACACAGGCTTTATTCCAAATTCCGCTGGGTCGTTTGTCCGACCGAATTGGTCGCCGTCCGGTGATTGCCATCGGCATGACGGTTTTTGCGGTGGGCAGCTTGGTAGCTGGCCTTTCGGATCGTATTGAAATCATTGCCTTGGGCCGCGCGCTGCAGGGCGCGGGCGCCATTTCTTCCGCTGTCACTGCGCTGCTCGCGGACGTGACCCGTGTTGAGGTTCGCACTACCGCCATGGCGGTGATGGGCGCAGGCATGGGCTTCGCCTTTGTATTGGCACTGATCCTTGGGCCAGTGGCTGACGGCATGATTGGCGTGCCGGGCATTTTCCAGATGACGGCGGTGTTGGCGCTGCTGTCATTGCCGCTGATTTGGTGGGCGGCGCCTAATCCCGAGGTCACGGCAACTCGGACCAATCGTGCCGGTGGCTTTGGCGGCGCGTTTCAAGACAAAGAACTGCTGCGTCTGAATGGCGGCATCATGATTTTGCATGCCATTGTTCCCTGCGTATTTATGGCCGTGCCTTCTTTGATCGAACAGCAGTTCGGCTGGCCCGCGCCGCAGCATTGGAAGATTTACCTGCCGGTTTTGGTCGGCACACTGATTTTTGCGCTGCCGTTGATGCGTCAGGCGGATCGTGGATCGGCACGCGAGCTGATGTTGGGCGCGATTATCACGCTCGGGCTCGGCTTGTTTATCGCCGGAAACTGGTCTGGCCCTGTTGGCCTGATCGGCGGGCTTGCGCTGTTTTTCTTGGCTTTTAACTTGTTGGAAGGTCTGCTGCCCTCGCGAGTTTCGCGACAGGCACCGCCAGATCAAAAGGGCGCGGCCCTCGGCGTTTACGCCACCGCACAATTTCTGGGTCAGCCCCTGGGCGGCGCATTAGGTGGTTGGACGCTGGCGCATCACGGCGCTGCGGCCGTGCTTGCTGTTGCAGCAATGCTGCCGGTAATCTGGCTCGTCATTGCATACGGGATGCAATCAGCGCTGCCAGCACAGATTGAAAATTAGGCGGTTCTTATATTGAGCGGCGGTTGAAACGCTCAGTTTTATTCAGGAGAGAAGATATGGCACGTGGCGTAAATAAAGTCATTTTGATCGGCAACCTCGGCAAGGATCTGGAAACGCGTTATTTCCCTAACGGAGACGCCGTTGCCAACGCCACCATCGCGACCAGCGAATCATGGACCGACAAGGCCTCCGGTGAAAAGAAAGAACACACCGAATGGCATAACGTGGTGTTCCGCCGCAAGCTGGCGGAAATTGCTGCGCAGTACCTGAAGAAGGGCAGCAAGGTCTATGTCGAAGGCTCACTGCGCACGCGCAAGTGGCAGGACAAGGACACCGGCAAGGATCGCTTCACCACCGAAATCATCGTCAACGACATGCAGATGCTCGATGGTCGCCCAGGCGGCGGCACCGGCAGCATGGACGGCGGCGGCGCTGCACCGAGCGGTAATGGCGGCGGCGGTGGTTACTCACGTGGCGGTTCGTCATCACGCCCGCAGTCATCAGCTCCTCCGCAGCAGTCGGCACCACCTGATCACGGCTTCGAAGATGATGACATTCCATTCTGAGTGCTGAATGTTTGCAATAAAAAACCGCGCAGCTGCGCGGTTTTTTATTGTGCGAAGCGTTGGATGCGATCCTCGCGAATCATCTGCGCAGCCTTCTCCGCAATCATCAACGTTGGCGCATTGGTATTGGCCGAAGTGATGGTCGGCATGATCGAAGCATCAGCGACGCGCAGGCCTTGCACGCCGCGCACGCGCAGGCGCGTATCGACTACGGCGCTGACGTCATCAGCACGGCCCATTTTGCAGGTGCCGACTGGATGGAAAATCGTAGTGCCGACGAGGCCAGCGGCTATGGCGAGCGCTTCATCGCTGTCGTATTGCGGGCCCGGCAGATATTCCTTTGGCTTGTACGGCGCCAGCGCGGGCATGCTGACGATGTGGCGGGTCAGGCGCAGCGCATCGGCTGCGATTTTGCGATCCGCATCGGTGGAGAGATAACGTGGTGCAATTTGCGGTGCGTCGGCGGCTTCGCGTGAAATGATCGTGACGCTGCCGCGCGATGTCGGTCGTAGTGCGCAGACACTCGCGGTGAATGCTGGGAAGCGATGCAGCGGATCGCCAAACTTGTCGAGCGACAGCGGTTGCACGTGATATTCCAGATTCGGCGTTTCCTGAGTCGGATCAGATCGGGTGAATGCGCCAAGCTGACTGGGCGCCATGCTCAACGGGCCGCCGCGACGGTAGAGATATTCCAGCCCCATCTTCATCTGGCCGAAGCGACTGTTGGCGAGCAGGTTGAGCGAGCGGATGCCTTCAATCTGGTAAATCGAGCGCAGCTGCAAGTGATCCTGCAGATTGGCACCAACGCCAGGCAGATCCGCTTTCGGCGGAATGCCCATTGCTGTGAGTTGCGATGCGGCGCCGATACCGGAGCGCTGCAAGATCGCCGGTGAGCCGATGGAACCTGCGGCCAACACTGTTTCGATGCGCGATGTTGCCAGCATGCGTTCGCCGTTCAATACAAACTCGACGCCGCTGACGCGCGTGCCGTCGAAACTCAGCTTGTCGATCAGTGCGCCGGTGATGATGCGCAGATTGGGTCGCTTGAGTGCAGGGCGCAAAAATGCCTTGACCGCATTCCAGCGAACACCACGTCGTTGCGTGACTTCGAATTTGCCGGAGCCATTGTTATCGCCGGTGTTGAAATCATCTGTGCGCGGTATGCCAGCTTGTTCCGCAGCATCTGCAAAGCGATCAAGGATGTCCCAACGCAAGCGCTGTTGTTCAACGCGCAACTCACCACCGCTGCCGTGAAAGGCGTCGCCGCCACGCCAATGATCTTCGCTGCGCTTGAACAGCGGCAGTACTTGATCCCAACGCCAGGAATCGTCGCCGCTCAAGTGTGCCCACTCGTCGTAGTCACGCGTCTGGCCGCGCATATAGATCATCGCGTTGATCGACGAACTGCCACCGAGTACGCGGCCGCGTGCGTAGAGGATTGAACGTCCGCCCAAGCCTTGCTCAGCTTCGGTTCGATAACACCAGTCGGTGCGTGGATTGCCGATGCAGTAGAGATAGCCAACCGGAATGTGGATCCATATCCAGTTGTCCTTGCCGCCCGCTTCGAGCAACAACACCGAAACATCCGGGTCCTGCGACAAGCGATTAGCCAACGCGCAGCCCGCTGTACCACCGCCAACGATGATGTAGTCGTAGCTGCCGAAATCTTTCATTCGAATGGGTCGATGAAATCTTTAGCCAGTCAAAAACGCCGAGCCCGCTTCCTTCTTCACCCACTCTTCATCGCTTTTAACCAACTGGTCCGTACGCTTTGCGAGCTTGATGGCAATCGTCACGGATTTTTCAACCAGTGCATCTTCAGTGCCAGCGTTGAGGTCCTGCTTCTGGATCAGGCCAGCAAAGATGGTCGCCGACATCTGCGCAACAACAGATTCGCTGTGCTGCAGATGCATGAACTCTTCATTGGCCATATTGGATTTTCCGGTTATTTAAACGGCGTGATCCAGCATACGATACCCAACGCCGGGTTCATTAGCGATGTAATGCGGCTTGGCCGGATCGTCGTTGAGTTTGGCGCGGAGTTGGCCGACGTAGACGCGCAGATATTGCGTGTCGTGTTCGTGTTCTGGACCCCACAGCGTGTGCAGGATGTAGCTGTGCGTTAGCACTCGGCCAGCGTTGTGAGTGAGCAGGTGCAGAATTTCGAATTCTTTCTTCGAAAGTTTTACGGCTTTGCCAGCGGCTGTGACTTCGCGACGGCTGACGTCGATGGTGAGATCGCCGCAGCGCAATACAGGCTGCGAAGCCTGATGGCCGTTGTGCGCGCGCAGCACAGCGCGGATACGTGCGGAGAGTTCGGCAGCGCCGAAGGGTTTGGCGACGTAGTCGTTAGCGCCTGCATCGAGTGCGGCGACTTTTTCATCTTCGTCTTCACGCACCGACAAAATCATTACTGGCACATTGCTGCGTGAGCGCAGATCTTTCAGTACTTGCTTGCCGTCGAGATCGGGCAGGCCTAGATCCAGCAGCACGAGTTGCGGCGGGTGCTGGGCGAACTGGCTGAGGCCTTCACGGCCACTGGCGGCTTCGATCACTTCGTAACCCTGCGTTTCCAGCGCAATGCGCAGAAAGCGGCGGATCTGGGCTTCGTCGTCGACGATGAGAATGCGGATTTGGGAGGATTTCATACGGACTCTGCGGCTGTGAGCGGAAGGGTAAGAATCATGCGGGTGCCAGTAGTGGCGCCTGCTTGGACAACGATATTGCCACCAAGTGCCAACATCAGACCACGACAAATCGCCAGGCCCATGCCGGTGCCAGCGGGCGAGGTGTCGCCACGCTGTACGCGATGGAACATGTCGAATACCTGTTCGCGCTGGGCGGGAGGGATGCCGGGGCCGTGATCTTCAATCGTGATGATGGCCTGCCGTGCTTCAGCACGGATGGTGAGCGTGATGGGTTTGCTGGCGGGCGCGTATTTGGCGGCGTTGTCGAGCAGATTGAAGAACACGCGCTCTAGCAGCACTGCGTCAGTCCAGACTTGTGGCAGTGCATCGCTGATATCAAGGGTGACGCGATGCTCCGGATAAGCATTGCTCAGTGAGCGAATCGCGGGGCCAACCACTTCACGCAGATCAACCCACGCCGCACGGGGTTTGAGTGCGCCGTAGCCGATGCGCGTCATGTCCAGCAGGTTCTGCACAAAGCGATTGAGACGGCTGGACTCGTCGATGACGGTGTCGAGCAGATCATGTCGCTGACTGTCGCGCAGCTCGCTGCCGAGATCACGCAAAGTGGTGGCTGCGCCGATGATGCTCGCAAGTGGCGTGCGTAAATCGTGCGACACCGAAGACAACAAGGCTTCACGCAGGCGCTCGGTTTCTTTGAGCAGTTGTGTTTGCTCCATGTGCGCAGCGAGGTTGATGCGCTCCAAGGCAATCACGGCTTGGTCGCGCATTGCTAGCAACAGATAAGTGAGGTTCTGGCTGAGCGCATGTGGCGTGGACAGTTTGATGCCGAGCACGCCAAGGGTTTGTTTGCTGCCCGCGAGAGGCACAAAGCTCCAGCCACTTTCGGCATGAAGGGTGTCGCGAGTGGTGAAGCAGTGTTCTGCGGCGTGAGCGTCAGCTTTTGCGAGTGCAGAGCTTGCCGTGCTTTCAAGATGATCGGCGCCACCGGCGAATAGCATGATGGTGTTGCAGTTCAGCGTTGCGGAAACATGTTGGCAAACCAGCTCGGCGAGTTTCTCGCGATTGATGGCGCTGGCGATGCCGCGAGTGAAATCGTAGAGCTGATGATTTTGCCGCGCGGTTTCGCGAATCACGCTGAGCTGACTGCGCACCTGCGAGGCCAGTGTGCCGGTGATCATCGCGGCGACCATGAATGCCCCGAGGTCCAACCAATCTTGTGAACTGGCGAGATGGAGCGTGTGCAGCGGCAGCGAGAAGCTATACGAGTAAGCGGCGTAGCTGAGGACGCCGCACAACAGCGAAGGACCAAGACCGAGGCGCATCGCTACGATCAATACGCCAGTCAGATAAATCAGCGTGAGGCTGCCGACGCTGAGCCAGATATCTAGTGCGTTAGAGAGGGCGGTGCTGGCAACGACTGCGCTGATGGCGACGAGATAAGGCCAGACGCGCGATAAAAAATGGGCTGCCCAATGGGGTGCGGCCGTGCTTTCTGGCTCGGTTGAAATATGCGGCGGCGCGGTGTTTATTTCGCTATTCACAACGTCACTGTACCGCGACTCGCGTTTATAAATCCCTCATAAAAAAGGGCGACCCTAGGGCCGCCCTTTAGTTTTGCTTGGTTTTACGTATTTTTACTTTTTGCCTTTAACCGGCGTGGTGATAAAGCCCATCTTGGTGATGCCAGCATTTTGTGCGTCCGCCATGATCTCGGCCAGTACTTGGTACTGAGTGATCTTGTCGGCGCGGAGCTGCAACTCAGGTTGCGGCTTTTGCGTTGCGGCTTGTTCGATACGGGCTTTCCAATCTTCCTTGGTGACAGCGATATCATTCCAGTACAAATTGCCGTCCGCGGTGAGCGCCAGCGTGATGATGTTGGGCTCTTCCGGATTCTTGACCGTCGATGCCTGAGGCAGATTGATAGGAATCTTGTGTGTCATCAACGGTGCCGTGATCATGAAGATGATCAGCAGCACCAACATCACGTCGACCAACGGGGTGACGTTGATCTCCGACATTGGCTGGTTGTGGTTCTGGCCTCCGCCAGCGCTGAACGCCATTAGCGTTTCTCCGTCTCTTCGGCTGCGGCGCCCGCACCGATTTCAAAGAACTGCTCAAGGTCATGCGCGAAGCTGTCGAACTTGCCCGCGATCACGCGGTTGTTACGCACGAGGAAGTTGTAACCGAGTACTGCAGGTACGGCAACGGCCAGACCGATGGCGGTCATGATCAGTGCTTCACCGACTGGGCCAGCAACGGCGTCCAGCGAGGCTTCGCCGGTCATGCCGATTTTGATCAGCGCGTGGTAAATGCCCCACACCGTGCCGAACAAACCAACGAAGGGGGCAGTGTTGCCGGTGGTGGCGAGAACGGTGAGGCCAATTTCAAGGCGGGCGTTTTCGCGATTCACGGATTGCGTGAGTGCACGCACCACAAATTCGCCACGGCTCATGCTGGCGCCGAGGCGGCCACCGGAATGACGATCGTGCTGGAGCGCTGCGTTGGCGGCGTCGAGTGCAATTTTGGAGAAGGGCTCGGTTGGAGATTCTTTCTCAAGTAACGCTACGCCTTCGCGCAGTGATGGAGCGTCCCAGAAAGCTTGTACGACGCGATCGGCTTCAGCTTTGACCGAATAAGCACGGATGCTTTTGGTGATGATGTAGTACCAGCTGCCGACGGACATCAGCAGCAGCAACGCCAGAACGATCAAAGCGATCAGATCTGCGTTTTGCAGCAAGTGGCCGAAGCCCATTTGGGTCAATGCGGAAGTGGAATGCATGGGACTTATCCTTCGTTAAGGTTAAATACAAAATCTTGGAGGCCCTGGCTTCTGACCGGGACGCCGTTGTACATCTGCGGTACAAATATGTACTTCATCGCAGCATTACGTGCTGCGTTGTCGAGATCAAAATTGCCGCTGGACTTGGTGACCTTGGCTTCGATCGGTACGCCCTTCTCATCAACGGTGATGAGAATAGTCACTTTACCTTCGATACCGTCACGCATTGCTTTGCGTGGATAGACCGGCTTCACCATCAGCTTGGCAATCAAATAAGTCGCGTTGCTCGGCTTAGGCGGCGGAGCAGGTGGGGGCGGTGGTGCCGGAGGTGCAGGTGGTGGTGGCGGGATTGGCGCCTGCACTGGGACTTCCGTAACGACCTTCGGCTGCTCAACCGGAATAGGCGGCGGCGGTTTTTTAACCGGTGGCGGCGGAATTGGTGGCGGCGGCTTAGGCGGCTCGGGCTCTGGTGGAGGAGGTTCCTCCATCGGCCTGATCATCGAGATTTGCATGACGACCGGAATAGGCTCTGGCTCCGGCGCAGGCATGTACGCGAAGTACCCGATCGCTGCAGCATGAAGCCCAACGATGAAGCCCATGACGACCTTGTCCGCGGTACTCCAGCTAGGCTCTATGTCGTTGGCGCTCATCTAATGAATAGTAGAAATATGAAGAAGAATTGGCTGGCGCAGAGGGTTTAGTGCTCATTTTTTGAGCACCGGCCGGAGGCGGGCTGAATAGTTAACGAGAATTATACTCGTTTAGAAGTCATTATTGTGCATTGCGATTGAGCCTCAATGTGTGAGCTATCTAAAAGAATCTAAAAATAGAACTGGCAGGAATCACTTAAGATTCGGGCCGCGCATTTCCTTCCATCGCTGTGACAAAGAACGAGATCTAAATGAAAGCGATTGTTTGCAAAGTCTTTGGTCCTCCAGAAGCCTTGGTTCTGGAAGAAGTTCCAAGCCGCCCTTTAAGCCCCAGCGAAGTACGCGTGGCGGTGAAGGCGGCGGGCATTAATTTTCCGGACACGCTGATCATCCAGGGCAAGTACCAGATGAAGGCCGAACCACCATTTATTCCCGGTGCGGAAGTGGCCGGTACGGTGACGGAAGTCGGCGCCAAGATTCAGCACGTGAAAGTTGGTGATGAAGTGGCGGCGATTGTGCCGGTCGGTGGTTATGCCGAAGAAGTGGTTGCAGCGGGTGATGTGGTGATTCGTTTGCCCAAGGGTATGACGCACGCGCAGGCGGCAGGCTTTCCGCTGGTTTATGGCACTTCAATGCACGCGCTGAAGCAGCGTGGTCAACTCAAGGCGGGTGAAACCTTATTGGTGTTGGGCGCAGCTGGCGGCGTCGGACTTTCTGCTGTGCAGATCGGCAAGTTGATGGGCGCGCGCGTGATAGCAGCGGCCAGCTCGCCAGAAAAACTGGCTCTGTGCCGCGAGCATGGTGCTGATGAAGTCATCGACTATTCCAAAGAAAGCCTCAAGGAAGCAGTTAAGAAATTAACCAAGGGGCAGGGCGCTGACGTTATTTATGATCCGGTAGGTGGCGACTTGGCGCAGGAGTGTTTCTCCAGCATCGCTTGGAACGGCCGCTATCTGGTGATTGGCTTTGCTTCGGGTACGATTCCGGAAGTTGCGGTGAATCGTCTGTTGCTCAAAGGCGCTTCAGCGGTCGGCGTGTTCTGGGGCGCGTTTATTGCACGCGAACCTAAAGTCAGCGCCGAAAATTTCCAGCAGCTTTTTGCCTGGTTCTTGGAAGGCAAAATGACGCCGCATGTCTCAAAACAATATCCACTCGCCGATGCCCCTAAAGCATTGCGCGACATGCTGGAGCGTAAAGCGACCGGCAAACTGATCCTGGTTCCATAAGTGTTTAAAAATATTATTGTGGTTTGCACCGGCAACATCTGCCGCAGTCCAATTGCGGAGTACATGCTTCGCGAGAAATTGGCCGGTCGTGGTTTCAATATCAGCTCTGCCGGTGTTGGCGCGATGGTCGGCTGGCCAGCCGATCCACCGGCCTGTTTGGTGGCCAAAGCCAATGGTTTGGACATGAGCGGACACCGCGCGCGCCAGCTCACGGTTGAGCTGCTGACTGCCAATGATCTGGTGCTGACGCTGGACCAGGGACACAGCAACTGGATTAATTCACGTCACCCGCAGTTCCGTGGTCGCGTCCATAAGATATTGAAATGGCGTGAGAATAAGGATGTGGAAGATCCGTATCAGGGTCCGCCATCAGCGTTTGAGACGGCTTATCAGGACATTGAATTGGGCATTTCAGACTGGCTCAAAAAGCTTGGCTAGGGGGCGCCCTGCCTTCAGCTATAATCGTGGGCCGTTTTGCATAGCGCTTTGATGTCTACTTTGCCGCCCAAGAAGCTGTTCCTTATTACCTATGGTTGCCAGATGAACGAGTACGACTCGTCCAAAATGGCCGATGTGCTGAAGCAGTCGCATGGGTATGAACGCACACAAGTCCCTGAAGAAGCGGACATCCTTCTGTTGAATACCTGTTCCGTGCGCGAAAAGGCGCAGGAGAAAGTGTTCTCCGAACTCGGCCGTTGGCGCGAGTGGAAAACTGCGCGGCCCGGCCGTGTCATCGGCGTCGGTGGCTGTGTTGCGAGTCAGGAAGGCGAGGCGATTGCAGCGCGCGCGCCGCATGTCGACTTGGTCTTCGGTCCGCAAACCCTGCATCGCCTGCCCGCGCTGCTGGAAGAAACCCGCGCGAGCCACAAGCCCGCCGTCGACATCAGCTTCCCTGAAATCGAAAAATTTGATCGCATGCCGGAGCCGCGCGCTGAAGGCGTGACGGCGTTTGTCAGCATCATGGAAGGTTGCTCCAAGTACTGCACTTTCTGTGTCGTGCCTTATACGCGTGGTCATGAAGTCAGCCGTCCTCTCGACGACGTGCTGGTCGAATGCGCGCAGCTTGCGGCGCAGGGCGTGCGTGAAATCACGCTGCTCGGCCAGAACGTCAATGCTTATCGCGGGCCGATGACGGGGACGACGGATCTTTGCGATCTCGCCTTGCTCATCAACTATCTCGCGCGCATGCCGGGCGTTGA